>JBBDNT010000223.1:0-16393 GCA_040877445.1 Planctomycetaceae bacterium
GGTGACTACCACGTCCGAAGCAAGCGACCCGGACGCGCGGCGCGTCCGGGTCGCTGGTGCGAATCGAGGTCGAGCGCGATGATCGACCCACCGAGAGGCTCACGCCTCCCGCTCGCCTTCGGCGTCGGTCTGCAGCTCGATGTTCCAGTACGCTTCGCTGAGGAACTTGCTCCAGCTTTCGATCCGCACGCCGCGCGTCGCATACAGCGGCCGCCACGTCGGACGCTGCGGCGAATGACGCAACGGCATGTGCGCCTGGTCGGGAGTGCGGTCCGCCTTCCGCGAATTGCACTCGATGCAGGCCAGCACGCAGTTCTGCCAGTTCGTCAGGCCCCCCTGCGAGCGCGGCATCACGTGGTCGATCGTCAGCTCTTCGCTGCCCGGCTGGATCCCGCAATACTGGCAGGTGTAGCGGTCCCGCTTGAAGACGTTCCGCCGGCTGAACGTGACGGTGTTGTCCGGCACGCGGTCGTAGGTGGTGAGAGTCACCACCTCCGGTACCCGCAGCCGCAGTTTCGACGTGCGGATGATCGGCTCGTCGTCCTTCGGAATGAGTTGCGCCCAGTCCGCCCAGGAGTACTGGCGATAATCGTCGGGATCGACGATGTGGGCGGTGTCGTTCCACACCTTGACCAGTGCGCGGGCGACGGACGCCACGCCCACGGCCTGCCAGTTCCGATTCAGAACCAGCGTCGGTCTTTCCAGGACGGCAGCCGTCATACGGAGTCTCCGGGTTCGTGTCGCATTACGTTTCGAAAAGCCGCCGCGGCCGACACGCTCACCCGAAGGCGGGCGCACGCGCACCATTCCGCAGGTCGTATTGATTATATGCGGAATCCCGGCAAAGTCACGCCGTAATGGAGGCCCGGAGACGGCCGAAGGTTCGCCTTCACCGATTTTTCGCACCATCCGAGCAGCGAAAATGATCCCCCGAACGAATCCCCTACTCCGACGCCGCGAGCCGCTCCAGGATCGCATCCCGCAGTTCGATGCCCGCGGGTTGCGCGAGGCCCCGCTTCAGGGTCCAGTGATTGATCGGCAGCAGCAGCGTGTCTTCCACGCCGTCCAATCGGCCGCGCTCCACCGACACCGCCCCGTCCCCTTTTCCCGCGACCGGTTCGTCGAGATCCTCGAAGAACTCATCCACGCGGGGCAGAAACAGCCGGCCGGTGCGGCTCTCCGCCAGCGAGATGCCGACCCGCTCCCGCCATCCGGCGACGCGCTCCGCGGTGTAGGGCGCGCCCGTGCCGAGGATCAACGCGTAGCGAACGTTCGCGTTCCGCTCTCGCGAATTCAACTCGCGGAGGAACTTCGAACCCGGCATGAGATCCCCCCGCGCCTCGTTCAGACCATCGGCGATCGACGCCTGGAATGCCCCGCCGGAAGCGGCGTCGTCCCGGACCGCGAGGTTGTCCCAGCAATCGAGACCGCACGGCACCTCCGCCCAACGGCTGCCGTGATTCGGCGTGCAGACCATCACCAGCCGAGCGACATCGCCGGGATCGAGGTCGGGATCCTCGATGACCGCCCGCGCGACGAGACCGCCCATCGAGTACCCGACGATCGTCACCTTCCGCTCGGGATGGTCTTGTCGAAAACGGCGCAGCTCGCGCGACAACAGTCGGGCGGCTTCGTCGATCGGTCCGTCGTTGGGATACTGGAACATCGCGCAGGGCCAGTCGCGCTCGACCAGTTCCGCACGCAGACCATTCAACGAACGGGACCGCGCGGCGTAGCCGTGAACCAGCACGACCAGCGGACGATCGGCGGGCTGGCGTTCCCAGTCGTCATCGAGCCGCAGGCCGTATTCGTCGTCGTCGTTCGCGAAACGGGAGCGGACGAAGCCCTTGACCGCGCGGAGTTTCGCGCGGGCGTCGTCGCGATCGAGGCGGATCGCGAGCGCGGTCTCGTTCGAGTCCGGATGCGAGACGATGCGGACGCTGACGTCCGGCACGGCGGCCCCGAGCGCGAACAACGTGAGCCGCGTGCCGAAGCGGTTCAAATCGAGCGGATCGCTCGCTTCGTTCTCGATGACGGTCTCATCGAGGCCGCCGGCTCGGGCGATCCCGCGAAGCACGTCGTTCCAGTCGAGCAATCCGTCGTGGGCGGGGACGGTGATGGTCGTCGTCCCGGCGTCGTCGTTCCGTTCGACGAGAATGCCCGCGCCGCGTGCCGGAATGACGCCGTCTGCGACAGCGGATGTGCCGGCAGCGATGAAGAACCAGGCGACGGCGAGCAGTCCGCGACCCGCGCGATCGCACAGCATCCGACCGACCATGAGCGCGCTCCTTCGTTCGAGCTTGCGGAGACGGTTCGCCACCCACGATTGGAATCCGGGGATGGATTCCAGTGAAATCGATCGTAGCAGAATTTCGGCGGCGATGCGAAAGGATTCCTCGCGCGCCCTGAATCGGACTCCTACGGAACGACGATCGATGCCGGCTCGTTGCTTGCGAATCCGCCCGGCGATCGTGAGAATCGCGGAACCCTGTTTCGTCCGAAATCCTTGGGGTTCCACCGATGATCCGACGTCAATGTCTGCGAGTCGGGCTGACGTGCGCCGCGCTGCTCGGCGGGCTGCTGTCGTCGACAAGCCCCGCGGCCGACAGGCCCAACGTGTTGCTGATCGTCTCCGACGACTTGACCGCGTGCCTGGGCTGCTACGGGAACGAAATCTGCAAGACGCCGCATCTCGATCGGCTGGCGCGCGAAGGAGTGCGGTTCGACCGGGCCTACTGCCAGTTCCCGGTCTGCGGCGCGTCGCGGGCCTCGCTGATGAGCGGGCTGTACCCCAACCGCACGCGAATCCTCGGGAACAGTTACAAGCTCGGCAGTTACCGGGCAGTGAATCCGCAACTCGCGGATCATCCCAGCATCGGCGGATTCCTGCGGCGGAACGGATATCGTTCGGAACGCGTGTCGAAAATATTCCACATGGGCGTTCCGGGCGGCATCCAGGCGGGTGAGCCGGGAGGAGACGATCCCGATTCGTGGGACCGGGCGATCAACATCACGGCGCCCGAAAGAGGCAGTCGCGGACAACGTGAATTGCTGTCGCCGACTCGAACGGCCGCCGGCACCGGTTTCTACCGGGTGATCGTCCCCGACGAATTCGAGGCGACGCAGGCGGATCACCTCGCGGCGACCGAGGCGATCGGCATTCTCGAGGATCGCGCGAAGCAGGAGAGTCCGTTCTTTCTCGCCGTCGGCTTCGTGCGGCCGCACGTTCCGCTCGTCGCCCCCAAGCGGTTGTTCGACAAGTATCCCGAAGGGGACATCCCGCTGCCCGACGTGCCGGCCGACAGACTCGCGAACGTGCCCCGGGCGGCGCTGGCGATGGACAACGCGGACCGCTACGGCATGAACGAACTCCAGCAGCGGAAGTCCATCGCCGGATACTACGCCAGCGTGACCTTCATGGACGAGCAGGTCGGCCGATTGCTCGATGCGCTCGACCGGCTCGACCTTCGCGAGAACACGGTCGTCGTCTTCACGTCGGACCACGGCTACAACCTCGGTGAACACCGCTGCTGGCAGAAGCTGAGCCTGTGGGAAGAGAGCGTCCGCGTGCCATTGATCGTTTCCGCTCCCGGGATGAAGGAGTC
The DNA here is from genome assembly GCA_040877445.1 of Planctomycetaceae bacterium. GTDB lineage: Bacteria > Planctomycetota > Planctomycetia > Planctomycetales > Planctomycetaceae > JBBDNT01. Next base: position 3,606 of record JBBDNT010000223.1, read on the forward strand.
CGCCGGAAAATCTTCGCCCGCGATCGTCGAATTGATCGACCTGTACCCCACCCTGGCGGAATTGGCGCGCTTGAAGGACAAGCAGCCGGCGATCCTGCACGGCACGAGCCTCGTTCCACTGTTGGAAAACCCGGATCGCGACGACTGGCCGAAGCAACACGCTTACACGGTCACCCAACAGGGAGGCGAATCGATCCGCACGCCGCGCTGGCGGTACAACCACTGGCGCGGAGGCGAAGAGGAACTTTACGACCACGACGACGACCCGGAAGAGCTTCGCAACCTGGCGGAAAGCGCCGACCACGCCGACCGGTTGAAGGAATTGCGCGGCACACTGGAACAGACGCGGGCCGCGAGCCGGCAGTGATCGCGATGTCTGACGGGATCGCCGATCCGCCCACCGTTGCCTCCCCGCTGACGCGGGAGGCTCGCTTTCTCTTTCCATTGCGGATTCTTGCGGCGTTCTCGTCTTCGCATCGACATCTTTTTCGGTTGCGGCTTTACCGCGCTGGGAGGCTCATTCATGCAGCGACTGAAAGCGTTCGCCATCCTCGCCGCCGCCGCGCTCGGCGCACCGATGCCCCTTCACGCCGCCGACGCGCCTCGGACGAACGTCGTCATCATCTACGCCGATGATCTCGGCTACGGCGATCTCGCCTGTTACGGGCATCCGAAGTTCAAGACGCCGCACCTCGATCGAATGGCGCAGGAGGGGGCGAAACTCACCTCGTTCCACAGCACCTGTCCGTACTGCGCGCCGGCCCGAGCGTCGCTGATGACCGGCCGCTATCCGTTCCGCAACGGCATGGCGGCGGGCAATATCAATCCGCAGACTCCCGACCGCGGATTGCCCCCCGAAGAAGTCACGCTCGGCGAAGCGTTTCAGCAGGCCGGGTACCGCACCAGTTGCATCGGGAAGTGGCACCTCGGCCATCAGCCGAAGTTCCACCCCACGCGCAACGGCTTCGACGAATACCTCGGCATCCTCTACAGCAACGACATGCGGCCCGTCGAGCTGTTCGAGAGCGAAGGGAAGATCGAATACCCGGTGATTCAGGAGACGCTCACCGAACGCTACACGCAGCGGGCCGAGAGGTTCATCGAGCGGAATCATGAGCCGAGGGGTTGCCCCTCAGTGGGAATACGATCGGCCACAAGAGACGACTCACGGTCCTCGTCGGGGCCACCGCAAGAACACCGAGGGATCCGGGCCGTCCGTGTGGACGATTCCCAATGAACCGGATCGTCCCGCCGCACACACGGCCGCAACGCATCACATCCTTTCAATGAGACGATCATCGATGAAAACTCCGACCCGCGCCGCTCGCGTCGTGCTCCCATTGCTCGCGATCCTCACGGTTCACTTCGTATTCGAACAACTCTCGGCCGCGAGCGAATCAGCTGCCGAATCGCCGCAATGGCCGAACATCGTGCTCATCATGGCCGACGACGTCGGCAGGGAGTGCTTCGGTTGCTACGGCAGCGTTCAGTATCGCACGCCGCACATCGATCGGCTCGCCGAGCGGGGGATGCGGTTTCGGCATTGTCATTCACAGCCGCTGTGCACGCCGAGCCGCGTCGAGATCATGACCGGCCTGTCTAACGCGCGAAACTATTCCGCCTTCTCGATTCTCAACCCCGATCAGAAGACGTTCGCCCATCGCCTGAAGGACGCCGGCTACGCGACCGCCGTCGCCGGGAAATGGCAGCTTCTGGGGGCCGAGCACTATGCCGCGCGTTTTCGAGGCAAGGGAACCTGGCCCAAGGAAGCCGGCTTCGACCATTGCTGCCTCTGGCAGGTGGATCGGCTCGGCTCGCGATACTGGAAGCCGCTGTTATACGTCGACGGAGAGAACCGGCAATTCGGCCCCGACGAATATGGTCCGGAGATCGCGACGAACTACTTGCTCGACTTCATGTCCGAGCACCGCGACGAACCGTTCCTCGCCTACTACCCGATGATCCTCGTCCACGACCCCTTCGTCCCCACGCCCGACAGCGAATCCCGCGACAGCCAGGACAGGCAGAAGAACTTCGAGGACATGGTCGCCTGCATGGACGAGCTCGTGGGCCGCATCGTCGCCAAGACCGAAAAACTCGGCATCGCCGAGCGGACGCTGATCCTGTTCGTGGGAGACAACGGCACGAAGGACCAGATCGTCTCGACGCTCGACGGCCGCGAGATCCGCGGCGGGAAGTCGAAGACGATCGACGCCGGCACGCACGTGCCGCTCGTCGCATACTGGCCCGGCACGATTTCCGCCGGCCGCGTGTCGGACGATCTCATCGGGTTCACCGACTTTCTGCCGACGCTGCTCGCAGCGGCCGGTGTGGAAGTCCCGGAAGGTCTCGACGGCCGCAGCTTTCTGCCGCAGTTGAAGGGAGATAAAGGCGATCCCCGCGAGGCGCTCTTCACCTACTATTGCCCGCGGCCGGAACGCACGAAGCCGGTGCGTTTCGCCCGCGACCAACGATGGAAACTGTACGGCAACGGCCGCTTCTTCGACGTGCGGAACGACCCTCTGGAGGCAACGCCGCTCGCCGATCCGCCCGGCGACGCCGAGGCGGCCGCAGCGCGGAGGAAACTCACGGCTGAGCTGGACCGCATGCCCAAGGAAGGGGCGATGCTGCTGAAGTTCGCGCGATGATGCGGCGGAGGCGCTCGTTCGTCGTCGCCGATCCGCGAACGATCGTCACCAGCGAACCTCGAACGCCGGCGGTCTCGCGCCTCCGTCCGAGCCGGGGAAGGTCACCAGCTTCACGTTCGGAAAGCGGGAGCGAACGAGCTTCAAGATGTCGTCATGAGCCGGGCTCACGATGCCATCGCGAACGACGATCGAAAACTCGGCGCGGTAAGAGAGGATCGCCACCCGCACGTCGTGCGCGTCGAGGACGCGCGCCAGCCGGGCCGCCCGGCCCCGCGGGCGGTTCCAATCGTCGTCGAACAGGTCGAACAGCGTGCGCGTCGGGTTCTTCTGCGCGCAGAGAAAGTATGCCTGCGGCGCATCGGGCGTGGCGAAGAAGAAGCTGCCGTCCGGCGAATGAGACTGTACGAGCTTTACGAGTTCGCCGTATATTTCCGCATGCGCTCGCGGCACGCGAATCCCGCCGCGCTCCATCGCGAGCGGCGCGTATTCCTCCACCGGATGATAGCCGTCCGGCAGCCGGCGCACGTCGTTGCGGTTCATCCAGGTCGCCGCGAACGCGAGATAAAAGACCGCCAACCAGGCGAACACGCGCCGCGGCGCGAACGGCTGCGTCGAGACGACGAACGCCGCGGCCAGCACGATCATCGGTGCCGCGTAGCAGAAGTAGACGCCCCAGGCCTGCGGAATCTGCACGAGAGAGACGAGCGCCGCCATCGCCAGCACGAGGAACAGCTTCTGGCGCGTCCGAGAATCGAGTTCGCCGTTCGCTTGCCGGTTCCGCGACCACAGCGCCGCGCATCCCGCCAGCACGACGAACGGCAACGCGTGCCGCATCGAGTGCCACACGCTCGCGTAGATCGTCACCGCGGATCCGACCGCGACGATCACTCCCGCGACTGCCACCGCGAGAACCATCGCCGCCACCTGAAGATCGCGCAGCGGACCGCCTTCGGTCGATACGGACGACGCGGCCGTCGGCGACGGCGGCGCGGAAGATTCCGCTTCCGGCAGAGGCGCGGCCGTACTTGTGCCAGCGAAACCGTCCGTGCGCGATGCGGTCAACCGCGCGCGCACCGCCGGCCACGCCAGCAATGCCGCCAGCGGGATCGCCGTCCAGATCGTCCCCAGCGGAGGCAGCGGATGCGCCGAATCGTCCAGACGCTGCAACGGCTTCACGAAGACTCCCTCGAACCAGGTCCCCAGTCCGCCCGCGACGAGATACGGCACGAGAAACGCGGCGACCGGCAGCGCCGCTCCCGCGAGGAACGGCAGCCCGAGACGCGTCAGCCGAATCCAGCGCGGCTTCCCCGTCAGGCGGCGCAACCGCCATTCGTTCCGCAGCAACAGGACCGTGCAGGCGATCGCGGGCAACGCGAACTGCAGAGCGAGCATCGCGAGCGAACCGAACCGGCTTCCCGCCAAGGTCTCGAAGCCGGCGGGATTGCTCTCATGATGCCGCATCAACGAACCGGCGAAGCCGCCGACCAGGTTCCCCAGCGCCGCCAGAAACGCGAGCAATCCCAGCGCGACGAACGCCGAGTATCCGAGGTTCGGGCCGTCTTCATCGTCGCGGCTCGACAACGATTGCTCGCGATACACGAGAAACAGCAACACAGCCGCGACGTAGTACAAGCCCACCGACTTGAACAGGAACGACACGCCGCCCCACAGACCCGCGACGAACACCCACCGCAGCCGCCCGGTCTCGATGTGCTTCAGCAACGCCAGCGTGCCGAACGCGGCGCAGAACAAGTTGAACCACGAGGGCATCGCCTCGTAATAGTTCGGCACGCTCCACGCCAGGCAGAGGAGCGCGATCAGCCCCGCCCCCCACGCCGGAACCGCGCGGACCGCGATCGCGTACACCGCCGGTAGAAACACCAGCGTCCACGCGACGAGCATCACCCGTAGCGAGTGCAGGCTCGTTCCCAGCACGGCGAACCCCGCCGCGTGCAGGTACGACAAGCCGCCGGTGTAGGGATCGTCGAAGTCGCGATGCGGCATCTCGCCATCGAGAACGCGCTCCGCGATCTGCCCCAGCGTCCCCGCATCGTGCTCGATCCACCCGCGATCGTACCCCGCGAACAGATACGCCGCCGCGATCACCCACACGACCGGCAGCACGATGCGATGGCGGGAGAGGAGGGGCATGGAGGAGGATAGAAGAAGGAAGATAGAAGAAGGAAGAAGGAAGAAGGAAGAAGGAAGAAGGAAGAAGGAAGAAGGAGATTCGATTCGGAGACGGATCGCCGCACGCTTGCGGTTTCGCGCATTCCCCGAACGAGTTCCTCACTCCCCCTGCCCCGTCCACACCGGCTTCCGTTTCTCGAGAAACGCCGCGGTCCCTTCGGTCGATTGCGCGTCGGCGCAGCACGCTCCGAACAACTCCGCTTCGCGGGCGAAGGCGTGGTCGTCGTCGGCGCCTTCCAGTTCGCGAATCAGGCCCTTCACCGTCCGCTGCGCGTGCGGGCCGCGGGCGAGAATCATGTCGAGACGCTCGTCGACCGCCGCCCGGAAGCGATCGTCCGGCTCGACCGCATCGACGATGCCGAGCGAGAGCGCTTCCTCCGCCCAAAACAATTCCCCCGTGAGAATCATCCGCCGCGCGACCGCCCCGCCGAACAGCCGCGTGGCCCGCACCGTGCCTCCCCAGCCCGGCAACAGTCCCAGCGAAACCTCCGGCAGGCCGATGCGGGCGGAGACGGCGGCGATCCGCATGTCGCAGGCGAGGGCCAGTTCGCATCCGCCGCCGGCGCACGCGGCGTGAATCGCGCACAGCGTGACGGGCCGCAGCCGTTCGATGCGCATCATCAGCTCCTGCCCCTCGCGCGCGACCTGTTCGCCGGTCGTCGCGTCGAGCGCCGCCAGTTCGCGGATGTCGGCCCCGGCGACGAACGTCCTCCCTTCCGACTGGAACACGATCGCGTGCAGATCCTGCGACGAAAGCGACCCGGACGCTCCCAGCGTCCGGGTCGCTGCGCTGCTCGATTCCAGTTCATCCAGCACGCGCGCGAGTTCGGCCCGCGTCTCGCGCGAGAAGACGTGCACGCCGTTCTCGGTGACGAACGACACGCGGGCGACGGAATCGGTGATGGCGAGTTCGACGCGAGTGGACATGGCGGAATAGTGGATAGTGGATAGAGGCTCGAAGTGATCGGCCGAGCCCGCCCCCGGCGGGGGGCGGGTTATTCGCCCGCGACCGAGAAATGATCGCTCTGCGTGAGGATGTCGATATGGTTTCCCGCGGCGTGGCGATCGAACTCGTCCAGCAGCCGGGGAGCGGAGATCTCCTCGAGGTACTCGGAAAACAGGAAGCGGAGGATCTTCATCCGGTTCTCCGTCGAGTCCGGGAAACGCAGCCGATAGGGAACCTGCGTCTTGCGGAACGTCGCGCCGGATTGCCTCAGCCCGGCTTCGACATCTTCGGAAAGATGATACGGGACCGGCCTGTCGAGGATCGCGAAGCCGGCTTTCCACAGCCAGGCCAGCGGATTGTCCCAGCCGGCGATCGCCAGCAGCAGCCTCCCGCCGGGCGCGAGCGAACCGACGAGCTGCGCGAGCGTCGCGTCGAGATCTTCGGCATAGTACAGCACGTGGTTCGAGACGACCGCGTCGAACCGCGGCTCGACTTGGGCGAGCGGCGTTTCGACCGTCGCGATTTCGCGTTCGCTGAATCGCGCCAGCCGCCGCACCGCCTCCGCCCGCTGCGCGCGGACCGGCTCGGCGAGAGTGAGATCGAGCGATGGCGGCGGCCAGTTCAGCGCCGACAGCAGTCGCTCGGAGAATTCGCCCGTGCCGCAACCGAAATCGAGCATGCGGAACGTCTCGCGCCGCTCGAACCCCGCCAGTTCGCGGGCGTACTGGGCGGCGTCGTTCACGGCCTCGGTGCAATGCGCCGAGAAGAACGCGTAGTCGCTCGCGATCGGGCCGAAGTCCTTCGCCGCCATTCGTCTCCAACCGCCTTTCATCCAGAGGTTCCGCCGAGTTCCGCTTCGCATGAATTCGCCGTCGTTCGCACGGCCGTTTCGTAACTCGTAACTCGTAACTCCCTCATTCCACCAGCCGGCCGTCCTGGAGTCTCAGGATCCGATCGTCCGGCGTCAAGTATCGCTGGTCGTGCGTGACGACGATCACCGTGGTGCCGTGCTCGGCGTGCAGGCGGCGAAGGTAGCCGAAGACTTCCGCCCCGGTCTGGGTGTCGAGTTCGCCGGTCGGCTCGTCGGCGAGAACGATGGCTGGGTTCTTGAAGATCGCCCGGGCGATCGCCACGCGTTGCTGCTCGCCGCCGGATAGCTGGCTTGGTTTGTGTTCAAGCCGTTCACCCAGCCCCACCTGCGCGAGCAATTCCCGCGCGCGGCGGCGCATCTCCGGCGTGACGCCGCGCGGCAGAAACGGCACGAGCACGTTGTCGACCGCGTCGAGATTGGCGAGCAGGTTGAAGCTCTGGAACACGAAGCCGACGCGATCGCGGCGGAAGGAATCGCGCTCGCGGGCGGACATCCGGGCCAGCGTCTTCCCCTCGACGGCCACCTCGCCGGAACTCGGCTCCTCGAGCGCCCCGACGAGATACAACAACGTGCTCTTCCCGCTCCCTGACGGCCCGAGAACGAACGTGAACGACCCCTGCGGAACGGTACAACTCACGCCGCGCAGCGCAGGCACCTCGGTTTCTCCACGGCGATGGATTTTGGTGACGTCGCGAAGGTCGATCATGGGGGGCGGTCAGCTTTCAGCGGTCAGCCATCAGCCAAGGTCTCGACCGGCAACGAGGTCCACAGCACCCACCGCAGCGGCACGACTCCCTTCGGCGGATCGAGGTTGATTGCGACAAGGCACTAGTACATCGTCAACCTTGATCTTGTGGGCGACCGATGGGCGGGTAGAACGGAATTTCATTCCGTCGTGCCCGCCCGCTTCCGAACTTGCGGTCGAAGTTCCCGTGGTGGGCGGACGTGCCTCGGACGGACTGGCAGTCCGTCATGCGGCGGCTTCGCCTCATAAGATCGAACTTGAAGGCGTACTAGGTGGGAAACGCCGCCAGCACGCGGTGCAGTTCTTCGACGCTGGTCGTTCCCGCGAGCACCTTGCGTTTCGCGACCATCTCGAGCGACTCCATGCCTTCCCGGGCCGCGACCTGCCGCAGCTCGCTTTGGGGGCGTTCGTGCAGAATCGCATTGCGAATCGCGTCGTCCACGCCGAGGATCTCGAACACGCCGGTGCGGCCGTGGTGGCCGGTGTGGAAGCATTGATCGCAGCCGCCGCCGCGGGCGAGTTCGACCTCGTCCGCCTGGGCGGGGTCGATCCCCAGATAGCGGCAGGTGGCTTCGTCCGGATGGTAGGTTTGGCGGCAATGCGGGCAGACCTTCCGCAGCAGCCGTTGCGAGATGACGCACAGCACGCTGTCGGCGATGAACATGGGGGGAACGTCGAACTCGCGAAAGACGTCGATGGTCGAAGCCGCGTCGTTGGCGTGCAGCGTGCTGAGGACCATCACGCCGGTGAGCGCCGCGCGGGCGGCGATGTGGGCCGTTTCGGGATCGCGGATCTCGCCGACCATCATCACGTTGGGATCCTGGCGGAGCACGCCTCGCAGGGCCTCGACGAACAGGAAGTCGATCCGCGGATCGATCTGGATCTGGTTGACCCCTTCGATCCGCCGCTCGACCGGATCCTCGATGGTGACGAGACTGAGGCTGGGGTCGTTGAGCTGATTCAGGCAGGCGTACATGGACGTGCTCTTCCCGCACCCGACCGGTCCCACGCTGAGAATCATGCCGTAGGGCGCGCGAAGATAGCGGCGAATCTGTTCGACCTGCCCGTCTTCGAGGCCCAGTTCCTCGATGTCGTTGAAGGTCTTCTCGTCGGGCATCAGGCGGAGGACGAGGCGCTCGCCGTGAATGGTCGGCCCGCTGCCGACGCGGACGTCGCGCTGATGCTTCAGGACGGCGTTGGCAATGTGGCCGTCCTGTGCGAGCCGCCGCTCGGTGATGTCCATGTTCGCCATCAGCTTCAGCCGCGAGACGACGTGGTTCATCATTTCGGCGGGCAGTTGCAGCACGTCGTGGAGCAATCCGTCGACGCGCAGCCGGACGCGCAGCCCGTTGGCGGTGGGATCGAGGTGGATGTCGGTCGCCTGCAACTGGAAGGCGCGTTCGAGCAGCAGATCGACCAGCGGCCCGGGGCCGACCACGTCGACCAGTCCTTTCAACTCCTCCTGCAACGCCCGTTGCCGGACCTCGCCCGGAACTTTGGAACCAGTCGCGTCTGGCGATTGCGGCACGGCGGCGGTCGGGGATTCGCTCATGGTCGGCTCCGCGAAGAGAAAGGACGCGTGAATTCGGGACGGGGCGGCGGAGAGGAATTCGGAACGGATCAGCCGGCGGGCTTCTCCGCGACGCCGACGGCCGGCGCCTCCGAGGGATCGGCGGAACTCGGCATGTTGAGGAGCGCGGCGAGCAGCACGGCCAGGCCCGCGACGACCATCACCACGCCCATCAGCCGCCGCCCCGTTTCCTGGTCGCGGAGCGTGATGACCGTTCCCGCCGCCAATCCCACGAGGGCGCCCGCCGCCGCGGTCCAGAAGGCGGGCTGCGCCGGAACGGCGGTCGTCTTCGACAGCAACAATCCCACTCCCGCGACGGCGGCGACGACCGCGAGCATTCCGACGGCGAGCAGGGCGACTCCCTTGCCTCCGCCGCTTGCCGCTCCCGCGGCGCGGCCGGAAACGCCGAGTTCGCGAAAGCCTTCCTCGCGCGTCTCGACGATGGTCCATACCTTGTGCAGGCCGGCGAGCTGCAGAACCTCGAGCACCATCGGGTCGCGGTTGACGACCACCATCGACTTGTTCCGCTCCTTCGCCGCCTTCCACAAGCGGACGATGAGCGCGACCATGGCGCTCCCCATGTATTGCAAGGGAGACAGGTCGACGACGATGCCGCGGTACTTCTCCGTCTTCAGCCGTTCGAGAACGTCGCTGCCGACCTTCTCGATGTCGCTCCAGGGACAGTCGTTGAGGGGGGGCAACAGCACGATCAGCCCGTACCCGTCGCCGATTTCGAAACGATAAGGGGGATCGCCGGTGGTCACGAGAGGCTCTCCGATTGCGGAATTCGACTCGACGGCGCGCTTGGCCCGCGCCCCCAATCCGAGTGAGACGTGCTGCATGATGAGGTGACGATTCGCGATGGCGGCCCCGGGGCGTCCCAGCTTCGCCGATCTCGAATCGGATGGACGTGTCGCGTGCGATCGAGGCCGGTCTCGGTCCGGAGGCCGCTTCACCGCCGCACCCGCCGCCGCGAACGCGTCCGCTACTCTATCCCAATCCGCCGGTCGAAAACAGCCTGATTCGTGAAAAACAAGCGTATTCGCGCCGTCGCGGACGTGAACATCAGGTCGCGTGGGCGTGGCGGCCAAGCCCTACGCGGAACTCAGGGCGTGCCACCCCGAATCGTCCAGGTTGTTTCCGCGGACCTTCCTACGGGGATCGGGCGGCCCGCGTGGGAGGCTCCCGCGCCACGCCGGAAATTTTTTTCGGAACCGAATGAATTTCGGTTGCTTCCGCGGCGGGAGGCGACATACTGGACGCCGCAAGTCGTGTTCACCCGTAGGTCGCAGACCGGAGTTGCCGCCATGAAGTCGTCGCCTCGCTGGGTTCGTTGGATGCTGGCCCTCGCGCTGTTCGCGGGAGTCGGCACGGGAATTCGTTACGTCCATGCGCAGGCGAACCGAACGCCCGCGGTCGAGACGCTGCTTCCCTCCGGGGCGATCGCGTACTTCGACTGGGACGGCATGCAGGCGCACGACGAAGCCTGGAAGAAGACCGCCGCCTATCGCTCGCTGCACGAATCGGGATTGATGGACGTGGTGGCTAAGCTGCTGCGGTTCGCTCTCCAGCAGGCGCAAGCGCAAGAGCCGGGGATCGCGACGGCCGATCTCGAAAAGGCGTACACCCTCATCACCGACAACGGCCTGTCGCTGGCGGTCTCGCTTCCAGGCGAAGACGGCGCCGCCGCGCCAATGCCCTTCGCCACGCTGGTGCTTCACAAAGGCGCGCCGCTCGAGCCGGGCCTCTCCGCCGCGATCAAGCAGGGGACGCAGGGAGAACTCGACCTCCGCTCGCAGACTCTCGACGGCCGGAAGGTGACCAGCGCGTTGATTCCCGATTCGCCCGGCGTCGAAGTCGGCTGGTGGCTGGAAGGAGAGCACCTCGTGGCGGTCGTCGGCATCGACGCGGTCAAGCAGCAGATCGACGTCGCCGCCGGACGCACACCGAACATCACCGCCAACCCGCTGTGGAAGAAGTACCGCGCCGAAGAGCCGGGGTTCGAGCGGTCTCTGCTCGGCTGGTTCGACTTCGGCGAGCTGCGGACGCGGTTCGGCGGCATTCCGCTGCCGCCGACGGGACCGGACGCGCCGCAAGTCACCGCGAACCAGGTTCTCGACGCTCTCGGCCTCGGCAATCTCGGGGCGCTCGTCACCCGCTCGGGCTACAAGGGCGAGGCCTCGTGGTCGAAGACGACGCTGGAGGCCCCCGGCGAGAAGAAGGGACTGCTCGCGCTCGGCAGCACAAAGCCGATCTCCCTCGACGACGTTCCCCCACTGCCGCCGGAACTGTTCGGCTTCGCGACGGGAAGCATCGATTGGTCGCACTGCTACGTCACGCTGACGAAGGTGGTGAAGGACGTGACGGCGCTCGGCCCGCCCCAACAGGCGGCGCAGGTCGAAGGCATGATCGACCAGTTGCCCGCGATGCTCGGCGTGGACGTGAAGACCGATTTGCTCGATCCGCTGGGCGGCACGGCGACGATCTACAGCGACCTCGCGGGGGGCGTGTTCGGCGCGGGAGTCGTCCTCGCGGTCGATGACGCCGCGAAACTGCGAACCACGCTCGATAACCTGTTGGCCCGCGCATCGCAGGAGGCGGGGCCGAACGAGTTCCAGGCCCGCCGCGTCCAAAAGCACGGCCGCGAAATGGTCGTGCTCGAGATCGGCGGCGGCATGTTCAGCCCGACCTACGTCGTCGACGAGAAGTGGCTGGCGATCGGCCTGTTGCCGCAAACCGTCGAAAGCTTCCTGCTGCGCGTGGACGACAAGCTCCCGCGGTGGAAGCCGGAAGGGGACTGGGAGAACGCAATGAAGGAGCTGCCCAGGGAGTTCACGTCGATCAGCGGGAGCGACCCGCGGCCGGTGTACCGCGGCCTGCTGGGCTATGCGCCGTGGATCATGGGCTTCCTGCAAGGGGGGCTGCGTCAGAGTGGAATGCTTCCGCCGGGGCAGGACTTGCCGGTCACGGTGGCCGATTTGCCCCCCGCGGACGTGGTGGTGCGGCACCTGTTCCCGAACGTCAGCGTGAGCACGGTGGATGACGAGGGCTTCCACTGGACCTCGCGAAGTTCATTGCCGTCGAACCCGCTGCTGAGCGGCGGCGGGAGCGCGGGCGTGGCGACGTCGGGCGTGCTGATCGCGTTGTTGCTGCCCGCGGTGCAGGCGGCCCGCGAAGCGGCCCGGCGAAGCAATTCCGCCAGTAACCTGAAGAACCACGCCCTCGCGCTCCACAACCATCACGACGCGTTTCGCGGACTCCCCGCGCCGGCATATCCGAACGAGGATCTCAAACCGGAACAGCGGCTGAGTTGGATGACGCGCATGCTCCCCTTCCTCGATGAGCAGCCGGTCTACAATCGCATCGACTTCAAGAAAGCCTGGGACGACGAGGCGAACAAGGAGCCGCTCTCCAAGCAGATCGGCGTGCTCCTCCATCCCAGCCTCGATGAAAAGGAGAAGAACGGCTACGGGGTCACGCACTATGTCGGCGTCTCCGGCTACGGCGAAGACCCGACGAAGAACCCCGGCGTCTTCGGCAGCGAAAGGGGAGTGCGATTCGCCGACATCACCGACGGCCTCACGAACACGCTGCTGATGATCGAGGTCAACAAGGATTTCGGCCCGTGGGGAGCGTCCGGGAAATCGACCGTCCGCGGCTTCACGAAGAAGCCCTATTTCAACGGCCCGGACGGCATCGGCGGCCCCTCGCCGCTCGGCGCCCAGGCCGCCGCCGCCGCCGGGGCGGTGCATTTCATCGACAACGACACCGATCCTTCGGTGTTCGAAGCGCTTTCCACCCGCGCCGGCGGGGAAGTC
>JBBDNT010000224.1:0-16322 GCA_040877445.1 Planctomycetaceae bacterium
AACGCGGAAGCCCCCGCGACGCGCGACGGGGGCTTTCGCTCCGCGAAGCGCCCCCGCCACCCGTCGTGGAGCCGGCGATCGAGGACGATCTCGTCGAGGAGACGCGGCTGTTCGCGGCCGATCCGCGGACGCTGGTGTTCCTGCTGGGCGAATTGCCGTTCGTCACCGGGTTGTACGAGCGGGCGCGGGCCGAACTCGACGACGATGAAAACCTCTCGATCGACGGCCTGAAGGCGCTGTTGTTGACGACGCGCGATCGCTATCGGCTCGAACTCGGCCGGCGGGCCCAGTCGATCACGCCGAAAATGCTCGCGAGCTACTTCCAATACGTGCGGAACCTGGCGCTCGTCGAACGGCGGATGACGCCCGACCTGTACACGCTGGTCGTCGCGGCCCAGCAGATCATGGGAGACCAGTTCGCACTCGCCCTGACCGAGACCGCCCGCGAGTACGTCCCGGCGAGCGGGGGGCGTGAGCCCCCCGGTGGTTTCCGCCAGAACGACGCGAACCAAACGTGGGGAACCCACCAGCCGGCTCACGCCGAAAGCTCGCCGTTCGACGTCTTCCGCATGGGCATCGGCGAAGGCCGGCTTCCCGACGGCGACATCGTGACGGTCAAGAACCGTCTGCCGGGGCAGGCGATCTCCTGGCGAAACTGCGAGTTGCGGCCGAAGCCGCCGAAAATCGACCAGAAGGAATGGCGGATGCGGTGGAACCCCTACGCGCAGTGCAGTTGGCCCGCGGAAGACGTGGCGATCGAGAAGTTCCGCACGCGGGTGAAGGACGCGGCCCAGGCGATCATCGGCACCGACCTCGCCCGCACCGAGAAGTTCACCACCAGCCTCAAGGACGGCCTCGACATCCGCGAAACGCTGCGCAACTGGCACACCGGCGAACTGCACGTGAAGGTCTTCCCCCCCACGCGGGGAAACCTCGATTGCGTGGTGATGCTGTTCGACTCTCCCGCCGATCCCCGCGACTATCCCTGGCGGATCACCTGGCACGCCGAGCATCACGACGAATCGACCCTCGCGCTGTTCGCGACCGACTTCCGAGAAGAGATGGTGGGACCGGGCATCGGCCTGGCGCAGTACGGCGGAGCGATGTTCCTGTTCCCGCCGCGGCCCATCGATGAAATCTGGGACGACCCCCAGTTCGACTTCTGCGACACGCTGGAAGAACGGCTGATCGCCGCCGCCTGCCGACACAGCGAAGTGCCCCACGTCGCCCTGTTGAGCGCCGCACCGCCGGGCGCGGGCTGGCGGCGGCTGGCGAAGCGGTTCGGCAAGAAGCTCGTGCACATTCCGCTGTCGCGCTTCAGCCAATCGACGCTGGCCCAGTTGCGAATGTTCCACGTGCTCAACGGCCAGCCGGTGCGCAGCTATGCCGCCCACTTCATCCGCAAGGCGTGAGCGGCGAGGCGACGAGTTCACCCCCTCACGGCAGCTTGCGCACCACGCGGCCGCCGGCGTCGCGGAGTTGCCAGTACGGGTCGCGGCTTTTGGCGGCGACGCGCCACCGCTGCTTGCCGGTCTCGTCGTACAGAATCAGAAAGGAACCGTCGGCCTGCGTGGTGAGTTCGATCCGCGCTTTCTCCGCATCACCCACCACCAGGCTCTCGACGTGCAGTTTCTGGGGAAGTTCCTGGGCCGGCTCCTGCGGAGCGGCGGCGGCGAGCGCGAGGCACGCGACACCGGCCAGCGACGCAAGCGCCAGCCGTCGCTGGTTTCGCAGTCGATTCTCCAACCGGGCGACGCGCGTTTCGAGGTCGTTCATTCGTTCGGCCTTTCCAGGTACGATCGGGGATCGAGGGGACGCGACCAGGTTGTCCCGGCGCGCGGCGTTTCGACGTTCGCAGCCCCCCGGGCAGCCGCCCAGGGGCTTGGGCTTCGATGTTCCTCTCGCATTTCATCATGCCGATGCTCCAAAATCAATTCGCCGCGCGGGCGATCTTCTCCAGCGTCTCCTCCGCGGCGCGGCGAAGTCGCGGATCGTCGGACGCCACGACCTCGCGCAGCGTTCGCCTCACCCGCGGGTCGTGCGGGGCGATCTCCACCAGCAACCGCGATGCCGAGATCCGCAATTGCCGGTCGCGGCTGGCGAGCAGTTCGACCGCGACGGCGATCGCTCGATCGCCGTTCCGGGCGATCCGCCACAGCGCTTCGGCCGCCCGCAGGCGGACGGCCGGGCTGTCGTCGGCCGACGCCCGCTCGAGCGCCGGAAGGGCGCCGCGGGCGCTCTCTCCCATCTCGGCGAGCGTGCCGGCGGCCCGCAGGCGAAGTTCTTCCTCGCGGTCGGCCAGCAGATGCGCGAGCGTCGGCGTCGCGGGCGCGCCGATGCGGCCCAGCGCGGTCGCGGCGGAATCGCGGACCGCGGGCGATTCGTCGAACGCCAGCGCGCTCACCAGCGTCGCGATCGCCGGGGCCGCCTCTTCGCGCATCGCGCCCAGCGCGGCGATGACGTGCCGGCGGACGACTTCGTTTTCGTCGTCGGCGGCGCGAACCAGCGCGGGAATCGCCGACGCCGCGGGCGTGCCGATCGACCCGAGCGCCTCGGCCGCAAGGCCGCGGAATTCGGCCGCCGTCCGCCGCGCGTCGGGGGCGTCGGACTGCGGACCCAGCGCCAGCGCGTCGACGAGCGCGGGGATGACGGCGGGATGCGCCGCGCCGATGCGGGCCAGGGCCTCGATCGCCGCCATCCGCACTCGGGCCTCGCGCGATTCGTCACGGAGCAATCGCGCCAAGTGCGGCGCGGCGGCGCGGGCCTCGGGACCGAACAGCGCCAACGCCTTGACCGCCCAGATCGCCGTGGGGAGCTCCGTCCGTTCTTCGATCCTCTCTTCCGCGGCCAGCAATTCGACGAGCAGCGGCACGGCTTCGGCCGCCGGTCGACCGATCCGCCCCAGCGTGAGCGCGGCTTGTCGTCGCGTGACGGCGGGGACTTCCTCGTTTCGAACGAGTTCGATCAATCCGGGAATGAACACGAAACTCGCGGGATCAGCCGGGACGAGGGCCTTCATCACGGCCCGCCACTCGTCGAGCGTGCGGCCGGAATACCGCCGCTCGTCCGGAATCGACCGCGCATGGCCCTCACCACCGAGCCGACCGTCGCGAAGATCCCCCGGCGGCGACGCCTGATTGCCCCAGAGTCCGGCGGTCATCGCAGCATCACGAACCGCCTCGCCCGCGCGCTGCGACAACGACAACGCGCCGCCCAGGGCGACGCACCCGACGACGGCCGCCAGCATGGCGATCGATTGGCGCGAGGAGGATCTTGCAGACATGCTCACTCCGCGGGCATCTCTTCCGCAAGCGCGAGCGGAGAGTCCATCGTCAGCAGCGTCTTGTCGGAGAGTTTCTTCTCCAACGCGGCGACGATGACTTCCAGTTCGATCTTCGTTTTCGCCTGGATCCCCAGGCATTTCGCGACACCTGCGGCGTCGCTGCTGAGTCGGCGATCGAGTCGAATCTTGAACTTGCCCCCCGCCTCTTCGAGTCGATACGAGTGGATGTGAAACGGGTCGCCTACGCGCACTTCTTTCAGGTGGCCGAACTCGAATTCGCGATTCAGGTACTCCAGAAGGTGATCCTGGATCACGAGAACCAGGTGCTTCCCAACATGCTCCAAGGTGGCGACTTTATGGTGCAACTGAATCAGGATGGTCTTGGCGGTCATCTTCCAGTTGATCCCGAACGATTTGCGCGAGTCGCCCTCGCCTCGGCGGATGGGAATCTTCAACTCCTTCAAGAGACGCTGCCGCTCCGGCCAAATGGTTCCCGTCGTGTCCATCGTTTGGAACTCGATCGCCACGAAATCCTTCACCTTTCCGCGATCGACGGACGCCACGAAATAATCCACGCTGCCGCCGGGAATCGAAACCTCGGACAGGACGTGCAGTTCGTTGCCAGGATCGTGTTGCGTCAATAGTTGCAGACAGTCGGTGAAGACCTGCCGTCGCTCCAGCAGCCGATTCGGACAGATGATGATGTCCCGATTGCCGCGTCCGAACCGGACCGAGCACGTGCCGATCGAGACGTCAGGCTCGCTCTTCCGCACTTTGAAGCACTTGACGTTGGCGAACGGGCACGACTGCTGATCGACGACCTGCCGCCACCCATGCTTCCGGCGCGTCGAATTCCCGAAGAGTTCGAGGATCTTGTTCGTGTCCGTTCGACTCATGGCGATGGCGTCACAGCAGAATGTTGCAACGATCCTCGGCGACTTCGAGATACTCGGGCGAGACGTCGATTCCGACGGACTTGCGGCCGAACTCGAAGGCCACGAGATTCGTCGTTCCGGTGCCGCAGAACGGGTCAAGCACGATTCCGTTTTCCGGAGACGTTGCGAGAATGGGAATCTTGCAGAGATCCTCCGGATAGGGCGCGAAGTGCAATTCCCGCTTCTGCGAATCCTCCGGGAGAATGTCCCACACGTCCCCGGGCTTGCTGCCCTTCGGATGATATCGCAGAAAATAAAAGCCGTTCTCTCGAAGCTCTCGGGCCCGCCCGGAAACACGTTCGGAGTCCGAATGAGTGGTTCGCTGCTGACCGCGGATGATCATTCGAAAGTCCGCGAGCTTGCCCTCGACGATCTCTTGCAGCATATCGTTCAACGCCGCCATCGCCCGCTTCTTCTCGGACTCCGACAACGCCGTCGAGAGTTCGATCTGACGGCGGTAACGAACGCCGCTGACCCCCGTGGCCGACACGATGGCGCCGTTCAAGACCTTGCTCGACTTCGGTTTCGACCGGATGGCATCCGCGTCGTAGAAATACGATTTCCGCTTCACGAAATGAAATACGTGCTCGTGAACGTTGCGGAGCTTGTCGGTGGCGTTGTCCAGCCCACCTTTGACCTTGTTCCAGATCACGTCATTCCGCAGGATCCACCCCTGTTGATCCATCAGTTCCAAGGCGATGCGCCAAGGAACACCCGTCAGTCGCTTCTGCTGGTAACTGTCGCCGATGTTCAGCCAGAACGATCCTTCATCGTTCAATATCCGTTTGACCTCTCGGCAGATCGCGGACAGGTTCCGGATATACTCGCCGACGGTTTCCTCCAGTCCGATTCCGCCTGTCGCATACTGCCGATGCCCCCAATAGGGCGGGCTCGTCATGCACATATCGACGGTTCCGCCAGGAAGTTCCCGCAGAACGTGAAGGGCGTCGCCACAGATGAAGAGCGGACGGACCGGCGGAGCAGACCCGTAATTCAGAAACTCATGGCGAATTTCGGAACTCGCGGTTGCGGGCAACATCGTATCGATCCGCTCGTGTTTGACGATCCCCGAACAGCCACCTTCACCCCGCGACCGGCACCGTTTTCCCCAGCACTTCGCACAGCTGGCGGATCTGCCGCATCGTCGCCGCGTAGGCTTCCGGGAGCAGCGCCTGCTGGCCGTCGCTGAGCGCCTCTTCCGGGCGGCTGTGCACCTCGATATGCACTCCGTCCGCCCCCGCCGCCACCGACGCCAGGGCCAGCGGCGGGATCAAATCCGGGCGGCCCGTCGCGTGGCTGGGATCGACGATGATCGGCAGGTGGCAGCTTCCCTTCACGTTGGGCACCGCGGCCATGTCGAGCATGTTCCGCGTCGACGTGTCGAAACTCCGCACGCCGCGCTCGCACAGAATCACCTTGCGGTTGCCCGCCGCCAGCACGTATTCGGCAGACATCAGCAGGTCGGTCACGGTGGCGGACATGCCGCGCTTCAGCAGCACGGGGCGGCTCGTCTGACCGACTTCGCTGAGCAGGTTGAAGTTCTGCATGTTCCGCGCGCCGATCTGGAAGATGTCGGCGTAGCGGTCGATGAGTTCGACTTGCCGCGGATCCATGACCTCCGTGACGACCGGCATGCCGAGTTCGTCGCCGACTTCGCGCAAAATCCTCAGCCCGTCTTCCCCCATGCCCTGGAAGCTGTAGGGGCTGGTGCGGGGCTTGAAGGCGCCGCCGCGGAGGATGTTCGCTCCGGCGTCTTTGACGGCCCGGCCGATTTCGAGCAGGATCTCCCGCCCCTCGATCGCGCACGGGCCGGCGATCATCGCCAGCGAACCGCCGCCGACCGTCACGCCGAAGCCGACGTCGATCACGCTGTCTTCGGGCTGCAGTTCGCGGCTGGCGAGCTTGTAGGGTTTGAGGATCGGCATCACGTCCTCGACGCCGGCGATCGCCCGCAAGGGAGCGTTCCGCAGCACGTCTTCGTCGCCGATCACGCCGACGAGGGTGCGTTTGACGCCGCGGCTGACCTCGGTCTTGAGGCCCAGTTCGTGGACGCGTTCGATGATGTGCTCGACCTGCTCGTCGGTCGCGCCGGGTTTGAGGACGATGATCACGGGAGTGGCTCGGTGGAAAGAAAGAAGACGGAAGAAAGAAGAAGGAAGAGAGAAGAAAGGAAGACGAACGAATGCAGAGCGCACTGGCAACGGCTGGTCGGATGCGCGGAGCGCGCGTCCCGCCCGAGGGGTCCGCCCACTATTCTACCGCTTCTCTCTTCACTCTTCCTTCTTCGTTATTCCTTCTTCCCCTACTCCTTCGGCTCGCTGCGCGGGTACGAGCCGAGAAGGTGCATCACGACCGCGGATTTCTCGAGGTCGGCGAGCGTGCGCTTGATGCGCGGCTCGGTGAGGTGCCCCTCGAAATCGAGGAAGAACTGGTAGCCGCTCTCCGGGCCGCGAAGCGGGAACGACTCGATCCAGGTGAGGTTCACCTTGTTCCGCTTGAACGCCACCAGGGCGTCCGCGAGCGAGCCCGGTTTGTGGGGAATCTGAAGCAGAATCGCCGTGCGATCGTGGCTGGTGGGGCGGCTTTCCTCGTCGCCGATCACCGCGAAGCGGGTGACGTTGTGAGCGTTGTCCTCGATGTTCTCGGCGACCACCTGCAGCCCGTATTGCACCGCCGCCTGAACACTCGCCACGGCCGCCGCCCCGGGCTTGGTCTGCGCCAGTTGCGCCGCCGCCGTGGTGCTGGTGACGTCGATCAGCCGGGCTTGCGGCATGTTCCGCGACAACCACTCGCGGCACTGCGACAGGGCTTGCGGTTTGCTGTAGATCTCGGTGATTTCGCTCCGCGCGCAGCGGGCCAGCAGGTTATGATGGACCGCGATCTGTACTTCGCCGCAAATTCGCAGCGGCAGCCGGGTGAACATGTCGAGCGTGTCGACCACGCGACCGTCGGTGCTGTTCTCGATCGGGACGATGCCGTATTCCGAATGACCGCGGTTGACCTGCTCGAAGACGGCGGCGATCGTGCCGACGGGGATGAGATCGGCCGATTGGCCGAACCGCTCGAGGGCCGCGAGATGCGTAAAGCTGAACTGCGGGCCAAGATACGCCACGCGCTGCGTCTTCACCTGCCGCTTGGCGGCGCTGAGAATCTCCTGAAAGACGCCGCGAACCGCAGACTGCGGAAGCGGACCGGAATTTTGCTCGGCCAACTCACGCCAAAGCTGCTCGTCCGGCTCGGGATCGAACACCGCGTGTTGCGGATCCGGTTGGCGATTCAAGAGTTCCGTCGTCGCGGCAGCCCGGCGGTTGATCGCGGCGACGATTTCGCGATCCAGCTTGTGAATCTCCGCGGGAAGCGATTTCGCGGTCGCCGCCGCCTTGGAAGGGGTCCGGGAGGCGGAGGAGGATTTGCCCGGCGACGGCTTCCTGCGAGGAACCCCATCCGCTTTGCGAAAGGGCTTTTTCGCCTTGACCGTCCTCTTCGGGGCCGCCTGTTTCGCGCTGGATTTCCGGCTCGTCTTCTTCGCCATGAGACCCTTTCGCGCGAGACTCCCGCAAAACGGGGAGAGGATGTCGAAACCAGCGGAAATCGGGATTCGATCGGGGTTCGCCCGATCCCGCGACGGTTCGATTGTTGTACAGGGCCGAAATCGCACTGTCAAGCGCGCCGGCGGGTGTGTCACGTCGCCAATTCGTTGCCACGTCAAGGTTTGCTCCAACGCGACGGCTGACTGCCGGTTTGGCAGTCTCGAACCGGACTGGAATACATGCGGGAACTGCCAACTTGGCAGCGAGATGCTCGATCCACTTTTTCGAAAGCCGTCCAGGATTTTTTGCAAACACCGTGCTGCGAATGCGTTACAATTCGACCCGTGGATCCCGGCCAGTGCGGCATATCGTTTGCCGATGTCTGCCGATCGACAACTGAAATCGCATCCGCCGCGCACGGCGGAATCACGATTCCAATAATGGACCAAAGAACACAGGGGTCGTCGACATGGCAGGCGAGAAAATCATCGGCATCGACCTGGGAACCACGAATTCGGTCGTCTCCGTCATGGAAGGAGGCGAGGTCAAAGTCATCCCCAACCTGGAAGGGAACCGCATCACCCCCAGCGTCGTCGCCTTCACCGAAAAGGGAGAGACGCTGGTCGGCGAACCGGCCAAACGCCAAGCGGTCACCAATCCCAAGAACACCATCTACTCGATCAAGCGGTTCATGGGCCGCCGGCACAGCGAGGTCGAGGCCGAGGAGAAGATCGTCCCCTACGAAATCGTCGGCGGTCCGAGCGATTACGTGAAGGTCAAGGTCGGCGGAAAGGAGCACAGCCCGCCCGAAATCTCCGCCTTCATCCTGCGCAAGCTCAAGGAAGCCGCCGAAAGCTACCTGGGGCACAAGGTCAACAAGGCCGTCATCACGGTGCCCGCGTATTTCAACGACGCGCAACGGCAGGCGACCAAGGACGCCGGCCAGATCGCCGGGCTGGAAGTCTCCCGAATCATCAACGAGCCGACCGCCGCGGCCCTCGCCTACGGTCTCGAAAAGAAGAAGGACGAGAAGATCGCCGTCTTCGACCTCGGCGGCGGAACATTCGACATCTCGATCCTCGAAGTCGAGGCCGATTCCGTCCAGGTGCTTTCGACGAACGGCGACACGCACCTCGGCGGCGACGACTTCGACGAGGAACTCATCAACTTCGTGGCCGACCGCTTCCATAAGGAACAGGGGATCGACCTCCGCAAGGATGCGATGGCGCTTCAGCGGCTGCGCGAGGCGTGCGAGAAGGCCAAGAAGGAGTTGTCCAGTTCGCAGACGACCGACATCAACCTGCCGTTCATCACCGCCGACGCCAGCGGGGCGAAGCACTTGCAGATGAACATCACGCGGGCGGAGTTCGAGCGACTGGTCGACGGACTCATCGAGCGCTGCCGCGCTCCCTTGCAGAACGCCCTCCGCGACGCGAAGTTCCAGCCGAGCGACATCGATGAAGTGGTGCTCGTCGGCGGTTCGACGCGGATTCCGAAGGTCCAGCAACTCGTGAAGGACGTGTTCGGCAAGGAGCCGCACAAGGGGGTCAACCCGGACGAAGTCGTCTCGATCGGCGCGGCGATTCAGGGGGCGATCATCGGTGGCGACGTGAAGGACGTGGTGCTGCTCGACGTGACGCCGCTCTCGCTCGGCATCGAGACCGAGGGGGGCATCATGACGAAGCTCGTCGAGCGGAACACGACGATCCCCGTCACCAAGAAGGAGACCTTCTCGACCGCGGCCGACAACCAGACCGCCGTCACCGTCCGCGTGTTCCAGGGGGAACGCGAGATGGCTGCCGACAACCGGCTGCTGGGGCAGTTCAATCTCGAAGGGCTTCCGCCCGCCCCCCGCGGCGTTCCGCAGATCGAGGTGGCGTTCGACATCGATGTGAACGGCATCCTCAACGTCTCGGCGAAGGACCGGGGGACCGGCAAGGAGACGTCGGTCCGCATCGAGGAGTCGAGCGGGCTGTCGGACGACGAGATCGAGACGATGCGCAAGGACGCCGAGGCTCACGCCTCCGAGGACAAGCAGCGCCGCAAGCTGGCCGAGGCGCGGAACAAGGCTTCGAGCCTCGTGTACCAGACCGAGAAGACGCTGAAGGAGCACGCCGACAAGCTGGACGCCGGTTCGAAGTCGGCGATCGAAGCGTCGATCACCAAGGTGAACGACGCGGAGAAGGGGGAGGACGTCGCGGCGATCGACAGCGCCATCGGCGAACTCGAGCAGGCGGCGCATGCGCTCTCGAAGCACATGTACGAGTCGGCGGCGCAAGCGGGTGGAGGTGCGCAACCGGGCGATGGCCAGGCCGCCGGTTCGGGAGCCGGGCAGGAAGAGGACGTGATCGACGCGGAGTTCGAAAAGAAGGAGTGACGCGAATATGGCGACCATCACGCAGGACTACATCGCCAACCTGCCGGAGATCTACCGCGACGTGCTCGCCGCCTTCCCGCGGTTCGATCCGACGCGGAAGGCGGGACGTGGGCTTTCGTTCCAGTCGTTGTACTCCGCGCTCGAGGGGAAACGAAGCCTCGCTGAGATCCGGATGGCTTGCGAGGAATTGGCCAAAGGGGGGGCGATGGAGATCAAGAACCAGATCTTCGCCCATCCGACCGAACTCGGCGAGGAGTTGATCGTTGCGGTGACGGGAGGCGACGTGCCGGAGCCCGACGTCCCTCCCTTCCATCCCCCGGTCGGATAGAATCAGGATGATCGGCGACTGGACGATTCAGCATCTCCCGCGCTGCACCCATCACGCCTTCCTGTCTCACTGCGCGGAGGACCGGAATCGGTTGGCGCGTCCGATTTTCGACCGGCTTTCCGCCGCCTACTACTCGATTTGGTTCGACGAACACGATTATCCGGCCGGCCAAGGGGCGTTCGAGGCGCTTCGCGAAGGAATCGTCCATTGCCGTCATGTGGTGCATCTCGTGACTGCCAAGTTCCTCGGCCAGGGGCGCGGTTGGAACAGCGTGGAGAACGCGTATTCGGCTTTATTGCAGGAGAATCTCCGGTTCAGCTCGCTGGAAATCTGCCACATCCATTTGCCGTTGTTCTTCGTGCCTCCCTCGCATCCGGTGTTGCGGAGATCGGCGTGGGCGCCGCACCTACATCGGGGACGGTTCTACCCGGCCGGCCGCGTGGATGACGACGCGGTCGAATGGACGGTGGGGGAAATCATCGAGTTCATTCGGGAGAAGGAGCGGCGAGGCGTCGCGTTGGCGGAGCAGTTGCAGAACGATCCGGGCGCGCAGAAATTACTGACCAGCGAGCCGAATCTGCTGCGGCGCGTGATGTGCGCGGATCCGGTTCCCCTCCCATAGAGATTGGACCAGCGCAGGCTGCCGTGTGCGAGTAGTTGCTTCACCCGATTCAGGAACGTTCGTGAGCCCACTGGCAGAGAGGTTGAAATGGCTGGATCAACGGATGTGCTCAGGTGGTTCGAATCGCAAGGGGATCTATTTGCAGAGGCCTACGGGGCATACCCGCAGTACTTGCCACGTATTCGCCACGATCGCTACTTCGGGCTCGCATGGTTCCTGCACGGATTCGCCTTCGCAAAGAGCGGAGCTCCTCGCGGCTTTCCGATCGCCGCTGTCAAAGCGCTCCGCACTTTGCAGCAGGCGGGGGAGGATCTGAGTGGGCTTAAGGAAGGGTTCATGAGACTCTATCCGACGGATCCCGAGGGGAAATGGAACGAACGCAACAACTGCATGTTCGATCCGCTCCTTCCAGACTTCGACGTTCCGCATGTCGTGGAACTCGTTGAGCAGGGGAATATCCAGGCGGCATACGTTTCGATCTCCCTCCGCGGAATCGGCCATAAAGTTAAGTCACTGTTTCTTCGCGAATTGGTGCTGATGACTGGCTCGGAATCCAAGTTTCGCGACGCGCCCGAGTCGTATCTTTACTGCCAGCCGATCGACGTGTGGTTAAGAGTCGCCGTGGACGTACTATTTCCGGATCGCCCGCCGGGCCCTTCCGTCGAGAAGATCGAACTGGACAAGAAGGATCGAGCGAGAGCATGGATATTAACGGAACGCGCCCTCAAGGCAGGCGTCTCCCCTCTCAAGGTCACCAAGGAATCTGGTACTTCTCGGCGAATGCCGTCGCGAACATGGCGCGGCTTACGTCGTTATTGCAGCAGTCTGGTACAGCACACCTACAGGAAGAGCTCGATCGGATGGACGGATTTCTTCCGATTCGTGCGGGGCTCGGGTGGTTGACTCCGGCAGTCGAGCGAACGTGACTGTTCGATTAGAACTGGCTCATTGAATCCGAGAGGTCGCATGCCCTTCCGCTTCGACAAACTCACCGTCAAGTCCCTCGAAGCCGTGCAGCGCGCGCAGCAGCTTGCCGAGGATCGGGGGAATGCCGAGATGCTGCCGCTGCATCTCCTCAAGACTCTCCTCGACGAAGACAAGGGCATCGTTCGCCCGCTCCTCGAAAAGGCCGGCGGGAATGTCTCGCAGTTGAAGGGGGTCGTCGAGTCCGAACTCGATCGGCTTCCCAAGGTGAAGGGGACCGGCCGGCAGACCGGCGTCAGCGACGCCGTCATCAACGTCTTCGAGGCCGCCGACGAAGTCGCCGAGCGGATGAAGGACGCCTTCATCTCCACCGAGCACCTGCTCCTCGCTCTCACGCAGGTCGATGATCAGGCGAAGCGGCTGCTCGCGATCAACGGCATCGAAGAGAAGGACGTCCTCAACGCCCTCAAAGGCGTCCGCGGAACCCACCAGGTCACCGACCAGGAGCCGGAGCAGAAGTATCAGGCGCTCGAGCAATACGGCAAGGATCTCGTCCAACTCGCGCGGCGCGGAAAGATCGACCCGGTCATCGGCCGCGACAACGAAATCCGCCGCGTCGTGCAGGTGCTGTCCCGCCGCCGCAAGAACAACCCGGTGCTCATCGGCGAGCCGGGCGTCGGGAAAACGGCGATCGTCGAAGGTCTCGCGCATCGCATCGTGCTGGGAGACGTGCCGCAGAACCTGAAGGACAAGCGGGTCGTCGCGCTCGACATGGGGGCTTTGGTCGCCGGGGCGAAGTATCGCGGCGAGTTCGAGGACCGGCTGAAGGCGGTGCTGAAGGAAGTCGCCGATGCCGAGGGGCGGGTGATCCTGTTCATCGACGAATTGCACACGGTCGTCGGCGCGGGGGCGGCGGAAGGGGCGATGGACGCCTCGAACTTGCTCAAGCCGGCGCTCGCACGGGGCGAATTGCACTGCGTCGGCGCGACCACGCTCGACGAGTACCGCAAGCACATCGAGAAAGACGCGGCGCTCGAGCGCCGCTTCCAGCCGGTGATGGTCAACGAGCCGAGCGTCGAGGACACGCTCGCCATTCTCCGCGGATTGAAGGAGCGGTACGAAAGCCATCACGGCATCAAGATTCGCGACTCGGCGCTCGAGGCGGCCGCGCGGCTGTCCGAGCGATACATCACCGACCGCTTCCTGCCGGACAAGGCGATCGACCTGGTGGACGAGGCGGCCAGCCGCGTCGCGATGGAGCTGAACTCGGTCCCCGCCGAGATCGACGAAGTGCAGCGAAGATTGACTCGGCTGGAACTCGCGGCCCGTCAGCTCGCGGAAGAGAACGAAGAGCACGCCGAGCGCGAGCGGTCGGAAATCGACAACGAGATGAAAGAGCTGCGCAGCCGTCTCGCGAGCCTCAAGGAGCAATGGGAGAGCGAGAAGCTCGGCATGGGGGACGTGCAATCCGTCCGCCAGGAGTTGGAGCAGGTCGAGTTGGAGTACGAGCAGGTCGAAGCCGCCATGCGGGAAAAGCACGCCGCCGGGCAGGTCGTCGAAGAGAGCGATTACCAGCGGTTGTACGAGCTGGACAATCGCCGCCGCGCGCTCCGCCAGCAAATGGAGGCGGAGGAACAGGCCGAGGCGGAGGAAGGCCGCGAGGAAAAGACGCGCCTGCTGCGGACGGAGGTCGGCCCGGAGGAGATCGCCGAGGTCGTCAGCGCTTGGACCGGCATTCCCGTCTCGCGGATGCTGC
Organism: Planctomycetaceae bacterium; assembly: GCA_040877445.1. GTDB lineage: Bacteria > Planctomycetota > Planctomycetia > Planctomycetales > Planctomycetaceae > JBBDNT01. The sequence continues at coordinate 13,756 of JBBDNT010000224.1, forward strand.
AGGGGGAACGCGAGAAGCTATTGCACATGGAGCGCCGCATCCACGAGCGAATGATCGACCAGCAGGAAGCGGTGGGAGCGGTCGCCAACGCCGTCCGCCGCTCGCGCTCCGGCTTGCAGGACCGCAACCGGCCGATCGGGTCGTTCATCTTCCTCGGCCCCACCGGCGTCGGGAAGACCGAGTTGTGCAAGGCGCTCGCCGAGTTCCTGTTCGACGACGAGCGGAACATGATCCGCGTCGACATGAGCGAGTACATGGAGCGGCACGCCGTCGCCCGGTTGATCGGCGCCCCGCCGGGATATGTCGGCTACGAAGAAGGAGGCCGGTTGACCGAGGCGGTCCGCCGGCATCCGTATTCCGTCGTGCTGCTGGATGAAATCGAGAAGGCGCACCGCGACGTGTTCAACGTCCTCTTGCAGATTCTCGACGACGGCCGGCTCACCGACGGGCACGGCCGGACCGTCGACTTCACGAACACGATCGTGGTGATGACCTCGAACATCGGCAGCCAGATGATCATCGACCTGGCGGGGCGGGAGCACGAGCACCAGATTCGCGACCGCGTGCTCGAAGCGCTCCGCCGGCAATTCCTGCCCGAGTTCCTGAACCGCATCGACGAGGTGATCGTGTTCCACCCGCTGGGCAAGGGGGAGCTGCGGCAGATCGTCGATCTGCAACTGCGGCGGCTGGAAGCGCAACTGAAGGAACAGGGCTACGCCCTCGAGGTCACCAACGACGCCAAGGATCTGCTGGCGGAAGAAGGCTACGACCCCGTGTACGGCGCCCGACCGTTGAAGCGCGTCATCCAGCAGCGGATTCAGAATTCGCTCGCGAACGAAATCCTCGCGGGCAGCTATCCCGAAGGAACCACGATCCGCATCGACGCCAGCCCCGACGGGTTCGTCATCACGGCGAACGAATCGTAGGGTGGGATTCGGCGGCGTAGGACGGAATTGAATTCCGTCCGCCAGGGAAGCAGTTTCACGCAGTCCCGCGGGATGTGAGGTTGCTGACGCGTCCGGCGTCGGGACGTACCTGTGAGACGGTCTTCCGCGAGCCTTCGCGATTACCTTGCGCTGCCGCGGGCACGACGGATTACAAATCCGTCCTACTCGCCGAAGCGCGCATCACCCGGCGTTCGGCGCGAACCGCTTCAGCGAGAGGAACTCCACGGGCAATTCGGTCCGGCCTTCGAGCGCCATCTCCGCAAGCGCTTCGCCCAGCACCGACGTGAACTTGAAGCCGTGACCGGAGAAGCCCGCGCCGAAGACGACGTTCTCCACACCGGGAAGCCGATCGACGAGGAAATGCCCGTCCGGCGAGTTCGTATACATGCAGATGGAGTGCCGCACCGGCCGCGGATCGACGTCCGGGGCGGAGAGCCTCAGGAACTCCGCCAGCCGCTCGACGTCGTCGGGATGCAGCCCGCGATCGACCGCGAGCGGATCGTCCACCAACGCCCCGCCCGTGTGCTCGGCCGTCTTGATCGTCCGCCCGTCGATCGACGGAATCGCGTAAAACTCGCCGAACCCCGGCAACTCGTAAAACCACGCCGGACAAGGGCGCGCGGCGTCGTAAAGATCGTTCGCGACCGGGCACCACAGGAACGGCTTGCGGCGGACTTCGAGCTTCACGCCGAGGTCGGTGAGCAGTTGCGAGGCCCACGGCCCGGCCGTCACGACGAGGCTCGCGGCTTCGTACGCGTCGCGGTCGGTGACGACGCGCACGGTCCGGCCGTCGGACTTCCAGCCGGTGACGGTCTCGCCGGTGTGCAGCACGCCTCCTGCGGCTTGCGCGGATTCGATATGCGTTCGCACGCAGTTCTCGACTTCGAGATAACCCGCGATCGTTTCGAGCACGGCCGCGCAGCCTTCGGGAATCCGCAGGCCGGGGAAGCGCTCGCCGAAGTCGGCCGCGTCGAGGTCTTCGATTTCCAGTCCGTATTTTTCGGCGGCGAACTTCGCTCCGGCGATCGTCGGGCCTTGCGGCGGACCGGCGAGCAACAGGCCGCACTGGTGGAACAGCGTGCGGCCACTTTCGGCTGCGAGGTCCGCCCACAGGTCGTAGGCGCGATGCAGCAGGGGGACGTAGTCGGGGTGCTCGAAGTACGCCTTGCGGATGACGCGCGTTTCGCCGTGCGAGCTGCCGCGATCGTGGGCGACGTCGAACCGCTCGATCCCCAGCACGTTCGCGCCGCGCCGGGCAAGATGGTGGAACGCCCCGCCGCCGAAGCCGCCGACGCCGAGGACGATGCAGTCGAACCGTGCCGCCATGGATGATTGCTCCTGTTACTCCGTCCAAATCGAACTTGTGGGTCGACGATCGGGCGGGTAGGACGGATTGGCAATCCTTCCAACGGCGATCGAGTCGGCGGAACGATCGATCGCCGGCGACGTTGAGAACTCACCGACGGATTGCCAATCCGTCCTACGGACAACCCACGACTTCGATCTCGACGAGGTACTACGACGCGCGACATCGCCGCGATCGTTCCGGCCTCTCACTCTCGGAAGCGCTGCAATTGCCGCTGATAGTAGTCCGAATCCGGTTCGAGTTCGAGGCATTGC
>JBBDNT010000225.1:0-16226 GCA_040877445.1 Planctomycetaceae bacterium
TACAAAGTACGTCCCGCCTGCCGGGCGGGACGTGGAGCGCGCAGAAACGTCGCCGCCAGCGAACGGTCGAACCGTGGCGCCCGGTCGCGAATCCGGAGGCCGTGCGCTCACGACAGAGATTCGCATTCCGGATGCGCCATCCCGCTCCCCACGTCCATTCCGGCAGAATGGACGTACTGCGCGGCGAAACGACATCGGCATGTCAAGCGCCGCCGTTCACACCGGGCGGCATCGGAACCGGCGGCGGCGCCGGCGGCATTTCCGACGTCAGTCGCAGATAACTCTCGTACGCGGCTTTCCGATCGAACGCCTCGCCCTCCCGACCCGAGTGGATCAGCACGCCGAAACGCAGCCTGAACGTCTCGCCCGGCTTCACCACGACCCGGCTGCGCTCCCCCCGGGTGAAGGCGTTGCGGCCGAACGGGTTGGCCGCCAGAAATCCGTAGTCGCGCGCGTGAAACCAACTCTTCCGAAAATTCTCCGGATGCGGCATCAGCAGAACGCCCACGCGCTCTCCTTCGACGTTCCCCGAATAGTCGCACCACGCAGACTGTTTTCCCCCGGCCCCTTTCTCGTCGCGGTCACCTTCCGCGTTCACGATCCGACCCGTTCCGCTTTGCACGCTCAAGGGCGACGCCACGCGCACGCCCAGCCCCATCTCCTCCTGGTCGCCGAACGCGAACGACTGCTCCGAATTCGAGAACTCCGAGTTCCACACCAGCAGGTAACCCTCCGGGCGGACAAGAATCTCGTAACGGGCGACCTCGGTGCACACGACCTTCTCTCCGGAGAGATACCGGTTGCGGACCGCGAATGAAGCCCGGTCGGCGTCCCCGGTCGGCTCTTCGACGAACTCGACGTGCTCGACGCGGGCCCGGTTCCGCCAGAAATCCGCCCCGCTGATGTCGCCGAACGACAGCCAGACGCCCGGATGCATCGTCGCGTGATCGGTCAATCCGTCGCCATCGACAGGCGGGTGCGGCCGCGTCGCCCGGCGTCCCGAAGGGGCATGCAGGTTCGCGAAGAATGGACGGGAAATCCGCTCGTCGCGATGCACGTAACTCGCGAACGGCCGCCCGTTGATCGCGATCTCCAGCAGCCCCTCACGCCGATCGAACGCGAACGTCGGCGATCGCCGCGCCGGCGGTCGCTCGACTTGCGCGACGCTCGGCGCCGCGTCCCCCTCCACCGATTCCGCACGAACCTCCGCGGCCATCGCGACGCACGTCAGCATCGCGGCGGTCCATGTCGCGCGGCGGAATGGCATGGCGTGTTCCCGTCAGCGGGCGTAACGATGCAGGCGGCGGAAGCGAATTCCGATTCTAACGGTCCGCGGCGGTCTCCGCCAACGGATGCCGAATCACAGTGCGCACGATCACATCCGAACCGACGGCCCGCAACCGAAATGTCGCGCCCTCGCCGCCGCCGCGCGATCGCGAAAACGACTGCCGCCGCCACGCTCTCCGCTCGCCGCGGCGCACTCAGGTTGACCTGAAATCGAAACCGCACCACAATCCAAAAGGAAGCTCCGCGGTTTTCACCGCCGGATTCCGAAGAAACTCGAGAACCGGCGATTCGGAACGCCGGAACTCGGAATCGGGAAGTCGAAACCCGATTCCTCGCTACCGTTCATCGCAAGGAATCGCGCCCATGCCCGCACCACCCACCGATCCCAGCCATACGAAGGACGGAACCCAGGGAACGCGCGGACGTGGCCGCTCGCCGTCCGCCGCGCCGGCCGTCGGAGGCAACGGCAAGTCTCGCAACTCGGAAGCACGCAACGTGGCCGCCACCTTCAAGACCTACGACAAGCTCGCCCTCCTCAAGCTGATGTACCTCTCCCGCGAGGGGGACCGCCGCGAGGGCGTGCTGCTGCGGCAGGGGAAGGGCTGGTTCCAGGTCTCCGGCATGGGGCACGAGCCGCTCGCCGTCATCGCCTCCCTCCTCGAACCCGACGACTACCTCTTCACGTATTACCGCTCCCGCGCGATGGCCCTCGCCCGCGGCATCACCAACCGCGAACTCGCCGAAGCCTATTTCGGCAAACGATCCTCCTCCAGCGGCGGCCGGCAGATGCCCGGCCATCCCAGCGACCGCGAACGCAACGTGTGGAGCGTTCCCACCCCGACCGGCGCCTGCCTGCTCCCCGCGTGCGGCGCCGCCTGGGGCATGCAGCTTGAAGGGCACCCCGGAGTCGTCGTCGGCACCGTCGGCGACGCCGCCTCTCGCCAGGGGGACTTCTTCGAAGCGATCGCCTTCGCCGTCGAACGCCAGTTGCCGATCGTCCTCGTCGTCGAAGACAACCGCTACGGCATCAGCACCAACACCGAGAAGTTCAACCCGCTGAAACTCGGCGTCGTCGGCGACGGCATCGAGATCGTCCACGTCGACGCCCGGCATCCCGACCGCGTCTTCGACGCCGCCATGCCCGCCATCGAAAAGGCCCGCGGCGGCGATGGGCCGACGCTGCTGCACTGCGAAGTCGATCGCCTGTGCAGCCACACCAGCAGCGACGACCACCGCGTCTATCGTCCCGAAGACGAAATCTGCGAGATGAACGCCCGCGACCCGATCGACCTCGTCTCGCGCGAATTGATCGAAGCGGGCGAAATGACCGAGGACGAATGGGAAGAGATCAAGCAGGAAATCGACGAGCAGGTCGATCGCGAGTACCGCCAGGCGCAGGCCGCCGTCGATCCCACCCCCGATGAACTGCTGGACGAACTCTTCGGCCCGCTCCCCAAAGCCGAAGTCCCGCCGCTCGAAGGCGGCAAGAAATGGCGAATCGTCGATGCGATCAACCGCGTCTTCCGCGAAGGGCTCGAAAAGGACGAGCGGTACGTCTTCTTCGGCGAAGACATCGAGGATCCCAAGGGGGGCGTGTTCGGCCTCACCTCGGGACTCTCCTCGAAGTTCCCCGAGCGCGTCTTCAACGCGCCGCTCGCCGAATCGACGATCGTCGGCGTCGCCTGCGGCCTCGCGAGCTATGGGCTGCGGCCGGTCTTCGAGATCCAGTTCGTCGACTTCATGGCCCCCGGCTGGAACCAGATCTCGCAGAACCTGGCGACCCTCCGCTGGCGCACCAACGGCGACTGGAAATGCCCCGTCGTCCTCTACATGCCATACGGGGCCTATCTCCCCGGCGGCTCGATCTGGCACAGCCAGGCGAACGAGGCCCTGTTCGCCCACACGCCGGGCCTGCGGGTCGTCGTCCCCACCACCCCCGAAGACGCCGCCGGCCTGATGTGGACCGCCATGCACGCCGAGGATCCCACGATTTTCCTGGTCCCCAAGCACCGCTTCCGCCAGCAGTTCGAAGTCCCGGCGAAGCTCGAACCGGTCCCCTTCGGCCAGGCCAGAATCCACCGCGAAGGAAGCGACGTGACGCTCGTCACCTGGGGCAACTGCATCGAGCAGGCGTTCGAAGCCGCCGATGAACTGGAAGGGGAAGCCTCGATCGAAATCATCGACGTCCGCACGATCGTCCCCTGGGACCGCGAGACGATCGCGAAATCGCTGGAAAAAACCGGCCGCCTGGTCGTGGTGCAGGAAGACGCCCGAAGCTGCTCGGTCGGGCAAATGCTCATCAGCGAACTCACCAGCGACCCGGAAACCTGGAACAGTTTTCTAAGCCCCCCCCAACTCATCTCCCGCCCCGACATCCACATCGGCTTCAACCCCACCTACGAATACGCCGCCCTACCGGACACCGCCAGCGTGGTGGAGGCGGTGCGGTTGGTGATGGAGTAGTTGGGAGTCGAGGGTCGAGAGTTAAGAGTCGCGAACGGCGCGAGTCGAAAGCGAGCCTCCCGCGTGAGCGGGGGGACGCCGATGCGAACACCTCGCCGATTTCTTTGTCTCCGGCCAGCGAATGCAGTTGTTCATCACGCCGAGAATCCGGGATCAGCGTATCGACCAAGCCACTTACGAGCAATGTTGGAGCCAGCTAACGCGCTTCATCCACGCGAACCGCACGAACCGACTATCACCGATCAAGACACGTTCAACAACGCCCCAGGCACCTCGCTGCGCTGTCGCACAGGCACTTCAGTTGAATCATCGGGCCATAACACTCCGTAGTCTGGCCTGAATCTCGGAAATCGCCTGTTCGGCAAGAGCGCCGTCGGCGCGAGCCTGCGCGACTTCCTGTTCGAGGCGCGCCTTGTCGGAAATCAATCGGGTGGCGGCGGATCGCGCCTCCGCCGTGATTCGGCGCAGCTGCGTCAATCCTTTCTTCAACTTCGCGGCCAGCATCGCTCTTTCCCGCTGGTACTTCACTTCGACCGCCAGCCGCGTGTCCTGAGGAATCCCCTTCGACGGGTCGAAACGGAATCGGCGCTCTTCTTTCTGCCGCCACGCAATCAGGCTGCCCATGAGGACTTCCCCGAACCCCGGCACCCCTCTCCCAGCCAACCTTGCGAGGTCGAATGCGGTCTCGATTCCATAGGATTGTAGGGTCGCGACGCGCTTGGCCCCGATACCTCGGATATCGGCGCGCGCGATTAGGCATCGTTTCAGATGGTCATCGAATTGCACTTCCTGCGCGCGGTCCCGGAGCTTCTGAAGCTCCTTTGCCTTGAGCCGATCAAGTTCGTTCGCGCGTCCTCGAGGCATCTCCAGCGATTGTCGCATCTTGTGGAAATCGGAGTCGACTGTCCCGAAGAGTGAGCGCAGCCCGTCTTGGACGGCGCGCAATCGCTCTTCGGCCTTCGACAGGATGTTGGCTCGCTGATTTCGCACGACGAGCAGGGCGGCGCGGCGATTCTCGATCTCACGCCCGATTCTTTCGCCGACTTGCGAGAGTTCCAAACGAAACGGCTCGACTTGAATTGTGATCGTGCGAAGCTCCCGGGCGAGCAAATCTTGCTGGCATTGTTCCCACATTCGGAATTCATAGCGAATGAGGTTCGCCTCCGGACACATTCGTCGGCGCCATTCTGCCGTTTCGCGAGCCAACGACTCGTGACGCATTCGGAGACCAAACCATGTGAATGCCGAAGAAACAAGCAGGAGGATGCCTGCAAGCAAGGCGACTGCGGCTTTTCCCATTGCCCCGCCAATCAACACGATCAACCCGATGCTCACACCGCCAATCGCACAACGGGCGGCAAAATCGAGCTTCCTCTCGATTCGCCGCTGACGTCGTTTGAAAGCCTTTATCGTGGCCGCATGCCGTTGCTCGAAATCCTTGATCGCGGCTGCGGCGCGCTCTTCGGATTCGCGAGATGCCTTTCGAATTGCCTCCTCGAACTCATTTCGGATTGCTGAAACTCGTCGGTCGAGACCGGAGATCGTGGCCGCCAATTCCGTCGCGCGCCTTTCCCATTCCGCAATTTTCAGCGGATCACTGACCTCCCGAGGAAGCGGGAGCGGCTTCGGGTACGTTGTCGCCGTGTTCGGCGCAGGGACCGCTATGTCGTTGCTTGGCAACGGCAGTCGGTCGATTTCCTTCCAGAGCGATTCCAAGTCGATCGTTGCACCACGTCCGACCAACGCGGCGAAGGATACCGAAATGAAAAAGGCAGGCCCTCCCTCTTCCTCGATCCGGCACCAAGGACATCGACGAAGTACAGTGGAGTGGACGTGACCGGGATCGGTGCGGCAGTTCCCGATCCGCTCTTCGAACGCTTCGAGGACGGTGCCCCATTCCCGCGCCGCCGGCCGTCTTTCCGATGTGAATGCCCGTTCGAACAAATCGGCCAGTTCGTCGGGCAGCTCGTCCAGCGAAAGCGCGTGAGGAGGCGGCTCCATCCGGCGTTGCGCGGCGTGCTTCCCGTAGGCGAATCGGTTCTCGCGGATGGCGCGCGGGATCGGCATGTCGTCCGTACCCAAGAACCGACCTGCGAATGGATGCCGGCCCATGAAGAGCAGGTGAAAGATCAGCACGGCGAGGCCGAACGCGTCGTGGTTCGTCGTCCGATCGACGTTCTTGAAGTCGTTGGCGCCCTGAAGTTCCGGAGGAGTGAATTCCGGGACGCCGACGGGACAACGATGCACTCTGCCGTTCTCGCGAACCTGAAAGGAATCGCAGTCGATGAGCGTGACGAGAGCTTCCGAAGAGACGAGTACATTCCCTTGGTTCACGTCACCGATGACGATCCCGGCATCATGCAAAGTCGTGAACGCGGCGGCGCAGTTGCGCGCGGTACGAACAAGGAAACGCCAGTCGGCCTTGGGAAAATGCTGCCTTCGGGCAGCGGGACCGTACAGTTCATGGATGGAGCGAACCTCCTTGATGCGCGGCATCACGAATCCACGCGCTGTGCCGCACTTGGACTCGTGCAGGATTCTGTCGGGCCAGGCGGCGAATTTCCGCAACTCCGGCGTCGAGCCGCGCGTCATTCGAACCAGTTTCGCGACCTTCTCCGATGAAACGGAGTTGCTGTAGATCTTCGCGACCCAATCGGCCGTTCCGTCGATCGAGAAGACGGCCCCTTCGCCTCCTTTGCCGAGGCAGTGAGTCCCGAGTACGACCCGGTTGCCGCGGTCATCCCGGTAAAGGTGCTTGTTGGCCATTGCCGGAGCGCTCGTTTCGGACCGCCAGGATCAGCGTCTTGTCGTCGTTGGTGCGGGCGTTGACGGGTTCCGACTGCAGGAAACCGCGGAGCGGCGCGAACAACGCCTTCTCATCCGCGGCGGCGCGCAACTGATCGAACATCGGGCCGAGCGCTGGTCGATGCACGGTGCGATCGTCGAAGCGGAGTATCAATCGTTCGAGACCGTCGGTGAACCCGGCGAACTCCGTGATGCGTCCCTGCCGGACGACAAATTGCAGCGACTCCTTGAAAGCCGCGTCGGTGAGAAAGTTCGTCGTGTTTGCGTATTCACCGGACTGCGGCCAGAAAACCACGTCGCAACACTCGCCATCGCCGACGACCATCGCCCCGTCGCCGACCTGCACGAAAACAGCGGTCGAATCCGAGACGACCGCCCCGAGCAGCGTGCAGGCCAGCTCGCGTATCGGAACGCCCAACTCGCTCGCGCGCGCCGCGAGCGATTCGCGCACCTGGACGCACCATTCCACCAGCGTGTCTCGATCGATGGACCCCAGTGGATCGGCCGGGTTCGGGATCGCGCCGTCATCCCCTGCCAAAGCCGTTGCGTTTTCCTGTTCTGGTTCTCCGGGAAACCGCGGACTCGCCATTCGGCGAGTCACGCGGCTTGAAGCCGACAACATCAACGACCAGAGCGCCTGGATGAAACCGACGCCGGACTTCTCGACTTCAGCGAGAGGCGCAACCGCTTTCGCAATCGGTGGCGGATTCAAGAAGCCGGAGACGCATTCGATGAACTTTCGACACGCGAGTTGCGCTCCGTCGCGCGCGTGCGACGCGCTCCCGGCGCCGTCCGCGCAGACCGTCAACAGAACCGATCCCCCAATCACCCGGACGCGGCACCCATCCTGACAGGGCGTTCCATCCTGAACGTGGGACGTACCTCGCTCGCTGACGTAAATGGCTTTCCACATGGGCGGGGCCGTCATCAAACGGAAGCCCATCCGTCGGGACCGGTCGGATTCAGAAGCGGCACGTCTTCGCCGGGGGTCGATCGAGATACGGAACGCAGGGATTGGGAGAGCCACTGGAACATTTCGTTGAACCGATATCCCTTGAGCAGGAGCGGCTTCCGTGGCGAGAACCTCGCCAACACGTCCAACTTCGCGCCCTCATCCGTGCCGACGGCGAAGAACGCGAACTTCTTCTCTTCGTCTCCCCGCCGCGCGCGATCAGCCGCTGTCTTCCAACCGTCGGTTGGGCCGCCATCGGTAATGAGAAATATCCAAGGCCGAAAATAAGCGATCCCGTGTTCTTTGTACGTACGCTTGCGTCCCTCCAACATGTCGATCGCTTCGTTCACCGCCGCCCCCATCGGAGTTGCGCCCGAAGTCTGAAGCTCGGGTGGATGGAACGCTTCCGCGATAGTGAAATCGCAGACGGTGCGGACTTCTTCGCCGAATGTCATGATCGCCGTTTCGACCCGGCGCGCCGCAAGGGAATCGGTGACCACGTCGTCGCGGTAGGCGCGTAGGCCATCGTTTACGGCGTCAATCCGGGTTCGACCGCCGGACACGGCTCGATACGTCTCGCCATCGACGTGGACGTCGTAACCCAAGTCGTCGCCCGAATCCGCGATGACCGTGCTCATCGAGCCGGATACGTCGATCAACAGGATGCACGGGCAGCGCGGTTCGGGATTCTCGGCGAAATGGTCCGTGCCGAAGGCGTTGGCGCCGAAGCCGCCAAATGGAACCTGTTCCATGTTTCGTCTCCGTTGTCGCAAGTGAGGAAACGCACGCGTGCGCGCTGGTGAAACGAAGAAATCGCTCCGTCGGATCAAAACGCCAGTCGCCTCAGGCGATCAGCCACGCAGCGAGCGTTATACCGCCCGTCAGCAGAAACGCTAGCGGCACGCAGCAACCCATGGCCTTGCCCATCTTTCTCTGCCGGCCGGAGCGGGTGAGCGGGATGCCGAGTTTTCTCGAGAGGCGGCCTTTCGCTGCGGAGAGGCCGAGGGCGCGTTTCCAGGAGAAGGAGAAGCCGTATTTTCGTTTGCGGGCCATCGGGGATCCTCTTGCCGACTGCCGTACACTGCGTGTTCGCCCATTCCACCGCGCCTGGCGGGCGTTGTCAAGCGCCTTGTTGCGATTGGGCCGCCGGGTGCGTGGAAGGTCGCTCATTCGATCGGGCGATGCGCGGCCGCGGTGGGGTTGGGGCTGGATTCCCGCCTTCGCGGGAATGACGGGAGTGCCTTCGCGGGAATGGTGGAACTGCCTTCGCGGGAATGGCTCTCGGGGCTGTCCCGTGGCGGCTTACCGGCCGGCTTACGCCGGTCGCTCGCGGACGGCTGCCGGCTCGAACGCGCCATGCGGGCCATCGTCGCCAGCCAGCCGTTCGAGAAGGTCGAGATCTGCGACTTCCATCTTTGGCGGACGCTGCGGACGAGTTCCGCGCCCGCGAAATCGTTCCGCGGGGATCCTCGGCGGACGTGGGATCTTCGTGGAAACGGCGAGCATGCCGGTTCACTCTCCCGCCGTGTCTTCGATATCCCTCCGTCCCTTGTCACGGTTGTGGTGCTTGGCATTCAGATCGACACCGTTATAGAATGCTCCCTGCCGTCATGCAAAGGAAGAAAACATATGTCGACCGAAAAGAAATGCCCGTTTCATCAGGCCGCCGGCGGCGGCCCGTCGAACCGCGACTGGTGGCCGAACCAGTTGACGCTCGAGGTTCTGCACCAGCATTCCGCCAAGTCCGATCCCATGGGTGCGGATTTCGACTACGCGGAGGAGTTCAAGAGCCTCGATCTGGCCGCGGTCAAGAAGGATCTCGCGGCATTGATGACCGACTCGCAGGACTGGTGGCCGGCCGACTTCGGCCATTACGGCCCGTTGTTCATCCGCATGGCGTGGCACAGCGCGGGCACCTACCGCATCGGAGACGGCCGGGGCGGCGGAGGCCGGGGTCAGCAGCGCTTCGCGCCGCTCAACAGCTGGCCGGACAACGTCAGCCTGGACAAGGCGCGCCGGCTTCTCTGGCCGATCAAGCAGAAATTCGGCCGCAAGATCTCATGGGCCGACCTGATGATTCTGGCCGGGAACGTCGCCCTTGAAACGATGGGATTCCGGACATTCGGTTTCGGCGGCGGTCGCGAGGACGTCTGGGAGCCGGATCAGGACGTGTATTGGGGTTCGGAAACGACCTGGCTCGGCGGCGACGTCCGCTACGCCCACGGTTCGGAGGGGGTCGATAAGGCGAATGACGAAGCGGTCCTGGTGTCCGACGACACGGCCGACGGCGACATGCATAGCCGCCGGCTGGAGAATCCGCTGGCCGCGGTCCAGATGGGCCTGATCTACGTGAACCCCGAAGGTCCGGACGGGAATCCCGACCCGCTCGCGGCGGCCCACGACATCCGAGAGACCTTCAAGCGGATGGCGATGAACGACGAAGAGACGGTGGCGCTGATCGCCGGAGGCCACACGTTCGGCAAGACGCATGGAGCGGGGCCGGCTTCGAACGTGGGGCCGGATCCGGAAGCAGCCAGTCTCGAGGAAATGGGCATGGGCTGGAAGAGCGGTTTCGGCACGGGCAAGGGCGCCGACACGATCACCAGCGGCTTGGAAGTCACCTGGTCCACCACGCCCACGAAATGGAGCTCCGACTTCTTCCGGAACCTGTTCGGCTTCGAATGGGAACTCACCAAGAGCCCGGCCGGCGCCCACCAGTGGGTCGCCAAGGGGGCCGGCGCGACGATTCCCGATGCGCACGATCCGTCCAGGAAACACCTGCCGACCATGTTGACGACCGACTTGTCGCTGCGGTACGACCCGGAGTACGAGAAGATCTCGCGGCGTTTCATGGAGAATCCCGATCGGTTCGCCGACGCATTCGCCCGCGCGTGGTTCAAGCTGACCCACCGCGACATGGGCCCCCGCGCGCGTTTTCTCGGCCCCGAGGTGCCGGACGAGGACCTGATCTGGCAGGATCCCATCCCCGCAGTGAATCACCCCTTGATCGATGCGCGGGACATCGCCGTCCTGAAGGACAAGGTCCTGGCTTCGGGAGCGCCCGTCTCGCAACTGGTTTCGACCGCCTGGGCGTCGGCCTCCACGTTTCGTGGATCCGACAAGCGCGGCGGCGCCAACGGCGCCCGCATTCGCCTGGCCCCGCAGAAGGATTGGGAAGTCAACCAGCCCGAACGACTGTCCGACGTCCTCACGACGCTGGAAGGCATCCGGAACGAATTCAACGCCGCCGCGGCCGGCGGCAAGAAGGTTTCTCTGGCCGACCTGATCGTTCTGGCCGGTTGCGCCGGCGTCGAGCAAGCGGCGAAGAACGCCGGGCACGACGTGTCGGTCCCCTTCTCGCCGGGACGCATGGACGCGTCGCAGGAACAGACCGACGTGGAATCGTTCGGCCCGCTCGAACCGATCGCGGACGGCTTCCGCAATTACCTCAAGGGCAAGTACGCCATCCCGGCCGAAGCGCTGCTCGTCGACAAGGCGCAATTGCTGACCTTGACCGCGCCCGAAATGACGGTGCTCGTGGGCGGCATGCGCGTTCTCGGCGCGAACTTCGAGGGAACGCGACACGGCGTCTTCACCGAGCGCCCCGAAGCGCTGACCCACGACTTCTTCGTGAACCTGCTCGACATGGGCACCGAGTGGAATGCGGTCTCGCAGGACGCGGACCTGTTCGAAGGCCGCGACCGCAAATCGGGCGAACGGAAGTGGACCGCCACGCGGGTCGACCTCGTCTTCGGATCGAACTCCCAGCTTCGCGCCCTGGCGGAAGTCTATGGAAGCTCTGATGGGGAGAAGAAGTTGGTCGACGACTTCGTCGCCGCCTGGAACAAGGTGATGAACCTCGATCGCTTCGATCTGTGACGATCGCAGGATCGGGTGCTGCTCGTCATCTGCCACTCCCAGAGTTCGCCGGCTTCGAGCATGACACCCGTCGTGGCCATCTCCTTCCGCGGGGCGGTTTCCCGAGTCTCGTCGCCGGGCGCGGCGTCCTGATGCAAGCGTGTTCGTGCGGGCAGCCGATCACCAGGCGCGTCATTTCCCTTCGTCGATCCGGAAGGCCGCGGAGATGGAGACGCGGTGCCGCAGCTTCTTTGGCGAGTCGCCGACGGCCCCCATCGACGCCTCGCCGGCCTTTTGACGCGAGACGTACTCGCTGATCGCCTGCTGCGCGCCGGAACTGTAGGTGTGGTAGCCGTACATGCCCGACAACGTGTCGTAGTCATCGTGCGATTGAGGATCGTTGACGCCGGCGAGCGATCCGAGCCGCACTCCGGCGGCCGCGGCCAGCCGCTCCGCCTGGGCCTTGGCCTTCTGGAAGGCCTCGGCGGCGGCGCGGTCGAGTTCTTCCTGCGGGATCGGCGCGACGAAGTAGAACGCCGGCGTGCCCGGCTTCTCCTCCTCGCCCCCGTAGCCGTACCCTCCGAACTCTTCCATCATCTCTTGTTCCTCGGCGGAGAGCTTGTCGCCGTCCTTCGTGCCGGCGAGGTTGGCGTCGATGATCTTCTTCTGCAACGGATGGACCGCCAACAGCAATTCGTTGGCGTTTTTCGCCTGGAGCGGCCATTCCGCTTCGAGCGTGGCGGCCACCGTCACCGTTTCGGCAGTCTTGGCGGGAGCGCCGCGGCCCGCCTGCCGCAGCCGTTGGGCGAGCATCTGCTCCATTTGCTTCTGTTGGTCGGTCTTCGAGTCGGTGATTCGCGCCTCGCCGACCTGGACCGAGTCCTTCCCGGCCCCGAACGCCACGACCTGCAATTTCGCCGCCGCGGCGCGATCATCGAGAGCGGCCAATGCCGCTTCGAGCGTGTCCCCTTTGGCGATCAGATCGATCCGCAGCCGCATCAATTCGGGCTGGCGTTCGAGAATCACGGCGCCGGCGCCGGTGACCATCGCGTCGGTCATTCCGAGCTGCGCGGCTGCCGGACGGGCGGCGGTGGAGAACGCGAACAACAGCGCGGCGACGATCAATGCGCGTTTCATGGGAGTGTCCTTGATGAGAGTTTCAACGGAGTTGATCCATGCCGACCTCGTCCCGAATCCGCTTGCGGAATTCGAGCGCCTCCGGCCCGGTCATGATGCGAATGGTCCAGTAGAAGTCGCTCACCGGCGACGCGTAATATTGCTCCTTGGGGAACTGTGCGTAGATCTGCTCGAGCACCGCGATGCGGGTCGAATCGTCGAGCGCGGCGATCGCCCGGTACACCAGCCGCGACCAGTGCTCGTCCTGTTTGGCGTGCCTCGACCAGTAGTCGATCAGCCGCTCCAGCCCCTCGTCCTCCCCCTTCATGGCGAGCAGATAGGCCGCGTAAGCCGCCAGCTTCGGATCGTCCCCTTCGAGCAGCGGGCGGAGCGTTTCGGGCTTGAGGCCTTCGGGGGCCGCGGGAACGATCGGCTGACCCGCGCCGGACAACGACTGGCCGCTCCCGGAACGGTTCAGCGCCGAGAACGATGCGAGATCGTCGCCATCCTCCTCCGCGGCGGCGAGCGCCTCGGCTCCTCCCGCGAGGAACCGCACCGCCGACTCGACGAGGCCGGGCGTCTGCGCCTCGAGGGTCGCGACGGCGGTCCGCGCCGCCTCCTTCTCGGGCAGGCTCGACAACACCAGGCGGAAGGCCTGCTCGCGGAGCTTCGCGTCCGCCGCGGGATCGTCGACGATCCTGCGGGCCAATTCGGCGGTGCGGTCCGCCTCGTACTCGCCCAGAATCGAAAACGCCACCAGCCGCTCCCAACGATTGCCGGACTCGGCCTTCGGAACCAGCGCCGCCGTCGCCGTCTGGCGGCGCGCGGCGGGGGCGCTCTCGGGGGAGTACGAGTTTTCGCCGAAGTAGACCTGCTTGAGCGAGTGGGCCACGGCTTCGGCCAGCGTCGCATCGACCCGCTCGCCCTGGAGGATCCGCCACACGCGATCGGCGGCCTGCGGGTCGGGCGTCTCGACGAACAGGTAGAGGATCGAGCCGGCCTCCCCCGGAGTCGCGGCGGCCAGCAGCACGTCGAACAATTCCCCGCGCGGCCCGCGGGGAAGCCACGGAAGCGCCTGGGCCGCCGCGTGCAGGTTTTCGTCCGAGCGGACGCCTTCGGCCAACAGCACGGGGAGCGCTCGCTCGTGCTTGCCGAGCGCGGCGAGGGCCAACGCCCCCGCGAGTCGCTCTTCGACGCGTTCCGCCTCGAGCAGTTCGGAGACCAGTCCTTCGAGATCGCGCTGCCACTGCGGAAGCTGCGCGGCGAACGACGCGGGCTCGCCTTCCGCCCCGGGATCATCGCCGGCGTCCGCGGGGGCCGCCTCGGCGGGCGGGGCATTGCCTTCGGGGGCGTCTTCTTCGGGGACGGCGGCTTCCGCCGGGGGGACCGGCTCCGGTTCCGACTTGCCGCCCCCGAACAATCGCCCCAGAAACCCCAGCAGCCCCGACCGCGGCTCGCTGTGCATCTCCATTTCCGCGAGACGCGCCTCCGACTCGAGATCGTATCGCAACCGCGTTCGTCGCGATTGGACCATGCCGAACAGCCCTTTCGCCGCCGCGATCCGCACGTCGCTTTCGGGATCGGCGAGGGCCGCCCGCAGTTCGTCCTTGGCGTCGATGGCCTCGATCGAACACAGACCGGCGATCGCCGCCCCCCGCACCGACGGGTTCTCGTGCCCGCAGAAGCGGCGCAGGTGCGGGATCGCCAACGGCCGCTGCTTCTCGCCCCGGACCAGCACCTCGATCACGTTGGGCGCCAGCCGCGGGTGCCGTTCCGCCACAGCCACCAGCGGCTCGACCGCCGCCGCGAGGTTCGAGTCGGCCAGTCCCTCGACGGCCCGGCTGATGACGAAGCCGTCCTCGTCGTCGAGAACCTCCACGAGCGCCGCGTACCCCTCGACCGTTTCCTCGGCGCTCATCCCCGCCGTGCCGTACCGCCCGCGCGAGAGCGCCTTGCCCAGCCCTTCCGCCGCCTGCGCGCGGACCCGCCAGCTCTCGTGCGCGAGCAGCCCGCGGAGCGCCTCGGCCGACCGCTTTCCCGGCGCCTCCGCCAGCAGCCGCGCCGCGTGAACGACCAGATCGGCATCGTCCTCGCGGCCGACGTAGTCGGCGACGGGCCCGACGATTCCGGCCGTCGGGTTTTCGGCGAGTTGCTTGAGGACGGCGGCGCGGACGTTCGGGTCGGGATCGTCGAGCAGGCGGACGAGGGCGCCGGCGGTCTCTGCGCCGGCCGCCGTTCGAAGCGCCCGCAGGCTGATCTCGCGGATCAGCGGGGCCGGGTCGCCGAACAATTCCAACAGCAGCGCCTCGTCCTCGGGCGTCGCGCGGCGGGCGAGTTCATCCGCCGCGATCTGCCGGGTCCGCACGTCGATCGCCGACAGCCGCTCGATTCCGCCGGGCCAATCGAGCGCCAATCGCGGAGAGGCGACCAGCCGGTAGCGCAGGGCGGTGAGCCGTTCGCGGTCCTGGTCGCGTTCGACCCGCTCCAGCCGGGCGTAGACCTCCGGCAGGAGCGGCGGTCCCAGCCGGACCAGCCGTTCCCGAATCGCGACGGCCTCGAAGACGTCGGCGGCGAGCATGCGGTCGATCATTCCGCGCGCCGTTTCGAGCTGCTCGGGCGCGATCTCGTCCGCCCCGTTTTCCTCCAGAAGCGGGACTTGGCGGCGCTCCGGCGCGAGCGCCCACTCGTTGAGCGTCGCGACTCGCTGGGCCGTGATCGTCTCCGGTTGCCAGGGATCCAGCCCGTCGATCGGCGCTTTCCATTCGGTGAGCAATTCGAGTGCGGCCAGCCGCGTCGACAGCGACCCGCTCTCGAACGCGCTGGCGACGGGGAACGCGGCGACGTCGGGATGCGGCAGCAATCGGCGGATTGCCGCCTCGCGCAACACCGCGTCGCGCTGCTCGAACTGGCGGACAAGCCGCACCGCCGCGACGATGTCCGGCGCGCCGGCCGCGGTAAGTTCCGCCGGCGGGACCGCGGCCGCCGCCTCGTGATGCTCTTTCAGCCAGGCGACCAGATCTTCGGCGGAGAGCGCCCCTTCACGAGCGGCGACCGGCTTGCCGGAAGGAGTCAACAACCGCAGCGCGGGGATCGTCGCCACGCCCAGGAGCCGGGCATCGTCCGGAGACTTGTCCACGTCGACGTGGACGAGCACCCATCGCCCGAGTTCCTGCTGCGCGAGAGGGCGGCGGATTTCCTCTGCCAGCCGCGCGCAGTGCGGGCAATCGACGCCGCCGGCCTGGACGAAGATCGGCGCGCCGCGGCGGGCCGCTTCCGTGTAGCCGGCGGCGAGCGCGTCGCGCCACGGCAGTTCCTTCGCGTCGCTCGCCGGTCGCGAAGCATCCGCCGTCGGCGCCTGCTTGCGGAGCAGCTCGACATCGTCCGCGGCTGGCGCCGGCTCGGGGCGGGGATCGTCCTGCTGCGCCGCGGCCCTCGACCAGCCGCCCATCAGAACGAGCCACAACGCGGCCGCCGCGACGAAGCGGACGCGACGGCGGTTCGACGCCATTGCGAAGTCGGGCGAGGCAAAGGGGGGCCGATGGAAATGCGGCATCAAGATCGTCCCCTCTCCCCCGGCTCTGCGGGGGAGAGGAGAGTTAGGGTGAGGGGGGAGATCAAGGGAGAGGCGTCGGCGCGGAGTGCGGTGCGCAAACCAGGAGGGTGGCAGCGCTCTCTCTTGATGGACAGCGTCCCGCACGAATCCCGAGTCGTGCAGGGTCGCAGCCCGAAGCCCCCTCACCCCGAC
>JBBDNT010000226.1:0-16156 GCA_040877445.1 Planctomycetaceae bacterium
AGCCCCCGTGGCGCGCGACGGGGGCTTTCGCTGCGCGAAGCGCCCTCGCCACCCGTCCGCTCTCGGCGAATCCTTCCCGGGTCAATGAAAAACGGCCGCCGCGAAGAGCCCGTGCTTCGCGGCGGCCAAACCCTGCGTGACCGCAGAGTGTCGAACCTTCGATGAAGGTTACGGCTCGATCGGAATGCCGAGCAGCTCTTCCTCCTCTTCCTGGATGATGATCCGCGGCGTGACCATCAGGATCAGGCTTTCGGTTTCGCGCCCCACGCCGGAGTTCTTGAACAGCCGGCTGATGTAGGGGATCTTGTTGAGGATGGGGACGCCGGCCATGTTGCGTCCTTCGCGCAGCCGCTTCACGCCGCCGAGGAGGACGGTTCCGCCGTCGGGGACGCTGACGGTCGTCTGGACGATGACCTGCTCCTGGACCGGCTGTTGGACGGTGACCGACCCGGCGCCACCTCCTCCGGCGCCGCCGGCGCCCTGAATACCCGTGCCGCCGCCGGTTCCACCGGCGCCGGAGAGTCCGCCGGCGCCACCCAAGGCGCCGCCTTGGCCGGTCTGTCCGGTCTGGCCCGTCTGGCCGGTGACGCCGGTGGTTCCACCGATGCCGCCGAAGCCGACCATCGGGCTGGCGTTCATCGAGTCCTGGACGCTGAAGAACCCGCCGCCGGCACCGCCGAGCAGACCGCCGATGCCGCCGGTGAGTCCGCCCAGTCCGCCGCCGAGACCTCCGCCGCCAAGCCCGCCGAGGCCGCCCAAACCGCCGCCGAGTCCGCCGAGGCCACCACCGAGGCCGCCACCGAGACCGGCCAAGCCGCCGCCGAGACCCGCCAGACCGCCGCCGAGACCGCCGCCGGCGCCCACGCCGCCTCCCAGACCTCCCTGGAAGGTGAAGGTGAACACGTCGGTGATGTTGTTGAACACGGGCAGCGCGGTGAGGCGGACGAACCGCCGGTCGGCCGAGATGACCGCCTGCACCGAGAGCTGCACGCCTTCATTCACGTTCTGAATGATCGGCGTGAAACCGACCGCTCCGATTCCCACGGTCGGCGCGACGCTGATCACGAACGGCCGGGAGACGTTGCTGCTCACCGTGGCGGATTGCCCGTTGAACAGCGTCACCTTCGGTGCGAACATGATGTTCGACCGCTCGTCTCCCTGGGCCGCCTGGATGAACAGGAAGGCCTCGATGTCGCTCAGGATCGCCATGCCGACCTGCATGCCGGCCTCGGGGTTGAACCCGCCGAAGTCCGGCACGCCGATGTCGAACGATCCCTGGCGGAAGGCGACGTCGCCGTCCGCCGTATACTCGGTGGGAGACGACAGTCCGACGATCGTCCCCTTTTTGGGGAAGTTGTCGACGCCGGTGTTGCCGGGGGTGCCGGGAGGCGCCGCGCCGTTGAGCGTGTCCTGCACGTTGAAGTCGAAGTCCACGCCGATCCGCTCGAAGAACCGGTCGGTCACGGTCACGAACCGCACTTCGACCGTCACCTGCAAGTCCTGCAGGCGGCGCAACTGATTGAGCAGGTCGGCGATTTCCTCGTGTACCTGCTGCGTCTGGCGGATGACCAGGCTGAGCGTCGTCTCGAACGGCTTGATCGAGCCGTTGCCGGCGAGCTCCTGCCACGACCCCGGCTCCACCGTGGTCACGATCAGGTCGGTGAGGGTGTCGAAGTCGACCGCCGCGCCGCCGCCGGTCAACGACGCGTCGAGCTGCGGCCCGGAGTGATAAGGCGACTGGAACCCTCCGCCGCCCATTCCGCCCAGCCCGCCGATGGCGTTCGGAGCGACCTGCATGTGGGCCGCGCCGCCGGGACGATGCAATCCGCCCGGAGCGACGTTCATGTGGGCCGGAGGATTCACCGGGTTGTCGGCGAAGGGGTTGTTGTGCCGGAAGTTCGGCACCGGCACCACGAGGTCGGCCACCGAATAGGTGTCGGTGATCAACTCGCCCTGCTGCCGCAACCGGCTGGTGATCTTGAGCACGTCGTCCTGGACGGCGTACGTCAGGTGCATCGGCTCCAACAGCAGCTTCAGCGCGCTCTTCAAGGGGATGCCGTCGAGGTCGATCGACACCGGCTGGCTGGCCGCCACCGCCTCGTCTTCGAGTCCCAGCGGATCGAGGACGACGTTCATGTCGGCGACGCTGCGGACATGGGCGATGACTTCGCTGAGCGGCCGGTTCTCGAAGTGCAGCGAAATCTGCTGGTTGAGGCTCTTTTCGATCTCCAGTTCGGTCGGCGTGCGCTCGCGATTGCCGGGTTGACCGTAACGGTTCTTCCGGCTTTTGCTGAGCGGACCCCAACCCTTCCCGAACCTCATCGGGTTCGCGTCATCGACGGGAACCACCGAGCTGTCGAGCACTTGGTGGGTTTGCACCCAGAATGAATTTTCCATCCGCTCCTTCAGGCGCTCGTTCTGGTAGTCGCGGTGCTGAATGCGGCCCCTCCAGAACATGTTCATCGCGACCGGGTTGTTCGGCGCGAGTTCACGGGCCTTCTCGGCCACGATGTTCGCCTCGCCGTATCGATGCTCGTTGCTGAGCTTGTTGAACTGGTCGACGAGGTCGGCCAATTCCTGCTCGACGCGCACCTGATACTCGTGCTCGCGGCGGAGATCCGCCTTGATTTCGTCGGCGTGCCGCGCGGCGGCGAGTTTCGGCTCGATCTGTTTGCGATACGCGGCGATCGAGGTCCGCGAGCGCTGCAACTGGGCGACGAGGTTGGCGGCGGCCTGCTCGGAAAGCCCCGAATCCCGCAACGAGGCCAACGCCTCATCGAGTTTCGCGAGCGCTCCGTCCGGATCGTTCTGCCGCATTTGCTCGGCCACGAAGATCGCGTTGATGACTTCGGTGTGGTGCCGCTCGTAGCGAATCGCTTGCTCGTGGGCGGCGTCGTCGATGGCGCTGGGGCCTCCGCCGCCCTGGCCGATCAACTCTTCGTGTCCCGCGGCGACGGTCCGCACGCCGGTTGCGCGGCGCGGCCCAAGGTGCGTCAGAAAGTCCTGAAGCTGCTGCTTCGTCCGCGGGTCCAACTGCTGACCCGAGTAGTAGGCTTCCTCGAACGCCTGGCGGGCGCCTTCGACGTCTCCGTCCCGGTGCAACGCCACGCCGCGATGGAACATCTCCTTCGCCGTGAGTCCGCCGGGATGAACGGCGCTCAACTCGGTGGGAGGCATCCGCCGGGGCGTCGCCGCTTCCTCGGGAGGCATGCGTCCGGAACCGGCGCCGCGCGCCGCTTGGAAATGGCCGCCGGCGTCGTGATCGGCGAGATGCGACGGCGGTCGCACGCCGGACGAATTCTCGTCGAGCGGCCGACGTTCGGTGCGGGCGATGATCGCCCGGCTCTCGGCCGCCTCGATGGCGGCGAGCACGTCTTCCGGCTGACGGTCGACGACTCCGTAAGCGACGTTGCGGCCCAATCGCTGCGCCTGCTGGGCCTTGGCCCGGGCGTCGTCGAAGCGGCCGGCCTGTTGATCCGCTCGAGCTTCCGCGAGCAGCGCGTCCACCTCCTGCTTGCGGGCGAGATGTTCTTCGGTCCGGCCGGACGGGAGCGCGGAACGCTCATACGGCCGTGCTTCATCGGCCTGAGCGACCGCACGCGAGCGGTTCGCCCGGTCGATCTCGTCGAGAATCCGTTCCGGCGTTTCGTCCTGCACACCGTAAACGGCGTTCATGCTGTGGGCCTCGATCGCCGCGTTGCGTGCGTCCGCCACGCGGCCCTCAGTCAACGCGCGGCGGGCTTCGGCGACCAATCGCGCCGCTTCGCGATTTCGCTCGCTGCGCAACAGTTCCCGCTGCGGGCCATCGTCCGACCGCCGCGTGTATTCGGACGGCGCATCGCTTTCCGTTCCGCGCGACACGGGCGGCCGGCGGGCGGTGTGAGTTTCGTCGTTCAGATCGAACGCGGACTCGAGGTCATCGAGATAGGGGTTGCCGGCCGGGGGAAGACGCGTCGGCCGGGCGGACGTTTGATCGGTTCGCGGCGTGTCCTGCCAATCGGCGACGAGCCGGGTATTGGAAGGCCGTCCGAGGTCCCGCGGCCGCGAGCGCTCATCGAGTTGCGCGAGGTATTGTCCGGGCGACTGCTCTCCGGGCTGCCAATCGGCCGGCAGCGCTTCGGCCTGGCGGGCCAGGCTGGCCGCCGACCGCACGTCGCCTTGTTGCTCGTACTGCCGGGCCCGATCGAGCAATTTCTGGGCGAAGGCCTTGTTCGATTCCGCGCTCGGCTGCAGCCCGTACCGCACGGGCTGACCGCCCGATGCGGCCACCGCGGTCGCCGACGGGCGTTCGTTGCGGGCCGCCATCTGGTCGCGTGCGGCGGCCAGGTATTGCCGAGCCTCCTGCCGTTCCGTCGGCTTCATCGAGCCGGGCTCGTCGACGACCTTTTGCAGGACGGCGACGGCTTCGGGGAAGCGGCTGGCGTTGTACAACGCCTTCCCCTCCGCAAAGCGGTCCTGGGCGCTCGGCTCCTTCGAGCCGAACGAGGGGAAGATTCCCGCCGACGCGGTTTGCGTCGGTTGGCTTTCGTCGGCCAGCCACAAGGCCGCGCCGACCACTGCGGTTCCAGCGAACAGGGCAATGACTCTGGCCAAGGCGGTTCCCTCCTGGCGGTCCGGTTTGCGTCCCAGCGTTCGGCGTCCGTGTCGTGTCAACATCCGTATCGATCCTTCGTGGCCATCCGTGACTACTGGGACGGGGAAATGACGCCCGCGCGGCGACGGCGAAGAGACCGAGGCGATCCCTTCGATGCGACCGCAATCCTTGCGGCCGCGCCGTCGTCGACGTGAACGTCGTCCGAAAAACGAATTGTCGAGTGGGAGAGAGAGAGAGTCGAGAAGAGGGAAGGCTATCTAGCGGATGAACGCGACGATGGTCAAGCCCTTCGAATCCGAATTCCAACCCAATTTCGCGACGCGCCTCGGATTTTTCCCGGTAGCGGCGAAAACTGCCGAAAACCATGCGCAGTAGTTCCAAGTTCCAAGTTCCGAGTTCCGAGTTCCGAGTTCCGAGTTCCGAGTTCCGAGTTCCGACGGGTGGCGGGGGCGCTTCGCGCAGCGAAAGCCCCCGCGGCATGCACCGGGGGCTTCCGCGTTGCGGAGCGCCCCCGCCACCCGGCCGAAATCGAACGTCTTCCCCTCGCCATCGAATCGCTTCTCGCCATCGCCTCCGCCTGCTATACCCGATTCATGCACGTTTGCCTGTTCGACATCGACGGAACCTTGCTCGACACCGGCGGCGCGGGACAAGCCGCCATGGAGGCGGCGCTCGCCGACGAGTTCGGCGTCACCCGCGCCGTCACCGGAATTCCCGCCGCGGGCCGCACCGATCGCGCCATCACCCGCGATCTGCTCGCCTTTCACGACCTGCCGGACGACGAGACGCACACCGCCCGGCTGTTGACCGCGTACCTGCGCCACCTTCCGGAGCATCTCGCGAACCGCCGCGGCGCCGTGCTACCCGGAATCGCCGAGATCCTCGCCGGTCTCGACCAGCGCGAGGACGTGCTGGTGGGTCTGTTGACCGGCAACTACCGGGCCGGCGCGCGGGTCAAGCTCGGGCACTACGCGCTCGAGGGCTACTTCCGCTTCGGCGGTTACGGCGACCGGCATCACGACCGCTGCGACGTCGCCCGCGAGGCGCTCGTCGAACTCCAAGTCCATCACGACGGCGCGATCGACCTCGAACGCCTGTGGGTCATCGGCGACACCCCCGCCGACGTGCGTTGCGGCCGGGCGATCGGCGCGAAAGTGGTCGCGGTCGGCACCGGCATCCATCCGCTCGCCGACCTGGAAGCGTCGCGCCCCGATCACCTCTTCGAGAACTTCCGCGACCCGCGGGGGTTGCTCGACTTGCTGGCGTGAGGAGTCGCGAGTCGAGGGTCGTTTGATGGCACGCTCAGCTCGAGTCGGAGTCGTCGAGCAGCCGTTCCCAGTCGCGTGCGCCGTGGATGATGCGCAGAACTTCGATCCCGGCGGGGTGCGGCCTGTAGAAAACGAGATAGCGGCGAACGGGCCAGATACGCAGCTCCTCCACCACCTCGTCGTGCCGAATTCCCAAGTCGGGCGAGTCGGCCAATCGCCGGCAGGCTCGCCGGATTCGCTCGATCAGTCTCAAGGCCGCCGCTGGATCGTCACGGGAGACATGACGGAGAATTCGGTCGAGATCCCGTTGAGATTGAAGAGTGTAGAGGGGGCGCCTCATGGCGATTCGCCATCATCGCTCCGATTCAACACCCGTTCACGCAACTCCGCGAACATCACGTCCTCCTCGATCAGTTCGCCACGGTCGCTCTCTGCCAGCGCGGTCGCAAGCGCTTCCCGCAATCGGGTGCGACTCTTCAACAGGCGAATCGCGTCGCCGATGAGTTCCGACTCGTTCTGGTATTCACCCTGTTCCAGCAGAGCCCGCACCATCTCTTCGTGTTCGGGTTCCAGTCGAATGTTCATTTCGATCCCTTCGTCGCGATGGATGACGATGCCCGAAGCCCTATCATACACCAATCACCGAGAGCTTGCCTCGGATTTTCGCTCCTCGAAGCGCATCAGCCGCCGCGATTCGAACGTTTGCGGCGTGCCCTCTTCCACCTGCACGACGAGCGCCGCCGCCTTCGGCGTTTCCTCGACGAGCGCGATCCCCTTCTTCGGACCAAGGACGCTCACCGCCGAGGCGAGAGCGTCGGCCTCGATGCCGGTCGAGGCGACCACGGTCACGCTCGAGTGCGTGGTGAGGCCCAGGCCGGTCTTCGGATCGACGATGTGCGAGTACCGCGTGCCGGCGATCTCGACGTGCTGAAACGCGTCGCCCGAAGTCGCCACCGACTGATTGGCGAGAACGAGATGGCGGCTCGGCGCGCCCTCGGGTTGATCGAGCGGGGCGATGCCGATCCGCCATCCCGCGCGGCCCGGCGGGGCGTCCCCCATCACGATGTCGCCCCCCGCGTCGATCAGCGCCCGGTCGATGCCGTGCTCGCGGAGCAAGCGGAGCGCCTCGTCCGCGGCGTATCCCTTGGCGATGCCGCCTAGATCGAGCCGCATTTCCGGCTTCAGCAACTCGACGGTGCGGGCGCGCTCGTCGAGCCGCACGGACTTCCAACCGACGAGCGCGCGGGCCTCGGCGAGCAGTTCCGCATTCGGCATTTCGCGGCGACGGCGGGCGTGTCGCCACAAGCGGACGACCGGTCCGATCGTCACGTCGAACGCGCCGTCGGTGCGCCGCGACATCGCGAGCGACCGCGACAGCACGAACGCCAGTTCCGCGCTCACCTCGATCGGCTTGCCCGGCGCGGAATCGCGGCACAGCCGCATCAGTTCGCTTTCGGGATCGTAATCGCTGAGGATGTCGTTCAATTCGGCGACGCGGGCGTATGCGGCATCGGCGGCGCGCTTGGCGGCGGCTTCATCGGCGGCGTACAATCGAATCACGAACGCCACCCCCATGTGGGGCTGGCGGTATTCGAAGCGTTGCAGTCGCGTCCCCTCGACGGGCGGAGCCGCTCGTTCGATCGGCTCCGCATCGCATGGCGCCGCACCGCACGCGATCGCCAACAGCAGACACCGGGAAACCCTCATCGGCGGCCTTTCGATTTCGTTCGGGAACATTTCACGATTCTCGTCCATTTTCGACGCAAAACCGCCAAGACGCAAAGGTTCTCGAAAAATGATCGCCATAGCACGCCGTCTGTCCTTGATGAGCCTCGCATTCGGCGTCGTCGTATTCTACGCAACAGCCGCCTCGCAACGCGGCATCGCCGCTGAGGCGACGGACGGCCCGAAAGCCGCGAATGCGACGGCCGAAGCGGAGATGAAGCCGTATCGGCAGACAATCCCCGACACCGACGTCTCGTTCGAGATGCTCCCCATTCCCGGCGGCGAATTCCTGATGGGCAGCCCTGCAGACGAAAAAGACGGCCAGGACGACGAACGGCCACAGCACAAGGTGAAGATCGCTCCCTTCTGGATGGGGAAGCACGAAGTCACCTGGGACGAGTACGACGTCTGGAACTTCGATCTCGACATCCAGCGGCGGCAACTCGCGGAACTCGCGCCGACCGAACGCGACAAGCTCGCCGACGCCGTCACCCGCCCCACCGCGCCCTACACCGACATGACCTTCGGCATGGGGCACGACGGCTACCCGGCGATCTGCATGACGCACCTCGCCGCACAGGTCTACTGCCAATGGCTCTCCGCGAAGACCGGCCACTACTACCGCCTTCCGACGGAAGCGGAATGGGAATACGCCTGCCGAGCCGGCACGAAGACGGCGTATTCCTTCGGCGACGACCCCGAGAAGCTCGGCGACTACGCCTGGCACTACGACAACAGCGACGACAAGTATCACAAGGTGGGGCAGAAGAAGCCGAACCCGTGGGGCCTGTACGACATGCACGGCAACGTCGCCGAGTGGTGCCTCGACCAGTACGATCCGGAGTTCTACAAGCTCGGCGCGAAGAGTTCGCCGGCAGTCGACCCGCTGAACGTGGCGACGAAGGAGTATCCGCACGTGGCCCGCGGCGGATCATGGTTCGACGACGCCGACATGCTCCGCAGCGCCGCCCGCGAGAAATCGGATGAAACGTGGAAGGTGCGCGATCCGCAGCTTCCCAAGAGCGTGTGGTACCACACCGACGCCGACTTCGTCGGCTTCCGCATCGTCCGCCCACTGATTTCTCCGACTGCCGAAGTCCGAGCGAAGCTCAAGCTCGATCCGGTGATCCCGGAAGACGCGCGGACGAAGCAGAACCCGAAGTGATCAGGCGAGTAGTACGGAATTGTATTCCGTCCTACCAAAGCACGGTTTCCGGCCATGCGTCG
Source organism: Planctomycetaceae bacterium (assembly GCA_040877445.1). GTDB lineage: Bacteria > Planctomycetota > Planctomycetia > Planctomycetales > Planctomycetaceae > JBBDNT01. The sequence continues at coordinate 8,815 of JBBDNT010000226.1, forward strand.
ATCGACGATCTCACCGGCGTCTCGCCAGAGGTGCGCGTCGAGTGCCGACGGGCGGGTACGACGGAATACAATTCCGTCCTACCCGCCGGCCAAGTCGATCCACAAGAACGAATTCGCGATATTCCAGGCGACGACGATTCCGAACGCATGGCGCAAAACGAGGCCGACCGCGAAGACCTGCTGCGCGAGGCGACGGCGCTCGTCCGCCGCGGCGAGTTTCGCGTGCCGCGGGAACCCGAGCCGGTCACAGCCGGATTTCGCGCGGACGGGCGGATGTCGATCTGGTTCGGGACCGATCCGGCTTGTCATTTCGACGCCGCCGGCGGATTGCGGCGGGCGTATATCGACGGGCGGTTGTATCGCACGCAGGGCACGACGCTCGCCCGCCTGACGCGCGTCCGCACTCCCCGCGCGACCGAACTGCAGCGCCACGACCTCGATCCCGCCGAACTCGCCGCCGTGCGCGAGACGATTCGCGCGCGGCTCGCCACGTTCGCCGAAGCGCTCGAGGCCAACCGCGCGTCGCTTCTCCGCGGAGTGCCCGACGACGACGACCGACTTGCGGACGAGCTGCGCGATCGAATCGCCGTGATCCTCGCCGGCCCCGTTCCGCTTGCTCCCGCGATTCGAGGCAAGCGTTGACGCGGCTTCGCATCGCGTGGCGATTCGCCGGGGGGACGACTATCATCGCGTGAATGAGCGGCGCCTTCCTTCAAGAACTAGACGTCTGGGGACCGGAAGCGGCGGACCGGCGGACGGTCTCGCTGGCGGAGGCCCGCGACTATTGCGCCCGGCTCACGCGCACGCACTACGAAAACTTTCCCATCGTCTCGTGGTTGCTGCCTCGCAAGTTGCACCGGCACTTCGAAGCGGTCTACGCCTTCTGCCGCTGGGCAGACGACCTGGGGGACGAAGTCGGCGACACCGACCGCTCGTCGCGGCTGCTCGCGTGGTGGCGCGAGGAACTCGCCGCCTGCTACGCGGGGGAAGCGCGGCATCCCGTGTTCGTCGCGCTCGCCGAGACGGTTCGCGAACGGATGGTCCCGATGAAGCCGTTCGAGGATCTCATCTCCGCGTTCGAACAGGATCAGCGGATTCTGGAATACGACACCTTCCCGCAATTGCGCGACTACTGCCGCCGCAGCGCCGATCCGGTGGGGCGGCTCGTTCTGTACGTGTGCGGCGAATTCGACGAGCAAAACGCCCAATGGTCGGACTCGATCTGCACCGGCCTGCAACTCGCGAACTTCTGGCAGGACGTGGCCCGCGACCACGACATCGGCCGCGTCTACCTGCCGCGCGAGGACCGCGAGCGGTTCGGCTACACGGCGGAGATGCTCGCCCGCCGGGAAACGAACCCGGCCTTCCTCGAACTGATGCGGTTCGAGGTGGCGCGGGCGCGGGAGCTTCTGCTCGCGGGGTTGCCGCTCATCGACCGCTTGCCGGGGCGGCTGCAAGTCGACATCGACCTGTTCGCCCGCGGCGGGTTGAAGATTCTGGAACGAATCGAGCGGATCGACTATCGCGTGTGGGAAACGCGGCCCGTGGTGACGAAACGCGACGCGGCGGGACTGTTCGCGAAGTCGGCCGTGCGCGCCGTCGTTCGCTGTCCGCTCTCCGCGATGCGTCGTCGGCGGCGGCTCACCGAGGATGAACGGCCGACGACGGACGACGACGCCTTGTCCGCGTCCTTCGCCTGGTGTCGCGCGCTCGCGAAACGCACCGCGGGGAACTTCTACTACTCGTTCCTGACGTTGCCCAGAGAGCGGCGGCGCGACATGTGCGCGCTGTACGCCTTCATGCGCGTCTCGGACGACATCGGCGACGAGGCGGGCGACTCGATCGCGGAGCGGCAGGCCCGCCTCGCCGAATGGCGCGAGGACGTCGCCGTCGCCCTCGATCGCCGACCGCCGATCGACCGTTGCGAGCCGCAAGGCCCGACGAACCGCGAGCGACGAGCGGCGGATGGCGGATCGTGCCCATCTCGCGCTCATCCGCTGTGGCCCGCATTGTCCGACATCGTTCGTCGGCATGGCATCCCTTCCGAGCACCTGTTCGCCGTGCTCGACGGCGTGCGGATGGATCTCGACGGCGCGCGGTTCGAGACGTTCGCTGATCTCGAGCGGTATTGCTATCACGTGGCGGGCGCGGTCGGCCTGTGCTGCATCCACGTGTGGGGCTTCGACCACAACCGCGCGGACGAGGCGCGGCGAGCGGCGATCGATTGCGGCCTCGCCTTTCAACTCACGAACATCCTCCGCGACCTCAAGGAAGACGCCGCCGCCGGGCGGGTCTATCTTCCACTCGAGGATCTCGCGCGGTTCGGCTATCCGCCCGCGCGGATCGCGACGGGCGAGCGAAACGCCGCCTTCGCCGAGTTGATGCGGTTCGAGGTCGCTCGCGCCCGCGCGTACTACGCCCGCGCGGAACGGCTGTTCGATCTGCTCGAACCGGCCGGGCGGCCGATCCTCAAGGCGATGCTCCGCATCTACGGCGGCTTGCTGGATGAAATCGAACGTCGCGGCTACGACGTGTATTCGTCGCGCGTCGCCCTCCCCCGCCATCGCAAATTGTGGATCGCCCTCGCCGCCCTCCTCCGCCGCGCATGAGAGAGCCGATCGACTCGACAACCCCGATTCGCCCGCGCCGCACGCTTGCGGTTTCGCGGCGTGTGCTTCGATTCACTCCGCGTCCAGGTCGATCGCCGCGATGAATTCCGCGAGCGTCTCGGCCGAGCTGAACAGGTGCAGGCGATCGTGGAACCAGACGGCGTGGTCCAGCGAGCCTTCCACTTCCAATCCCGCCTGGGCGAGAACCGGATCGCGGCCGTTGCTCACAGGAAGGTACGGCGCCGGGTTCGCGTCGAATTTGGCCTTGGCCTCGTATGACGAGAAGCGATAGGGATGCCCTTCGACGAAGCTGAAGTATTGCGAATCGGCGTCGCGGAGTTCCCGCTCGTCGCGCAGCGCGACCGGGCAGAATCCCTTGAAGCCGGTCCCTTCGCGCTCGGCGATCTGCCGCTGTCGGGAATCCCGCTTCGGCTCGGCGGCCGGCGCGGGCGGGGTCAAGGACGGACCGGCGGATTCTTCCGGCGCTTCGGTCGGCACGCCGGACAGCTTCACTCCCGAGAACGGATCGGCCTGCCCATCCGCTTCGGACTCCGAAACTTCGCTGAATGGATCGCCCAGGTCATCGGCGAGCGCCGCGACGGGCGCTTCGCTCGGCGCGGGCGGAGCGCTGCTCGGCGCGGGGGGCGGGTCGATCCGGGCCTCGAGGGGATGCGGCGGCCGGACCATCGTCCGCGCCACGGGACGTTCCGCACGGTTTTCGACCGCTTCGTTTCGCACGTGCAGGGGCAACTCGCGGGGCATCGTATCCGGATGTCGCGGCGCCGGCGGCGCGGGGGCGCCCGCGAGCGGACGCGGCGGCAATTGCGGCTGCGCCATTCGAGGCTGCGAATAGGGCTGAGCCTGAGGCTGCACCAGCGATTGCGGGCGACCGTCCGATCGCGGTTGCGCGGCGACGCGCGGCCGGGGCTGCGGTTCCGCTTTCGGCTTCGAGCGGGCGAAGGGATTCAGCTTTCGGAAGAACCCCCCGATCCCCTTGCTCTTCTTCTCCTCCGGGTCGGCGGGGCGCACGCCGAGTTCGGGCGTCAGCCCATCCGTCTTCGGGCCGTGGATGGTGTTGGGCAGCCGGGTGGGATGCATCGGCGGCATCTGCTTCCCCTGTTCCTCATACATCTTCTGCAACTCGCGCAGCACGTCGCTCTCGGCTTTCGGCGGCTGCCGCGTCGCCTGGGCGAGCAGGATCGCGGGTCCATCCGTTTCGCCGACGAATCCTCCCGCATTCCGGACCCCCGGCATCTCGAACGGGTCGTGCGGTTCGCCGGCGGCCCCCTCCCCCGGCGACCGGTTGGCATAGGCGGCGTGCGTCGAATTCGATGCGCCGCCGGACGGCCGGAAATTTTCGGGCGCGCCGCCCGAAACGTCGAGTTCGCGATCGACGGCTTCGCGGAGGACTTCCTGCACGTCGACGGTCGGCGGAGTGGAAAAGGCCGACGACTGCGCGAGCAGCCAGGCCGGCGGGGCCAGCAACATGCCGCCGGCCGCTCCCATCAGAACTCGTCGCGTCCGGCAGGCCAATCGCGTCTTCATGAAATTCCCCTTCTTTCGATCCGGCTGCTCGATCCGGCTGGAAGTCCGTTTCCGGCGACCGACTCGCGTGGGCCGCGAGCGTTCCGTCGTGTCGCCCGGTCCCGCGCCGACGTTGCGGCGCGTCGCCGGGCGGACGATAATCGGCGTGGCCCACGCCACTGATTCGTCAGCAGTTGTTATCGACGCGCGGCGGAACCGCCTTTCACGCCTATGCCGGTTCCACCGGCGAATCGCCGCGGCAGGACTGCGACATCCGGCACAACCGTCAAATTCGCCCCAGCTTCACAAATCGGTGAGGCGGGCCGCTTCACGAGGACTTTTCCAATGGCCGACAAGCCCCTGCTCCCCGCCACGCCCGGCCCCGACGACGCGCGGCGAACCACCATCGTGATTCAGCAGCCCTCCAGCCGCACCTGGATGATTCGCGCGCTGTTCGTCGGACTGCTGATCTCGCTGCTGTTCAACGCCGCCTTGTTCGTCAGCTTCGGCGAATACTACGGCGTGGCCGACGGTCCCAACGAGCGATACCACTCCGGCGACAAGTCGGCCAGCGAGCGGATCGCCATCGTCGAGATCAACGGCACCATCTCCCCTCCCTTCACCGGGCGAATTCTCAAAGCGATCCAAAAGGCCCGCCACGACGACGACGTGAAGGGCGTCCTGCTCGCCATCGACAGCCCCGGCGGTCTCGTCGCCGACAGCCACATGATCTACCACGAACTCGAGCTCCTGCGGCAGAAAAAGCCGATCGCCGTGATCATGAAGCGGCTCGCGGCCTCCGGCGGATTGTATGCCGCGATGGGCGTCGGCAACGAAGGAAGAATCTTCGCCGAACCGACGACGTGGACCGGTTCGATCGGCGTGATCATCCCGCACTACGACCTCAGCGGTCTGGCGCAGAACATGGGGATCAAGGCCGAGCCGCTGAAGACCGGAGAGTTGAAGGACGCGCTCAGTCCGTTCCGCGAGTTGGGAGACAAGGAGCGGGAAGTCTGGACCGTCATCATGGACGAGGCCTTCCAGCGGTTCATCACCGTCATCGACGACAACCGCGACGGACTCGATCGCGATCGCGTCCTCGAACTCGCCACCGGGCAGGTCTATACCGCCCAGCAGGCGCTCGATGCGAAGCTGATCGACGCGATCGGCTTCGAGGAAGACGCGATCGCGCACCTCAAGCAACACCTTCAACTCGACGAGGTCCGCGTGGTCCGCTACGAAACCCCGCCCGCCCTGATCGACCTGCTCACCGGCGCCGCCGAAGCGCAGCGGCCGGAGGCGCAGTGGCAATCGCTGATGGAACTCACCGTCCCCCGCGCAATGTACTACTGCTCGTGGCTCCCGGAACTCGGCGGCCTCCACCGCGCAAGCGCCGGCCGCTGAGCCGGGCCGTAGGACGAATTGCCAATCCCTCCGCCAGAAGGACGTCGTCGACTTCGAACTTGTGGGTCGATCGATCGAGGCGGGTAGGACGGAATGTCATTCCGTCGTGCCCGCCTTTTTTGGCGACGCGTGGCGAGCGATTCGGGAGTCTCGGATGAAATCGAGACTCGATCGAGAGGTTGCTCCGGCGGACGGAATCGTATTCCGTCCTACCCGCCCGTCCCACAAGATCGAATTCGAAGGCGTCCTGCCCGCCCATCGTCCGGCAGTCCGTCCTACCGCGGGCGCAGCAGGAACAGGGCCCGCACCGGTGTCGGGCCTTCGTTCTTCGGCGGCGCGGATTCGGCGCGGGCGTCGTCGCCCTCGCGGTTCTTCGCGCGGGCGATCGGGGCGCCGCGGGGCTTGTCCGTGAGTTTTCGGGCCGCTTCGTCCGGAAGCGGCAGGCGCATCTGCCAGGATTTTTCCCCGCCCGAGACGACGGCCTTGTTGCGCCTCATGGCGTCGAAATCGAGAGGAGCGGGAGCGGTGGAAAGTGCCTGACCTTTGGAATCGGTCGAGCCGGGCGCCGGGACGGAATTCCGGGCGGTGGTCTCCGAACGCGATCCCGCTGGTCGCCCGCCCGCTACGAAAGATTCGGCCGACGACTGGGCCGCGGGCGGCGTTCGCGTCGTCGCCTCATCGGGACGGGGCGGCGGAGAATCGGCGCTGCGCGGCTCGGCGAGCGAGTCCGGGGCGACCGTCCGCCGCGGCCCGCGAGGAATTTCGACGAAGGCTTTGCCGACGACCGGCTCGGTGCGCAGCGCCACCACGAGCGGCTCGCGGGCCATTTGCTCCAGCACGTCGGCGAACTGCCGGTCGGTCGTCTCCACGTAGACCGCCACCAATTCCTGCCCGGCGACCGACGCATCGGTGGGCCGCGAAGGCGCGTCATCGACGGCTGGCGCGTTCGGCCGAGCCGCGGAGTTCGCGGGCGTGTCCTCGTCGGCGGGGGAAATCGCGTTTCGCTCGAGCAGAATCTCGAGGGCGCCGGCGGCCTGTTGCACGTCGAGGACCGTCACTTCGACGATCGCGACCTCGTCGCCGCTCCGCTCGACGAACCGCAGCACCTCGCCGACTTCCGGCGGACGATCGCGAAACCGCAGGACGTCGGATGGGCCGAACGACGCCGTCTCCTCGGCGAAGTCGACGCGAGCGCGACGCATCGCCTCGGCGGCGAGATCCCGGTATTCGGCGATCGCGAGCGGTTCGGCGGAAGAAGGCGCCGCGGCCGACTCGAATTCCATCGCGCGACGTTCGCCGGCATGATGGGCGATGTCTTCGCCGACATTTTCGTGGCGGTCCAGATCGGCGAGCCCGGCCGCTTCGTGACGATCCGCGTTCCGGAACAACCCCACGCACACCAACAGCGCGGCCGCCGAGAATGCGACGGCGATGCCCGCCGAGCGTTTGCCGCGGGAAACGGGGACCACGCCGCGAACCATTTCATGTTGATGCGTCGCCGAAGTCGCGGAAACCTTGGAACTCCGCACGCGATTCGTCGGAATTCTTGCGAATTCCGCTGCGCCGTTGGAGCCTTGCTCGGCCGGCAGTTCGCGAAGCCACATCGAGAGTTGGGCGTACTCCAGCACTTCGCGGCGGGCGGCGGGGGACTCGGCGATCAGCCGTTCGGCCTCCGCCGCTTGATCCGCGGTCGCCTCGCCGTCGAACCAGGCCGACAGCAGGTTGTGGTGGAGTGGGTCGGGGGACATGGGGCAGTCGGCAGTCGGCAGTCGGCAGTCGGCAGTCGGCAGTCGGCAGTCGGCAGT
>JBBDNT010000227.1:0-4277 GCA_040877445.1 Planctomycetaceae bacterium
AAAAATGTGGGTAATGACAAGCGCTTCGACCCCAGCCACCCCTCGACGATTCGCACCACGGTCGTTCGGATTCCCGCCGTTGCCTCGTCGGAATCGAGTTCGACGCGGCGGGCTTCGTAGGGCGAACTTCGGTTCGCCGTGCGACGCCTGCGCCGGGAGCCGCACTGGTTCTCTCTGATCGTCCCCGAAGATGTTTTCGACATCGGGGCTGTTCCCCTCGATCGGGGCGGGCACGACCAACGGAAGTTCGTCGTACCCGCCCCGATCATCGACCCACAAGTTCGAACTTGACGAAGTAGCCCGTAGCACGACGGCAATCCGACGGTGAGGCCTCGAACTTCGTCGGAGGAGTCTCGCGGCACCCGGTCGCGGGCGGGTGGCGTGCGTTGCCGCAAGGCGTCCGCTAACATGGCGGGAGCATCGGCGAAGTCGCGTCGCGCGCGGCGGGACGTGGTCGATTCGCCGTCACCATCGAGACCGTCGATTCGAGGCAGATTCATGAAGGCGCCGCTGTTGATCCCGGTTCTGTTCGCCGTCGCCACCGCGGTCTGCTGGGGGCTGTATGGGCCGGTGCTGAGCGCCGCCCGCGACGCCGACCCGGTGGTCGGGTCGGTGAAGAGCGTGTTCAAGCCGTTCGTGGCGATCGGCATCGCGTACCTCGTGCTCGCGGTCGGCGGGGGGCTGATCGGAATCGTCTATCGCGGGGAGAACTTTCAATTCTTCCACCCCACGACATCGACCGCGACGATGCTCGCGTTCGCCGCCGGTCTCGTCGGCGCGCTCGGGGCGCTCACGCTCACGACGGCGATGGCCAGCGGCGGCAAGCCGCACACCGTGATGCCGATCGTCTTCGGCGGCGCCGTCACGGTTTCGGCCCTCGTCTCGCTGGTGCGCTCGGGAATCGACTTCCGGTCGTACCCGTGGCTGTGGGTGGGGATCGTGATGATGATCGTCAGCGCCGTCGTCATCACCGGCAACACGCCGCACGGCCCCGCGGCCCACGCCGCCCGCAAACCGGCCGCGCAACCCGATTCCGGATCGCCGCCTCCGCCGGCGGCGGACGCGGCGAACTCCGCGAGTTGACGAATCTCTCATCAAGCGGTTGAGCCGAGGGGTTCAACCCCGCGGTGGTCTTGCGGCGACCGAATCCAAGAACCTGTCGAAAATCAACTCCGCACTTCAATCGTTCCAATTCCGTTCGTCGTGCGCGAATTTCGTGCGACCACGGATGTCACGGATGGCGGCCGGCGATTCCGCGATTCTCGTCGAACGCCGTCTCTCTGGTCTTCTCCGCGTCCTCGGCGCACTCGGCGGTTCGAACTTTCCGCGGCGCGAGGAATCGAACCGCGGAGGACGCCGAGGGCGCGGAGAGTTCGATCGGCGAAGTCCGATCTCGATCGCGGTCTCGCCGCGCGTAATCAGCGTCGATCAGCGAAGATCAGCGTTCCTCATGTTCGCACGGAATGCTCGTCCGCCGCGTGGATCGCCGAGGGTCGGGAACACTAATCTTCGCTGATCTTCACTGATGGTTCTGCCGACGCCTCGTCCTGCGCGGGATCTCTCTTCTTTACGATCCTTGGCGTCTTTGCGTCGAAACGGCTGTTGGTTGCGGGTTCACCGCGCTGGGGATTCGGGCTGGGGATTCGGGCGATGATCCGATGATCCGGCCTTCCTGAGTTTCGAAGAGGAGGGCATGGCAAGGATGCCAGGTCACGAGGGTAGGTGTCCGGCGCGTCGGAAGGGGACGCGTTCACCCGGATGTGCGCTCGAATAAGACTGACGGTCACGGCGATTCGATTCGAGAAGACCTGCGTCTCTTCTCCCCCCGCTGACGCGGGAGGCTCGCTGTCTTCTTTGCGACCTTGGCGTCTTTGCGTCGAAAAGCATTTCGGTTGCTACGCCTTGGTGAAATCGTCCGGGTTTCCTTGGTCGACGCTTCGAAGGATTGCGGACGCGGTGCGATAGTGGTTGCTTTCCGGATCGTCCGGAGCAATGCTTCGTAACCGCGACGGAAGCCGAGTGCGGTTCCCTGGTGAGTCGCCGGGGCGGGTCACTACGAACGCCCGGCAAAGACCCGCTGAAGCGGGTCACTACGAACTGCGGGCGCGTTGCCGTATAATCACGGGCGTTCGAGTCGTGTCATTCCGGTTCGGTTCCCCCTGCGGGAGAGGAGCGAGTCATGTTGCGTCGAATCGTGTGCGGAGCTCTGGTGGCGGCATTGGCGGGGACGGCGTCCGATTTGCACGCGGGGGTCGGCGATCCGACCGTGCGGACCGACCATCCCATCTACGCCGGCGAAGGGGCCTTCCAGGAAATCGAGGACTGCGTCGAGTTCGCCACGAAGGGCGTCGAAGGCTCGCCGCAGGACAAGGCGATCGCCCTCTATTTGTGGATCCTCAATCACCAGTTCCATCTCGCCACGCCGCGGGAGTGGAGCATCCCCGGCGTCGTCCCGGACAATACCAAAGAGGGCGGCCCGGACAATCTCGTCATGGACGCCAACCGCGCCCGCTTTTCTTACGGCTACGCGCTGTGCGGAACGGTGCATGCCTGGAACGAGCCTTACTGGAACGTTCTGGGAATGAAGGCCCGCCGCCGTTCGTTCCCCGGTCACACCAACAGCGAAATCGAGTACGACGGCTCGTGGCACGCCTTCGACACCGACATGGCCGGCCTCGTGTTCCGCAAGGACGGCGTCGTCGCCGGATACGAGGACATCATCAAGGACAAGCTCCTCCCGGAGAACATCAACAACCTTCCCTGTTATCCATTCGCCTGGCCGCAGGATTTCAGGGGGATGACCGACGGCTGGAAGCAGGTCTCCAGCGGCGGCAACTGGTACAAGATGTACAACTCGGGCTACGAGGGAATGCCCGGCATCGTCCATCTCCGCTCCGGCGAAACCTTCACCCGCTACTTCGACCGCGATCATTTCGGCGGACCGTCGAAGCGCCGCTTCTGGCACAGCAAGCCGGGCGGACCGATCCGCGATTGGACCTTCGTCAACAACGACACTCCCTTCCACGAGGGCAGCAAGCACAACGGCCGCGGCAACGCCAGCTACTGCAACGGCGAGTTCGTCTACCACCCCGACCTGACTTCGGCCAAGGCGCGCGAGGGAATCGCGGCCGTCACCGGCGAGGTCGGATTCGGCAATGGATCGCCGCGTCTCAAGGCGAACGGCAAGGCCTCGGTGACCTTCCAGCACTTCTCTCCCTACGTCATCGCCGCCGATCCGGTGGACGACACCAACCCCATGTCGAAGCCGGCGACCGACGGCGTCGTCGTCACCGGGAAAGCGGTCGGCGAAGTGACGCTCGCCGTCTCGAACGATCAGGGACAGACGTGGCACGAAGTCGGCAAGGTGCAGGGCGACTTCAAGCAGGATCTCACCGAGCAGACCAAGGGACGCTACGGCTGGCAGATCCGCTTCGACCTCGCGGCCGGCGCGGGACTCGACGAACTCACCTTCACCACCACCACGCAGGTTTCGCAGGCGATCTATCCGCGGCTGAAGCCGGACGGATCGCAAGTGACGTACCGCGCCGCCTCGCGCGGCGTCGTCGCGGTGCAGCCGAACTTCGGCCTGTCCGAGAAGGAACTCACGGTGGTCGCGGGGACTTCGGACAACGTGAAGTATCTCGGCCGCAGCGCGAAGTCTCCCCAGGCCTTCCAGACGACGAGCAACAAGCCGGGGCAGGTGACGTTCCGGGTCGATTCTCCCGCGCCCCTGAAGGAGGTGCGGGCGGCGTTCCGTTACAAGGTCCGCGTGCCTCCGCCGGAGAATTGCGACTTCAGCCTCGACGTCTCGACCGACGACGGCAAGACCTGGACCAAGTTCGCCGGTTCGGAAACCCCGACCGACAACGAGTACTCGAACGGCTGGGCGCACGGCAAGGTCGACGTGAGCGCCGCGCAGGCGAAGTCCGCCCTCGTGCGGGCCACGTTCTACCAGGGGGGCCATCAGACCGGCCTGATCGACGCCGAAGTTTACGGCGTGTACGAGACCCCCGCTCCGCAGGGAGCGAAGCTCACTTATGCGTGGAAGGAAGGGAACCAGGCGAAGACGCACGTCGAGGAACTCCCCGCGGGGGCCGACGAGAAGACCTTCACCGTCCCGACCGGCGCGAAGATCGTCGACCAGTTCGTGCGGATCGAGGTTCCGTGAAACGGGAGGTCGCTTGATCGCCGCAGGGCGCAAAACCGCAAGCGGCGCGCGTCGGGTGGCGAGGGCGCTTCGCGCAGCGAAAGCCCCCGTCGCGCGGCACGGGGGCTTC
>JBBDNT010000227.1:4287-74410 GCA_040877445.1 Planctomycetaceae bacterium
CCCCCGCCACCCGTCGCTTGCGGTTTCGCGCGTGGGGCGCGCCGGAATCTCCCCCCGCTTGACGCCGCCCCCTCGTTTCGTATGATTCCCCGCGAAAGGAACACTCCATGATCGATCGACTCGACACGCCCGGCGCGTGGGCGAACGCCGCGCGAGACTACACGCGACAGCGGCAGATGGGCATCGGCGACCTGCTGCTCGAGAACCGCATCATCTTCCTGGACGGCGTCATCAACGATCCGGTGGCCAACCTGATCGTGATGAAGCTGCTGTATCTCCAGTCGGAGAACCGGCACCAAGACGTTCACATGTACATCAACTCGCCGGGCGGCTCCGTCACCGCCACCATGGCGGTCTACGACACCATGCAGTACCTCGAATGCGACATCGCCACGTACTGCGTGGGGCTCGCGGCGAGCGGCGGGGCGATCGTCCTGGCCGGCGGCACCAAGGGGAAGCGGCACGCGCTCCCCCATTCCAAGATGATGATCCACCAGCCCTACGGGCAGGTCGGCGGGCAGGTTTCGGACATCGAGATCCAGGCGGAAGACATCATCCGCACCCGGCAACAGCTCAACGAAATCCTCGCCCAGCACACCGGGCAGCCGTTGGAAGTCATCGCCCGCGACACCGACCGCGACCGTTATCTCACCGCGACCGCCGCCAAGGAATACGGCCTGGTCGACGAGGTGCTCGTGCGGTCCGAAAAGAAGAAAGACTGACGCTCATGACCGTTCTGGTCCCTTATGTCATCGAGAAGAGCGGCCGCGAAGAGCGGGCGATGGACATCTACAGCCGCCTCCTCAAGGACCGCATCGTCCTGATGGGCAGCCAGGTGAACGACGACGTGGCCAACAGCATCGTCGCCCAGTTGCTGTTCCTCCAATTCGAGGATCCCAAGGCCGACATCCACCTCTACATCAACTCGCCCGGCGGCTCCATCACCGCCGGCATGGCCATCTACGACACCATGCAGTACATCGCCTGCGACGTGGCGACCTACTGCATCGGCCAGGCCTCGAGCATGGGGGCGCTGCTGCTCACCGCGGGCGCCGCCGGCAAGCGGAACGCCCTTCCCAACAGCCGCATCATGATCCACCAGCCGCTCGCCGGCATGGAGGGGACCGCCACCGACCTCGACATCCACGCCAAGGAAGTGATCCGCATCAAGAAGAAAATGAACGACATCCTCTTGAAGCACACCGGCCAGACGCTGGAACGGATCGAGGCCGACACCGACCGCGACAAGTTCATGTCGGCCGAGGAAGCCCGCGAGTACGGGCTGATCGACCAGGTACTGGAACGGCTGCCGATGGCGGCGGGGTGAACGCCATGGAGCATTGGCAGAGCCACGTCCTCGCGATCGCTCTGCCGCTCGGACCAGCGGCTGTCTTCGCCTACATGCTGAGCAGCCGCGCACTGTTCTTTGGAGCGTTCGCCGGAGCGCTGCTGGCTCAAACGCTCTTCTCACCATTCGTGGTGGCGCAATTCGACGGGGACGCGACCCTCCGCGACCGAATCATCTCGCAAACGGCGATCGATCTTCCTTACACGATCGTAGGCGCGGGGGTCGTGGGATTCGCGGCTTACGTGATCACGCGATACGAAGCCGGGCGGCATAGATGATGCTCCATGCCCTACGATGAAACCACAGCGGCGCGGATCCGCCGTTTGCTCGCGCGCCGCAAAGGCTTCGCCGAAAAGAAAATGTTCGGCGGCGTCGGATTTCTGCTGCGGGGCAACATGGGCGTCGGCGTGTGGAAGGAGTATCTGATCCTCCGCGTCGGCGAGGCGGCCTATGTAGACGCGCTCCGCGAGCCGTGCGTGAAGGAGTTCGACATCACCGGCCGCGCGATGACCGGCTGGATCATGGTCGAGCCGGCGGGCTTCGCCGACGACGCCGACCTCGCCGACTGGATCCGCCGCGCCGTCGCCTTCGTGAAGACTCTGCCGGCCAAGCCGGGCGCATAACGCCGACGCATGTGGCGGCATTTGGCGATGGGTTGCCGGGTCGCTTGCGGTTTCGCCGCATTCCACTACGATCGGCCGCAGGGAGTCGGCGTGCGCCGTCGGCTCGGATCGACCACGCCGACGCATCGCCGCAAGGAACATCGCATGGCCGCCAACCTCCGCCAGCAAGTCGACGCCGCCCTCGAAGACGTCGATTTCGCGAAGAACGATTACCAGGTCGAACTCGACACGACCAAAGGCAAGATCACCCTCGACCTGTTCCCCGACGTCGCCCCCGGCCACGTGAGGAACATCATCGGTCTCACGAAGATCGGCTACTACGACGGCGTCCTTTTCCACCGCGTCATCAAGGGGTTCATGATCCAGGGCGGCTGCCCGCAAGGGACCGGCACCGGCGGGCCGGGCTACACCATCCCCGCCGAGTTCAACGACCGCCCGCACGAGGTCGGCACGCTCTCGATGGCCCGCACGAACGACCCGAACTCCGCGGGCAGCCAGTTCTTCATCTGCGTCGCCCGCGTCGCCCAACTCGATCGCCAATACACCGTCTTCGGCCAGACCGCCGACGACGCCAGCAAGCGGGTGGCGCTCGCGATCGGCGAAGCGCCGACCAACGCCAGCGACCGGCCCCGCGAAGACGTGAAGATCAATCATGCTCGCGTCGTAGAGAAATCGACTTGACTCGCATGGAGACGCTTTCGCCCACCGACTTTTCCGTCGCGGTCGTACCGCGTGGTCGACGCGATGTCGCGGGCCGAAAACGCCGACGGCTCGGTCCGCGGGCCGTTGGCCGGCCGATTGAACGCCGCCTCGCGCGGGGATAGAATCGGTTCGACGGCCGCCCCGTTGCGGACTCTGCGCGGCCGATCCTGGAGACTTCAGGATGTCGCGGCGACGCGTCGAGCCAGCGGTGTGCGCGGCCTTGCTGTTTCTTCCAGGCCTGACGCACGTGGCGCTGACGGGCGGCGTCAGCCAGTGGCGCGCCTCTTCCGAGTTGGGCCTGCTCGATGTGGCGATCAGCGGCGTGTTGGTGACGCATTTCGCGGCGTCGGCGTGGGTGCTGCGGCGGGGCAAATATGCGGGCCGATTGGCGTTGGCCACCTGGTCGGTGCTGCTGACGCTCGCCGGGACCGAACTGTATCTCCGCTTCGCGCGACCGACCGAAGCCGCGGTCGCCATCGCCCCGTTGCCTCCGGGGACGCGGATCTGCACGGCCGCGGACACGATGCCTGGCATCAGCGGCGAGATCCGCCTATCGGTGAACCGTTTGGGTCTCCGCGGCCCGGACATCGGGCCTCGGGATCTCCCGCGCTTCGACGTCAAGATCCTGTGCGTGGGCGGCAGCACCACCATGTGCCAATACAACACCGACGAGCGGAGTTGGCCCTGGCGGCTTCAGGATGAACTCGCGGAGCGGCTCGGCCAGCGGGTTTTCGTGGGGAACAGCGGGCGCTCCGGGTTGATCGCCCGCAATCACGGAGACCTGATCGCGCGCTACGACCTGACGCACGAGTTCGACTGGGTGATCGTGATGTGCGGACTCAACGATTGGGGGATGTTCCTGCAAGGGGAGTACGACGCGAGCCGCGAGAGATCGCTCGAGGCGCTCGACGGGCGGTCGAAATTCTCGCGGGACGCTCCCTACTACCATCGCCGGCTGCGCTTGGTGCAATGGATCGACGCGGCGACGACGCCCACCGGCCGCAAGCTCCCGTTCGGCAACGTCGTCGTCACCGACGATGACGGAACCTGGTTCGCCGACTGGAGGCAAGAGCGGAAAAAGCTGCTCGCACGCCGCACGTTCGACGAGTTGCCGCCGCGGTTCGAAGAGTTCGAAGCCAAGTATCGCGAAGATCTGCTCGGGGTGATCGCCGCGGCCCGATCGAAAGGCGTGCGGTTGTTGATGGTGTCGCAACCGACGATCTACCGGGCGGACCTGCCGGAGGCGATGGCGGACTTGCTCATCAGCACTTCTCCCCCGCATGGCGCGTATTCCCATGCCGCGCTCGAACAAGTGAGCCGCCGCGCCAATGAAGTGATGCTCGACGTTTGCCGTCGAGAAGGCGTCGACCACATCGATCTCGATCGCATATTGCCGAAGGACACCAGCGTGTACTTCGACGACTGCCACTTCAACGACGCCGGCTGCGAACGGATCGGCGTGGTTCTGGCGAACTTCTTCGAACCGCGGCTGCGGTGACGGCATGCGCCGTCGGCTCGCACCACCCACGCCGCCGCACCCCTCGAAGGAGCCGCGCATGGCCGCCAACCTCCGCCAGCAAGTCGACGCCGCCCTCGAAGACGTCGATTTCGCGAAGAACGATTACCAGGTCGAACTCGACACGACCAAAGGCAAGATCACCCTCGACCTGTTCCCCGACGTCGCCCCCGGCCACGTGAGGAACATCATCGGTCTCACGAAGATCGGCTACTACGACGGCGTCCTTTTCCACCGCGTCATCAAGGGGTTCATGATCCAGGGCGGCTGCCCGCAAGGGACCGGCACCGGCGGGCCGGGCTACACCATCCCCGCCGAGTTCAACGACCGCCCGCACGAGGTCGGCACGCTCTCGATGGCCCGCACGAACGACCCGAACTCCGCGGGCAGCCAGTTCTTCATCTGCGTCGCCCGCGTCGCGCACCCATCGCGTTGGTTCTCCCGTAGCCGCCAAGCAGTATCCAATCACGTTAGAGCCGGCTGTGCCGGCGCGATTCACTCGTCGATCGAACCGCCGATGAACCGTTTCATCAATTCGTGCCCGCGGTCGAGAGTGATGCCGCCGTGCTCCGCGGCCGTCGCTTCGTCGTAGCGGTCGGCGGCGTCGGGGGCGATGCCGGTGCCGCATAGCGCGAACGGCACGTAGCCGTGGCTGTGCGTCTTCGTGCGGAGGAACGTGGGGTGGTCCGGGCAGACGAGCAGGCGGTAATCGCCACGCGATCGCAGATGCGCGTGCAGCGGGCCGACGATCTCGCGGTCGATCGCTTCCAATGCCGCGACCTTCGCTTCCGCGTCCCCTTCGTGCGAGGCTTCGTCGGTCGCCTCGACGTGGACGACGACGAGATCGACGTCGTCGAGCGCGCGGATCGCGGCTTGCGCCTTGCCCGCGTAGTTCGTGTCGACGTAACCGGTCGCGCCGGGAACCTCGATCACCTTCCAGCCGAGCAGTTTTCCCAACCCGCGGAGCAGATCGACCGCGGTGATGACCGCCCCGTGCACGCCGTACTTCCGCTGGAAGGGTTCGAGATCGGGCCGCTGCCCCTGCCCCCACAGCCAGACCTGCGTGGCGGGCAACTGCCCCCGCGCGCGGCGAGCCTGGTTTTCGGGGGAGGCCGCGAACAATTCTTCGCTGCGGGCCATCAACTCGCGGAGTTCGTCCGAGCCTGCGCCTTGCGGGAGATGCTCGGCGATCGACTGATCGGTGACGTCGTGCGGCGGGACGGTCCGCGTGTTCTCGTCGAACGGCGCGACGCCCTCCCGCGCGCGGTACAGCAGCAGGTTGCGATAGCTCACTCCGGGATGGAACTCCCACAGCGGGCCGCCGCGGTGGTCGTGCTGCATCAGCCCGATGAGCCGCCGGGCGAGATCGTTGGGAACCTGCCCGGCGGTGAAGCTCCGCATCACCCCGTCTTCGATCGTCACCAGGTTGCAGCGGATCGCCCAGTCGTTGGGGGCGAGTTCGATCCCCTGCGCGGCGGCTTCGAGCGGCGCGCGGCCGCGATGGCACGCCAGCGGGTCGTAGCCGAACAGGCTCATCGTCCCCACGTCGCTGCCGGAGGGCATCGAGGCGGGAACATGGTCGGCCCGCCCGACGACGCCCGCGCGGGCCGCTTCGTCCATGTGCGGCGTGCGGGCGGCCTGCAGGGGAGTGCGACCGCCGAGCTTCGATTGCGGTTCGTCGGCGCAGCCGTCGGGAATGATCAGTGCGTATTTCATCGCAGCCAGTGTCGCCGAACGGGCGGGGCCGATCAAGTTCGCTCGGGCGTTTCGGCGGCGCGCTCCCCTGCGCGAGCGGCTGCGCCGCTTGGCTTCGGGTCGCGGCTAACCGAAGATCCGGTACGATGACGTTGCGGCGTCACGCGGCGCTACACGGCGTCTTCCGTGGCGGTCTCGAGCGCGGTGCGGGTCGCGGTGATGCGGGTGTTGAGGAGTTCGACCTGGCTCAGCAGCGACTTTCGCGCGGTCGAGGCGGTCTTCGCGATCTTGTCCGCCTGCCGCTTGATCGTCTCGACGGCGGTCTCGATCTCCTCGAACGAGTTGGCCCGCTTTTCGATTTCGAGGATCGCCCGGTCGATCTCGGTGAAGTCCACCTGGACGGCTTCGTCGTGCTTGTGGGTCCGCACGCACAAGGCCCGGGCCAGCGAGAGGGCCGCGTGCAGGAACACATCGCTGGCAGTGTCCTCCGCGTCCCAGACGACGAACACGTCGTGCCCGAAGCGGGCGAGCGGCTCCAGTCCCGCGGGGGCGCATTTCGACGAATACACGAACAGCCCCACCTGCGCGTCGCGGTTCTTGCGGGCTTCCTCGATTTCGGCGCGGGCCTCGGGAAGCGCGTAGCCCGCCTTCTCTTTCGCTTCGATCACGAACTTCGCTCCCGGCGCGGCGCTCTCCGGGCCGAGTTCGATCACGCAGTCTCCCTTCTTGCAGTTGCGGATCAGGCCGGTCGTGTTCCCGGTGGAAGTCGGCACGTCTCCCTGCCTCTGCGCCTGCTGCTGGATGCACTCGAAAACGGCCGTTTCGAAATCGTGGCCGTGGAGCGTGGTGCGGGCGGCCTCCTTCCGCTGCATGCGCATCTCGGCGAGGGCCGTCTTCACCTGCTCCTGGAAGTCGCGGTTCGTCTTGCGGTCGCCTTCCATGAGTTCGAGGAGTTGCTTGCGCAGCCGGGCGAGGGCCGAGCGATCGTCGTCGAGCGAGAATTCGCTGGTGATCGTCTGCTGGGCGTCGCGAACGTTCCGCACGAGCCGGCTGAGCGCGGAGTCGTCGTCGTCGAGCGAGAACTGCCGGACCGCCTCGTCGATCTTCTCATGAAGCTGCTTCGTCAATCCGTCCTGCGACGTGCTCAACTCGGCGATGAATCGGGCCAGCGCCCCTTCCTTGTTGTCGAGCGAGAACTGCCGCAACACGTGCTCGCGCTGGCCGTCCAATTGCGCCTCGACCGTCTGGCGAAGCGACGCGAGGAGACCATCGGACTGGTCCGGCCGCAAGAGGCGCATCAGCGGGCTGTCGTTGCCGAAGTGCGCCGCGAGGGTCCGGCACAGTTCGGAATCTTCGACGCCGATCTGCCGGCGGATGACCGCTTCGAGTTCGCCGTCCTTGCGGACCAGCCGTTCGATCCGCTCGTGGAACCGGCCATCGGTGGGGTCGAAGTATTCCCCCAGCGAACCGGCGACGCGGTCGTGGAGGTGCCGCGAGTGCTCGTCGAACCGCGATTGCAGCGTTTCGAGCAGGCGATCGCTTTCGCGGCGAACGACGTCGGCGTCGATGCGGCCGCGCGCCTGCCGCAGCGCGAGCACGCCGATCCGCAGCGCGGTGAGGGCGAACCGCTCGCGTTCGTCTCCTTCGGCGTGAGAGACGAGTTCGGCGACCGTCTCGGGATCCTGGACGTTGAGTTCGAGCAGGAGGGCGTAGGGAAGATCGCCGTCGTCGTGGAGTTCGGCATCGAGGTTCGCATCCAGCCGTCCGTTGTTCGCCATGGTTCCCTCCTGCGATTTCGGGGCCGCGGTTGATGATGTCAACGGTCGCGAGTATAGCATTTGCGTACAGCAACAGCCAACGCGCAGTGGTTTCGGGGAAGGAGCCGCGCACGAAGTAAGCGGTGGGCCGCGCGATGGCCGCTTACTTCGTGCGCGGCTCCTTTCCAACGCTTCAGCGCCGCGTCTCCAATCGCTACACTCTCGCCATGAACGACGACGCTCCCCAGACGTTTCTCGGCGTGCCCGCATCGCCAGCGGCCGAGGCCGACGTGCTGTTGTTGCCGCTTCCGTTCGAGGGAACCGTCTCCTACGGGGGCGGCACGGCGGACGGACCGGCGGCGGTCTGGGAGGCGTCGACCCAGATCGAACTGTGGGACGAGGAACTGGACTTCGATCTCGACGGGCTGAAGTATTTTTCCGACCAGCCGCTGACCGCCCACGCCGGCGAATCCCCCGGGGACTATCTCGCCCGCGTTCGCGCCGCCGCGGCGGAACTGCATCGGCATCGAAAACTGGTCATCGGCGTCGGCGGGGAGCACAGCCTCACGGCGCCGCTGGTCGAAGCGGCGGCGCAATTCGGTTCGCCGGCGAGCATCGATCGGCAACCCCTCTCCGGCGTCACCGTGGTGC
Source organism: Planctomycetaceae bacterium (assembly GCA_040877445.1). Classification (GTDB taxonomy): domain Bacteria; phylum Planctomycetota; class Planctomycetia; order Planctomycetales; family Planctomycetaceae; genus JBBDNT01. The sequence continues at coordinate 12,580 of JBBDNT010000227.1, forward strand.
AGTTCGACGCCCATTCCGATCTGCGCGACGAGTTGGACGGCCATCGCGAATCGCACGCCAGCGTCATGCGGCGCGTCGTCGAGCAAGGGGCGCGGGTGATCGCGATCGGCATTCGCTCCGCCGAGCGCGAGGAATTCGAGTACGGCCGCGCATCGGGACTGGTCACGACTTATTTCGCACAAGAGCTGGCCGAGGATTCGGATCGCGATCGCGCCCTGTGCGACGAACTGGCGGGACTCGCGGGGAACGTGTATCTCACGATCGACATCGACGGACTCGACGCGCCGCTGTGTCCCGCCACCGGCACCCCGCAACCGGGAGGACTCGGCTGGTGGCAGACGCTCCGCTATCTACGGGCGCTGTTGCGAACCGATGCGGCGAAGCGGCGGTTGATCGGTTGCGATCTCGTCGAAACGGTCCCGATGCCGGGCACGCGGATCAACGAGTTCACCGCCGCGAAACTGCTGGCGAAGGTGATCGCGTATCACCTCGCGACGGTTTGACGGCAGCGGTGTGTCACGCGGCCGAGTAGCGCGACCGTCCGAGGCAGGTGGCCGATTCGCGAATCGAAACGGCCAGGGGCTTAGGCAGCGGAGGGAATTTGATCCACCGCGGCGCGAGTCGTAGAGGGGTGGCTGGGGTCGAAGCGAAGCGCAGCCCCCAGCAATGCGCCGACACACTCACATCCACTGGGGGCGATCTGCCGATGCGGGTCGACGAGCGTGGACGCCGTCCCCCGGCAGATCGACCCCAGCCACCCCACCGGTAGTTCATTTCCCCGCCGCTGCCTTACGACCCGCCCTCTTCGCCGCCGAAGTGGCGGCGGTCGCGGGCCTCGAAGTCGGCGTAGCCGAGCAGATCGTACAGTTCCGCCCGCGTGAGCATCTCCTCGACGCAGGCCGCCTGCGTGCCGGTGCGGGCGATTTCCGCCAGCCCGCGCTCGACCGCTTTCATCGCCAGCCGCAACAGCGTGACTGGAAGCAGCACCGCCGCGTAGCCCAGTTCGTGCAGTTCACTCGCGGACAGCAGCGGGCTTTTGCCGAACTCCGTCATGTTGGCGATCAACGGAATGCCGGCAAGCGCCTGGGCGAAGCGGGCGAACTCTTCCGGGGTTTCGAGCGCTTCGGGGAAGATCATGTCGGCCCCGGCTTCGACGTAGGCCCGCGCGCGGTCGATGGCCTCGTCGAGATCGAGCACGCCCCGCGCGTCGGTCCGGGCGATGAGCACGAACCCGGGATCGCGGCGCGCGCTCGCGGCGGCGCGGAGCTTCGCGCACATCGCCTCGGTCGAGACGAGGCTCTTGCCGCTCAGGTGGCCGCACCGCTTGGGGAGTTCCTGGTCTTCCAGATGCAGCCCCGCGAGTCCCGCCTGCTCGAACAGGCGGACCGTCCGCTCGACGGAGAGCGGTTCGCCGAAACCGGTGTCGGCGTCGGAGATGATCGGGATCTCGACCGCCCGCGCGAGGTACGCCCCCTGCTCGGCGAATTCCGTCTGCGTGAGGAGTCCCACGTCGGGAACGGCCGCCAGTCCCGACGAGAGCGCCGCCCCGGATTGATAAGCCGCTCGAAACCCCGCCCGCTCGACCATCCGCGCGGCGAGCGCGTTGAACGCGCCGGGAACGATCAGCGGCGGCTGTTCGAGTGCGGCGCGAAAGCGGGCGCCGGGAGTGGGGGAAGATCGCGTCATCGGCTTCCATTCATTCGCTCAGGAAGTCCTTACCGCCTCGTCCAAGTCGAAGTTATGGGTCGACCAATGGGCGGGTAGGACGGATTTGTAATCCGTCGTGCCCGCCGGCCGGCAAGACTCCCAGGTCGTGGACGGCGTCGCACCGGACCGTGGTGGGACGCCCGGACTTGAAAACGAAAAGGCTCTGGCGGACGGAATTCAATTCCGTCCTACGACACGGTGCACGTCGGTCTCCAGTTCGACAAGCCGCACCCGCCGGCTCCCCCCACTTACGTGGGAGGCTCGCTGTTCGTTGCGTTGGAATGCGCGCCGGTCGGTTCGCTGCGCAGGTGCTGTACCCACGCGGGCGGGAAATTCGCGAACACCCAGCTTCGGCGGAACCGGTGCCGGGCGAGATAGTCGTTGAGCATCTCGTCGAGTTCGACGATCCGCGTGCGCTCGTCGCCGTTCGACAGTCGCCGCCGGATCGGCCGCACGTACATGTATTCGAAGTACGACAGCGTCCCCTCCGGCGCGAGCAGCCGGAAGAACGAATCGAAGATCGTCCGCACCAGATCGGGCGGGAAATTATTCAACGGCAACCCGGAGATGATGTAGTCGTACGGCGCCTCCGACTCGAATTCCTGCAGCGGGCAGCAGTGAATGCGCACGCGGTCCGCCTTTTCGCGGTGGTCCTTCCGCGTGCGGAAACGGTGTTTGAGGATCGCGGCGAAGCGGCGGTTGATCTCGACCAGATCGAGCGTGTCCTCCGGGCCGAGCGCGCGCACGATTCGCCGCGTGACCGGTCCGGTTCCGGGGCCGACTTCGAGAATTCGCGCGGGCCGCTCGCGGCGGCGCATCGGTCCGGTGAGCGCCCCGGCCAGAAACCGGCTGCTGGGCGCAACCGCCCCGGTCGTCTGAAACCGCTCGCGAAACTGGCGGAAGAACTCGACGTAATCGCGCACGCGCAGCTCGGTGATTCGGAAAACAGGTATTCGACGCAAAGGCGCAAAGACGCAAAGGAACGCAAAGAGTTCGAAGTGCCGCGCCGCGATTCCGAGGCAATGAAACCGTACCAGCGACGATTAGCGAGAATCAGTGTTCCGTACTCTGCGGTTGGTCCGATCGAGCCATTCGGGCACGAACACTGATCTCCAATGGTCGAACCCGATCGCCTCGCGCGTCATCATAACTCGCGAGGCAATCTCAGTCGATCACCGGCCCTTTGCGTTTCTTTGCGCCCTTTGCGACTTTGCGTCGAAAGAAAGCTGCCGGGTTTCACCCGCCGGCCGCAAGACGCTCGGCCGCTCCGCGGCGCAGTTGTTCGATGATATCGCGCCCGACCAGATCGTTCCATGCCGTCATCAGCCGGGAGAACACCGGCCCCGGCCGGCCGGCGCCGATCGGTTCGCCATCCAGCCGGGTCGCCGGCAGCAGGCAGTACGGCGTCGATGACAAGAACGCCTCTTCGGCCGCGCGCACGTGGGCCGGAAAGAGCGTGACCGCGTGGAACGGAATTCCCTCGCGCGCGGCCAGTTCGCGGACGACCGCGCGGCTCACTCCGCCGAGGACCGCGGCGTCGCGGGGGGTGCGGATTTCGCCCCCCGTCACGATGAAGAAGTTGGCGGCGCTCGTCTCGGTGACCGCCCCGGCATGATCGAGCAGCAGCGCCTGCGCCTGCGGATCGACCGCGCGGGCCTCGCGGTCGGCGAGGCGCCAGTGCATCCGGCTGCGGATCTTGATCCGCGGGTCGATGCAGTCCGCCGGGATTTGCCGGACGGAGGGAATCACCAAGTGCTGCCCCGTGTCGAGCTTGTCCGCCCACAGTTCGAACGGCAGCGGGAAGGTGTGCACGCAGACGGTCGGCCGCGACTCGGCCATCCCCGCCGCCCCGACGTAGGTGCGATTCAGCCCCGGCGTGACGAACAGCACGACGCCGAGATCGTGCGTTGGGGGAATCAGCGAAAAATTCCGGCCGACGACTTCGCCGACGATCGCGGTCAATTCATCGCGCGACTGCGGAATGGAAAAGCCGACCGCCTCGAGCGAGCGGAACAGCCGATCGAGGTGCGCCTCGATCCGAAACGGCACACCGGCGAACGTGCGGACCATCTCGGTGACGCCGGCCCCCTGCACGAGGCCGAGATCGAAGACCGACACCTTCGCCCGCGAGAGCGGCACGAGTTCGCCATCGAGAAAGGCGATCGGTTCGGAAGCGGAGGAAGGCACGTGGGAGTCTTCGTTACGACTGAAATTCGTCCGCGATCATTCGTGTCAACGCATCGCGAACCCGCCCGCGGTCGGTCGTGCCGATTCTGCCGAGTTTCCTCGCGACCAATCGCACGAGCACGACATCGCCTGGTTCACAGTCGATCGTAGACGGCATCCTCTTCGTTCTCCCAAACGTCGGCCAGGCGTTGCTCCTGAAGACGATTCCAGAACTCGCGATCCGCCTCATCGACTGATTGCAGGGCGCCCTCGAAGACGACGAGCACCTCACCGGCGGGCGTGCCGCGCAGTTCCTCGGGAAGAACGATCTTCTCGCCGTCGAAATGGGCCTTGATGGCGATCATGGGGGGGTTCCGGGAATCGGTTCGAGAACCGTCGAGCGGTCGTCCGGAATTCTATCACGTCCGTCGCGGTCCTTGCACGCGATCGACACGATCTCGACGTTTCCCGCTCAAGTCTTGCTCGCGGAATGCCGATGCATCGCGGTAGCCGGTGCGGCGGGGCGGTCTCGTTCCGCGCCGGGTGCGGGCCGTGTCGATCACGAGGTGACGGCTGAATGGCGGAGCAACGGACGCAAGACCGGTTCCGGCTGGGGTTTCTCACCGCCGTGCGGATCGGGGCGGGAGGGCACGTCGGCGGACTGCTGGTGACCAACCGCCAGGGCCGGCCGCTCGAGTTCCAGTGCACCACCCCCGTCCGCCCCAACCGCACGCAGGAGATTCTGTACGGCCCGACGCTGTTGCCGTTCGTGCTGGGCGAGCTGATCGGCAAGACGCTCGTCGAGCGCGTCGGCGTGAAGCCCGATCTGCTGCTGGTCGAGGGCGAGGACTTCCTCGGACTGCGGGAGCACGTGGCGATTCCCGTCGGCTGCGTGCTGACCGATGAATCGCCCGCGGCGGAACAGGAGAAGGCGACGCTCGGCCGGCAGAGCATCCGCGTGCATCCCGACTTTACGGAGGATCGTGCGGCGGTCGGCAAGGCGGCGGAATCGGTCCCCGCGGACGCCGATCTGCTCGAACCGTTCGAACGCGTCCGCGAGGCATTGAAGGAAACGCTCACGGCGGGAGCGGCGTGATGACGCCAATGAGCCGCGGGGTTTATCCCCGCGGTTGTCATGCGGCGACCGCAACGAAAACGCGACTGATTCCTTTCGGCCAACCGTGTTCCCACCGCGGGGATAAACCCCGCGGCTCATTTTCACGACGGCGATTGATCGTGCACGAACTGCGGCCAGGATCGCAATGGACGAACGCAACGACACTTCGCCGACGCGCTGGCAAGCCAGTGGAACCCGAGCGAAACCGCAAGCGTTCGCGGTGCTCGATGAATGCGGCAGCCGCGGCGTCGCGCTCGATCTCGCCGCCGATGCGTATCCCTCGGGAGTGAACGGCGCGCTCGCCCGGCAGCCGAAGATCGAGAGCCACCCGCTCCTCCTGCTTGGGAAGGCGGCGTTCGTCCCCTCGTGGAAGCCGCATTGGACCCGCGTGCGAACGGTCGGCCTCACATTTCCCGATGGCGTCGAATTCCTGCCGACGAAAGAGGAACGATCCGAGGAATCTGCAGAGCCGGAGCATCTCCGCCCGATCGCCCCGCCGCGGCGTCCGGCGACGGATCCGGAAGGTTCCCCCCGCCCGCGGGCCACGCGCATCAAGCCGCCGGCCGATGCGCTGTCGCTCGAAGACCGGTTGTTCTATGTGTTGCAGCCGCCGTTGCAAAGCTGGCTCGCGGGGCAGGAACTGATCATGCCCTTCGAGCCGTTCCCCTACCAATACGAAGGAATCGCCTGGCTGTTCTCGCAGAAGTCGGCATTGCTCGCCGACGAGATGGGGCTGGGCAAGACCATGCAGTCGATCACGGCGATCCGCCTGCTGTTGCGGAGCGGGCAGGTGCGGAAGGTGCTGTTGATCTGCCCCAAGCCCTTGATTCCCAACTGGCAGCGCGAGTTCCGCATGTGGGCCGAGGAACTGCCGATCGTCACGATCGAAGGGGACTCCGCCCGCCGGCGGATGCTGTGGACGATGCCCGGCATTCCGATTCGCGTCGCCAACTACGAGCTGCTGGTGCGGGACTTCGAAGCGCTCACTGAGGACGAACGCCCGCTGTTCGACCTCGTCGTCCTCGATGAGGCGCAGCGCATCAAGAACCGCGACTCGCGCACCGCCGAAACCGCCCGCGGGATCGCCCGCAAGCGAAGCTGGGCCCTCACCGGCACGCCGATCGAAAATCGGCCCGAAGAACTCGCCGCCCTGTTCGAGTATATGGAGGTCATCCCGCCGCGCGGCACGCCCGACTTGCGGCAGCTTTCGCGGCTGGCGAAGGATTACATCCTTCGCCGGACGAAAGACCTCGTGCTGACCGATCTGCCGCCGCGGCTCGATCGCGACGAGCATCTCGAACTCGCCCCTGCGCAGAAGCTCGCCTATCAGGCGGCCGAGAAGGAAGGCGTGTTCCAACTCGACGAGATGGGCGACTCGATCAGCATTCAGCACGTGTTCGAGCTGGTGCTGCGGTTGAAGCAGATCACCAATTACGACCCGCTGACCGGGGAGAGCGCCAAGTTCGAACGCCTCTCCGCGGAGATGGAGGAGATCGCGGCTTGCGGCGGCAAGGCGATCCTGTTCAGCCAGTGGACGAAGACGCTGGACTGGCTGGCGGCCCGGATGGAACGGTTCGGCACGCTGACCTACCACGGCGGCGTGCCGACGAAGAAACGCGAGCCGATTCTCAACCGATTCCGCGACGATCCCGACGCGCATCTTTTGTTGATGAGCTACGGCACCGGCGCGGTGGGGCTGAATCTGCAATTCGCCGGTTACGTCTTCCTGTTCGACCGCTGGTGGAACCCGGCGGTCGAGGACCAGGCGATCAACCGGGCGCACCGCATCGGCCAGAAGAACCCGGTGATCGTGACGAAGTTCATCTCGAAGGACACGATCGAAGAGCGGATCGACCTCGTGCTCCAGCAGAAGCGCGAGCTGTTCCACGCGATCCTCGGCGGCGACGACAACGCGAACGCCTCGCTGAGCCTCACCGCATCGGAAATCTTCGGGCTGTTCGATCTGAAGGCCCGCGCGGGCAAGGGAACGAAAAAGATCGGCCCGGAACCCGCCGCCGCGTGAGCGCGCTTCCCATGAAGGCGCGCACCCCAAGGAGCCGCGCACGAAGTAAGCGGCCGATCCGGCGAATCCCGCTTACTCCGTGCGCGGCTCCACTGTCGCGAGGAGGCCGACCCGTCTTTTCGCTCACCGAGTCGGCTCTCACGGCATTCTTGCGCCCGGTGGCTTCGTGCCATTCTCGGCGAGGTAGTTGCCGACGTGGATTCTGTAGACCGTGCCGACGCTGGCTCGTTCGGGATCGACCAAGTCGATCAACAGGTCGATCCGGGAGTTGGCCAGCATCTCCGCGTTTCCGGAGAAATCGAACCACGCCCCTGCTTTTCCCACTCGCACCTGAACGGGAACCGCCAACAGTCGCTTGCCCTTCACGACGATCGCCACATCGACCCTTGCGACCCGCCGACTTTCCTGCTTCGGTACGTCTACATGGATGCGTATCGACCCGTCGGATCGTTCCTCGGCGGTGAGCCGGAAAACATCGATGCCGTCCGCTTCGTGAAGCCCCGATCTCGCCGGATGCCGATCCGCACTGGCGATCGCATCTCTCTTGGAAGGATTGCCAATCCGTCTGACCACGCCTTCCATGTCGAGTCGTTTTACCCCAGCCGGCCGATGAATGCGATGGAAGGATGATTTCCGCGCAAGACCGCTACGATGTCGCGGAATCCTCAGAGGTTGTGAACCTTTCTGTTTCCGCTGACGACGCACCCAACCGTCTTTCCCGCGCAGGCGCTTTTCCGTCATTCCCGCGCAGTGCCTGCCCTCGCGAAGGCGGGGGCGGGAATCCAGCAATCGCCAACGCGGCCACCCTATGGGATCACTGTCCGTGCATCGACTGGATTCCCGCCTTCGCGGGAATGACGACGCGAAAGATTCACAACCTCTCAGCGAGCCTTTCGCGTCTTCGGACGGGAGAGAATGCGGCGGATCGGCGGGTAGGACGGATTCGCAATCCGTCGTACCCGCCTGCCGAACGACGTGCGGCGCGCGAGCGAGCCTTCGATACGATCCGGAACCGCGATCCGAAGGGACAGCCGGTCGGTGGCGGACGGAATTCAATTCCGTCCTACGGCCGGAGTCGGAGGATCGCCGAACCTTCGGCCCCATCTTGAATTCGATCGAAACCCGCCCCTAGAATGCCGCAATGGCCGACGAAGACTACTACAAGGTGCTGGGGGTCGCGCGCGACGCCTCGCCGGCGGAAGTGCGCAAGGCGTACAAGAAAATCGTCCGCGAGAACCACCCCGACATGAAGCCGGACGACAAGCAAGCCGCCGAACGCTTCAAGCAGGCGCAGGACGCGTATTCCGTCCTGGGAGACGCCGAGAAGCGGAAGCAATACGATCAGTTCGGCCACACCTTCCGCGGCGGCGGGCCGTTCCCCGGCGGAGGCGGTCGCACCTACAGCTGGGGCGGCGGCGGTCCCGGCGGCGGCGGAGCGGTCGACATCGAAGAACTCTTCGGCGGAGGCGGGTTCGACATTCGCGACTTGTTCGGCGGAGGAGGAGGGCGCGGGTATCGCGGCACGCGTCAGGCCCCGCCGGTCAAAGGCGCGGACCTGCGGATCGAAATCCAGGTCCCCTTCCATGTCGCCGCCCTCGGCGGCAAGCACGACATGCATCTCTCCCGCGACGGCCGCCCGGAGACGATCACCGCGAAGATCCCCGCGGGCATCGAAGACGGCAGCGTGATCCGCCTTGCCGGACAGGGCGAACCGGGACCGGCGGGAGCGGGCGATCTGCTGGTCACCGTGCGCGTCGCCCTGCACCCGTACTTTCGCCGCGAGAAGAACGACATCCATCTCGACGTCCCCGTCACGCCGACTGAAGCCGCCCTCGGCGCGAAGGTCGAAGTCCCCACGCTCGACGAAGGCCCGGTCGTCGTGACCATTCCCGAAGGAAGTTCCAGCGGGCGGAAACTGCGGCTGCGCGAAAAGGGAATCGTCGATCGCAAATCGGGCAAGCGGGGGGACCAGTACGTCGTCGTGAAGGTCGTCGTCCCGCCGCATCCCAACGACGAGGCGCGCGACTTGTTCACGCGGCTGGCCAAAGCGCAACCGTTCGATCCGCGGGCGGGATCGTGGTGACGTGCGTTTCCCGCGCGCCGCGAAACCGCAAGCGTGCCGATGACCGAGACGAGGTGGAGGCAACGATGGTTCCGGCTCGGCGCGCGATCTCTGGTTGGCGCCGCGGAATGGCGCCGGGGCTCGCGGCGATCCTCCTGATCTTCGTCGTTCCCACCGATTCGATCGCGCAGGAGCCGGAGCGCGCCCCGGTGGACGCGGCCGCCGCGGTGGAGAGCGATCACGGCGACGCGGACGCGGACGCGGCCGAGGCGGCGCGGCGGGCGGCGAAGGAGCGCGCGCGGCGGGAGCGCGTCGTGGCCAGCGGGTTGCTGGCGATCGTCGGGATCGCGATCATCGGCGGAATGCTGATCATCGTGACGATCCTGTGGGGAGGCAGCTTGCGCAAACGCGTGCGGACCGCCCCGCGGGCCACTCCGCCGCAGGACGAGTTATGGTATTTGCGAAAGCCGAAACCGGAGGACTCGGAATCGGTGAAGACCGAAGAACCACCGTCCGACGACGCGAAACCGCAAGCGTGACGCCGCCCCCCTTCTTCTACCCACAACCGACTATCCACTACCCACTATTCCCCGTGAAACCCCTCGGCCGACCGCCACACCTCCGCCTTCGCTCCCCGAAGGAGTTCGCCCGCGTGTACGACGCGCAGCAAAAGGCCGGCGACGGGCATCTGCTGCTGTTCGCCGCGTCGAACGAACTCGGCCACGCGCGGTGCGGAGTGAGCGTCTCGCGGAAGCACGGCGGCGCGGTGCGGCGCAACCGGCTGAAGCGATTGCTGCGCGAGGCGTTCCGGTTGGAACGCCCCGAGTTGCCCAGCGATCTCGACCTGATCCTCATTCCCCGCCCGGATTCCGGGGCGACGCTCGACGACTACCGCCGATCGTTGTACGCCCTGGCGTGGAAGCTGTCGCGGCGAATGGCGAAGGAGCGGGAATGAGCGCGGCGCGGTGGATCATCGAGTTGCCGGCGCGATTGCTGATCCTTTTCGTGCGAGGCTATCAGATCGTCCTCAGCCCGATCTTCGGCCGGCAATGCCGGTTCTATCCCACGTGCAGCGAGTACTTCATCCAGGCGGTTCGGAAGTACGGCGCCCTCCGCGGGGCCTGGCGCGGCGTGCGCCGCATCTGCCGCTGCCATCCGTTTCACCCCGGCGGGTACGATCCGCCGTAGGAAGAAGGAAGAAGGAAGAAGGAAGAAGGAACAACGAAGGTGAAACCGGGCCTCCGCACGCTTGCGGTTTCGCGCTGTCGAACAAATCTCGAACCGTCCCCTACCAGCCGGTCGTCGCGATCACGATCACGACGACGCAAAGCCCCAGCAACAGCAGCGGATGCAGGAACAACGCGATGATGGCGAGCGTTTGCGGCCGCCCCTGCGCCCGGAACGATCCCCACAGGCTCGCGAACAGCGCGCCGAGAATCAGCACCGGCCAGCCCAGCATCATGGGAGATATGGGGTCTCCCGACCTGCTCCACCCGAAAATCAATGGTGTGGCCCACGCGACGATCGTCCAGGGCAACGCCAGCTTGGCGACCGTCGCCGTGAAGACGCTCATCCGCCCCTGCAACCGCCGCACATGAAGCGCCCAGCGGTCGCACGGTTCGGATTCCGGCGATGAAGTCGATTCGTCGCTCACGGCATGGTGAAGGGTGATGCGGACTACGCGATCTCATTCAACGCCCGGCCAGGGCCGCCCGGTTCGGCCCTGCTCACTGCACCGACAAGTTATTCAGCAGGACCGAATCGCTTCGCGAGAACAGCCAGGCCAGAAGCGTGAAACCGGACACGAACAGCACGAACATGACGATGACGACGCCCGCCGCGATGTTCGACGAGAGCCAGAGAAGAGTGAAACCGGACCAGAACAGCAGCCAGGCGACCGCGAACGCCAGCGCGAATTGAATGGACCGGTGCATCCCGTACGACAGGCACGAGACCGACGGGGCGGACGGGTCGTAGCGCACCGAAACGCCTTTCGCCTCCCGCAGCTTCCGGTGGATCTCGTCGTGAGCTTTCCGCCCACTGCTCCCCGCGTAACCGAACGCGACGCGGGAACCCGCGTAGGCCGTTCCAGCGACGGTGTAGGCGTACTCGACCTTGACTTCGTAGGTGGTGCTCTCGCTGTCGGAAATCTCGCGAACCTCCAGCTTCGTGATCGTCGCCGACACGCTCGGCCACGCCGCCGCCCGCGTCGACTTGCGGGCGCTCCACAGCCCATACCCGAGGATGGCGAAGCCGACCACGTGGCATACGCCGATGAAAATCGCGAGGTCGAGTTCCATGTTCATGCCCAAAGCTTGTTGCGGTGGAACGAATCGAAGCAGGCGAGCCTATCTTCCACTCGCTTTCCAGGACCAGCCGCATTTCGGACACTGGGCGGTTTCCGGCGACATGATCTGTCCGCACTCGAGACATCGAATCGGTTCGGCGGGTCCGAACGAAGTTTCCTCGTCACGCGGCTCGATGTCGCCGAACCGCTCCGCGCTCCGCGCCGATCGAGATTCCGGCGCCGTCGCGTCGTCGCGCCCCTTGTTGTACACGGCGAAAAACACCAGACCGAACAGACCGCCCATCACGAACAGGCACAACGCGCCACCGAGATCGATATGCGCGTGCCCGCCCACCATCACGGCCAGGAGCGCGACCACCGCGAATGCGACCAAACAACCGCAACCGCCCTTGATGAACGCTCCGCCGCCGCCTTCCATCCGTACCTCCTCGCGTAGCGCCAATGCTTGGCGGACCCCGCCGTCCGATGGGCCATGAACGAAACGGAAGCCGTCGCGGTCGGGTCACTTCACGCGCGTGAACTTCCAACGTGATTCGTTGAACAACTCTCCGTCGATATGACGCGTGAAGAATTTCCGGAGGTCGTCGGTATCGGCGGTGATCGTGATCGTCTTGTTCCCCGGCTCGGCGTCGTCCCGTTCGCCCGCCTTTCGCGTGACGCGACCGTCGATTTTCTTCGCGGCGATCTGCTGTTCGACGAAATCATCATTCAGGTCGGACATTTCCACGTCGTCCGGCGCGACGGAAAGCCGCATGACCATGTAGCCGGCGACCTGATCGTCCTCCCAATTCTGGTTCCAGTTGGTTCGTTGTTCGTCGGGCACCTCGGTCTTCGACCACGGAATGTGCAGCACGTGATGCTTCCCGATCGGCTCCACGAATCCGATGTAGGAAGAGAATCCGAGCGCGGTTTGATCCTTGGGTTGGCTGACCACGACGATCCGAAGGAAGCTGGCGGGATAACCGTCGCCGGCCGGCCCGATATGCGCGTAATTGACGAGGTTGTCCGGGCAGTCCGTCGATCGGTAGACGCCGTGGAGGCTGGGAAGCGGCTTGGCGTCCGCCGGCGCGACGAGCGGATTCTCGACTGTCGGAATCGTGCATCCCGAGCAGGCGAGAAGGAAGAGGGCGACGATCGGCAAGCCGCGATTGTTCCGGTTCATATGGATGAGACCTTCTGAAATACATCGGCGGCGCCGGCCCGCGGATGCCCCTTCAAGCCGAAACCCTCGACCTAACGATCGTGACCACGCGGCTTCCACACAACGAACAGGGCGATGAAGAGCAAGACCACCAACGGCAAGTAATACCGCCTCACTCGGTACCAACTCCACTCTTCATACTGTTCACCCAGCTCGCCGAGGCGGGCGGTCGCCGCGTGGCCGAGTCGCTTGATCGCCTCCTGATACGGTTCCGAACTTTCCAGCTCGGACTCGGCGATGGTCTCCTCCTTGCCATCGAGGCGGACCGTTATCATGCCATCACCGGCGGATCGGAAGCCGACGACTTCGTCTTTCAGGATGACGGAAGCCTGCGATCGTGTTCGGGTCACTTGAAGCCAAGGCGACACGATCCACAACAGCCCGAGGGAAAGCGCCACGAGCGCAACGACTCGAATCAGGATATCTCTCGAGGACCAATTCATATCACGCAGCCTTCAAGCACCCGGCAGCGCGCCGTCTCCGGCGAGTGGTTCGACGACGATCATTCGAATCGCCTTCGCGCGCACGAGGAAACGACACCCATGTTCGTCTTCGAGAATCACCATCCCGCTCAATTCGTAGGGCAGATGAGATTTGATGCCTTCGCTGGTCGTGAAGCCGATGAATCGCACGCGGTCGAAAGTCTCGCCGCCGGCCATGTGGACTTTCGCCCAAGTGTCCTTCTTCAAGATTCCGCGGACGGCCATCGTCTCGGGGCGTGCACCGGCGGAATTGATGCGGCTCAATACCGAAAAGAAAACGGCCAGCGCCATGATGCCCAGAACGATGCACAACACGGCCACGCCGACGGTGCTGAACATCTCGACGGCAAGTCGAGTCATGCGGTTCCGCTCGCTATTTCGGAATGGCGGGGGCGAACCAGATAGGGCCGGCTGTGCCGGCCGAAGTGGGGATGCAGTTATTTCGCGGGAACGGCGACGAAAGAGTTGGCGGCAGCAGGAGGTCGCTTCCGACGTCGACCGCCATTCTACCGGACGCAAGACGAGAAGGCCTCGCCCGCTTCGGGCCGAGCGGGCTGGCGGCCTCTTGGGCGATTCGGCCGGCACGGCCGGCCCTACGCTACTTCGAATCCTGAGAGGCCGGAGTGGCGGCCCCGGTCGGCTGGAGCGTTTCGTTCGGTCGCTTTTTTGGACTCACGAGCCGAGTACCCAGCCCGGCCTGACGCTTGCGGAGATCGGCGAAGATCGCTTTGACGTCATAGTCGAATGCGGCCGCAAGCTCTTCCCGCGTTCGATGGACTTCCGCCACGATGGGGTCTTCCCACATGACATCATTCTCCCATGAGTTCTTCGGGCGTACAGATAATCGGCATCCGATGGCCCAGTTTCTCACACACGACTGCTATTCTTCGCGTTATCTGGGCATTTGCCAAGTGCTTGCAATTCCAGGTCAGCAGATACTCGATGCCGTGAACGGCCGCCACCGCAACATGTGCGGCATCGCGAACGGCGTGCGGCGGCAGCATGCCAGCAGCCAGGATGGCCTCGGCCAACGCTTCGGCCTCCTCGGTGATTTCAAGCGCCGCAAAGCTGCCGGTGATTGCGAGTCGCTTTTGTACTTCGCCCGGATCGCCGACAGACGCCTCGTCGATGACGACTTGGGAGACCGAGCATTCGAACCCGCTGCGGCGATTCGCCCACCAATCCTGCGTCACCTGTTGATGCGCAGCGACAAGCAGGTCACGACTGGGACGAGCGACCAAGTAGCTGATGAACGATGTTTCCAGGTACACGGATTCCATGGTCAGCGGGGATAGGGTTATTCAGTAGTCGTAGGGCCGGCTGTGCCGGCCGCGCCCTCCTATCGGATTGCCCGCGTTCTCGGCGATTCGGCCGACACAGCCGGCCGTACGTCACTGGTTCGGCGTCTTACCGACTGCGCCGGTCGATGTGCGGCTCCATTGCGAGGGCTTGAGCGAGTGCCTCGTCTGGCCCGAGCAAGTCTCCTGACTCTTCGTCGAAAAACATGCCATCCGCCAGTTGCAACAGCACCGAGCAAGCGACGGAACCACACACCAACTCTCGCATGTCGCTGTGGGTGACGCAATTGATCACATGCTCTCGGCCTTCCAACCCGTCCGGCGGATCGCCTCCGAAGTTGTCGGCCACTGGCCCGTAGAACCACTCGAAGCCGGATTGGTGGCCGCGATGGGTTGCGGGCAGATAACCGGTATGCGTGCGAAGGTCGCCGACATCCTCCAGGACGATGCCGACCTCGGCCCGATCCAGCGCGGCTTGCCACTGCGAAACCGTGGGCAGTTTGGCGTCACGCACGAAGAAGAAGGAATCAACGGACATCGCGCCCTCCGCCGCCGAACGGACCGCCATTTAGAGGCCGGCCGGGCGCTCGACCGTTTCACGATTCACAAGGAGCGTTCCGCCCGGCCGGTCCGTCGTAGTGCTTGGTTATCCCGCACCCGCTCTCGTTCGTCGAGTCCTCGCAGGAGTTTCTCTGTCCGGGTAAGTGCCTTCTCCGCGCGCCGAAGAAACACGTTCTTCACCCAGTCTTTGTGCGGCGGCACTTCCTTACCGTCTTTCAACTTGTGGTCGAATAGCGGCCGAAATTTGTGCCAGTCCGCGTGCTTGCCGCTCTCGAGGTACTCCTTGGCGCAGCGAACCGCTTCCTCGAACGACTGGATGCGATCAAGTACGGCTTTGCGCTTCGCGTTCATCATTCCACGGCGACACCCGTGCGGGATAACGACCGGGTTCGCGGGTGGCCCCGACGCCGTTCAGGCGTCGGGGTCGCGCGGCGACAAGAGGGCGCGCACTCGACTCTCCTTTCACGGCGACCGCCGCCAGCCGGAGAGATCCCGCACCAGCCGGTCGATGCATTCGACGAAGGAGACCGCAGTGTGATCCCTCTTGTCGCTTCGCGACCCGGACGCCGCAAGCAGCGTCCGGGCCACCCGCGTCCGCCGTGGATTGTCCATTCGGCCACTCCTCCACGATATCCGGCCGCCTCGGAATGTCAACACGACTTCCGCTCGGCCCGGCGGTGGAGTGGCTGGCGAGATCGTGCGCCCCGCCGCGAAACCGCAAGCGGGTGGGCGCTCTCTCGACATCGCCGCGGCCGCGCGGGAAGTCAGGCGGCGGCTTTCGTCGCCGCGGCGGTGGGTTGATCCGCGGCGACGTATTCCGCGACGATCTCGGCCAGGACGCGGGCCGATTCTTCGTCCCCGGCGTGCAGGGCTTCTCTCAAGCGGCCGATGTGCCGTTGCACCTGCGATTCCGGCGGGGCCGGGCAGCGGGCGCAGAAGATCCGCTCGTGCACGCGCTCGGGGTGCCCCTCGGCTTCGTAGAACAGTTCTTCGTACAGCTTCTCGCCGGGGCGGAGACCGGTGAAGACGATGTCGATATCGTCGGGATACCGCGCCCCGGAAAGGGCGATCATGTCTTTCGCCAGGTCGACGATCTTCACGGGATCGCCCATCTCGAGGATCAGCACGTTTCCCGAACGGCCGATCGCCGCCGCCTGCAGCACGAGCTGCACCGCCTCGGGGATCGTCATGAAGAACCGCACGATGTCGGGATGCGTGACGGTCACGGGACCTCCCGCGGCGATCTGCCGGCGGAACGTGGGGACGACGCTGCCGGTCGAGTTCAGCACGTTCCCGAACCGCACGGTGATGAACTTGGTGCGCGAGCGGGCGGAGGCGGCCTGCACGTATTTTTCGGCCACGAGCTTGGTCGAACCCATCACGTTCGCCGGCCGCACCGCCTTGTCGGTCGAGATCAGCACGAACTGCTCGACTTCGAAGCGGTCGGCCAGGTCGACCAGCCGCTTCGTGCCGAAGACGTTGTTGAGGATCGCCTGCCGGGGGTTGTGCTCCATCAGGGGGACGTGCTTGTACGCCGCCGCCTGGAACATCAACTGCGGGCGGAAGCGTTCCATCACGCGGGTCATCGAGTCGCGGCAGGTGATGTCGCCGATGACGAAATGGAGTTCGACGTCGTCGTGCGGCCGGGCGCGAAGTTCGTTTTCGATTTCGAACACGCCGAGTTCGGATTGATCGACGACGACGAGCGACTCGGGGCGGAGATCGAGAATCTGGCGGCAGAGTTCGGTCCCGATGCTGCCGGCCCCGCCGGTGACGACGACCCGCTTGCCGGTGACGCAGGCGTTGAGCCGGGTCATGTCGAGTTGGGCGGGTTCGCGGCGGAGGAGGTCGGCGATGGTGACGTCGCGCATTCCGAGCTGGTAGCGGCCATGCACGAGTTCGTGAATCGCGGGGATGACGTGGGTCTTCAGTCCGGCGCGCTTGCAGTTGGCGAGCACGTCGCGGACGGTCTTGCCGGGAATCGTGCTGGGGATGAGGACGTGCGAGGCGGCGAGCTTTTGCTTGATCTTCGGCCAGCCCATCGCTTCGGGGAAGGCGCGGACGCCGCCGATGACCGAGAACTTCTCGCGGCAACGGTCGTCGATCAGCCCGACGACGCGGTATTCGGGGTGCGACGCCTTGATGGTGCGGAGGATGGCGATCGCTTCGCGGTCTGTGCCGTAGATCACCGCCCGCGGCTTGTGCCGATTGGTGAGCAGCGGATAGAGGTATTCGGTGTACAATCGCCGGGCGAGGCGCAATAGACCGATGGCGGGGATCGCCAGGGCGCAATCGATGACGATGATCGAGCGGTGGACGCGGGGCCCGATTTCGAGCCCCCAGTTGAGGGTGAAGAACAGGATGGTGGCGACGACGGCCCCCGCGCCGACATGGACGAGGTCGGAGAGCGACGCGTAGCGGAACGTCCGCCGCCATTCGCCCGTGAGGATCATCACCAGCAGTTTGGACGCCAGCAGCAGGGGGAGCGCCCCGTGGAAGCGGTTCAATTCGGCCGCGGTGAGGACGAACTCGAACTTCAGCAGGAAGGCCGCATAGAAGCAGGCGAAGTAGACGACGAGCGCGGCGGGAACGTACAGCCCCAGCCGCCGCGACATCCGGAGCGTACTGCGAAGGTTGGTCGCTTCGCCGACTCCATCGAGCGCGGGCGGGCCGAGCGAAGCACGAGGGAAAGGCGGAATGCCTTCGTCGGCGGAGGCCCCCGTTGGCTGTGTTCGAGGCGAGTTCTGTCCCGAGACGCTCATCCGAGTTCGATTCCGAAGGCTTCCGTGCCGGCGTCGCGAAACGCGGGCGGAATCTACCAGTGGCGCGAAACCCGGTCAATACCGGCCCCAGTGACGGTTCACAACTCCTTCCCGCAGTGCGGGCACCTGGCGACTTCCTTTCGCCGGTGCATCTCTTCCACGAAGCCGGAGCCGAGGATGCCGGTGGGGATCGCGAAGAAGGCGATTCCGAGGATGGCGACCGCGGCCCCGCAAATCTTCCCCGCCGCCGTCACCGGGTAGATGTCGCCGTAGCCCACCGTCGTCAGCGTCACGACCGACCACCACATCGTGCTGGGAATGTCGCTGAACACGTCGGGCTGCGCCTCGTTCTCGAAGGAGTACATCAGGCAGGCGGCCATCACCAGCAACAGGGCCAACAGCGCGGTCGTGACCACCAGTTCGTCGCGCCGCTTCCGCACCACGTCGCCGAGCAAGTTCAAGGCGCGGAAGTATCGTCCCAGCTTCGCCACGCGAAGAATCCGCAACAGCCGCAACGACCGCATGAACCGCAGGTCGATTCCCACGAACGGCAGATAGAACGGCAGCACCGCCAGCAGGTCGATGATCGCCATCGGCGTGAGCGCGTAGCGCACGCGGCCGCGCACGCCGCGAAACCGCGGCACCACGCCGCACGCGGACATGCGGGCGACGTATTCGACCGTGAACACCGCGACCGAAACGGCCTCGAACGCGATGAAGAACGGTCCCCAGGCCGCGCGCAGCGGGCGGACGCTCTCGAGGACCACCGCCAGCACGTTGAGGAAGATCAGCGCGAGCATGGCGATATCGAACGCGCGGCTCAGCCGGTCGCCCGGCCGGGCGACTTCGACGATTTCCCAGACGCGGCGTCGCCAACCGCCGATGCCGGCCGGGTGGCTCTCGCCGGCCGCTTCGACTTCGCGGGAATCGCTGCCGTCCGTCATTCGCCCGCCTCCACGTCCTCGGAGGAAAACAACCGCTTCAACGGAAAGTGCGACGGAAGGTACACGAACAGCGGGGCGACGGCCATGTCCAGGGTGAGATCACGGCGGCGGCGTCACGTTCCGCGGCTCCATTGCCCGATGCTTCATCGGATCGATTCCCGTTCTCGTGCCGCCGGCGATCTCACGCGAAGGCGAAAGTCGTCGGCCCTTGACGCTCGCGGGGAGACCGGGTCGAATGAAGCGGTCGAGCGCATGCTCTCGCATTCCGCGGGTCGCATGAAACGATTCCGGGGCCTCGTCAGCGGGATTCGCCAGTCATGCCGCGCGTGTTTCTGCCGCCGAACCTGCGTCCGCTTGCGGACGGCCGGGAAAGCGTCGAGGTCGAGGGACGGACGGTCCGCGAGGTGATCGCGAATCTCGACGCGACTTGTCCCGGCGTGCGCGAACGGTTGATGGCGGGAGACCAGCTCAAGCCGGGACTGGCGGTTTCCGTCGGCGGATCGGTGGCGTCGCTGGGGATTCGCGCGCCAGTGCCGGCGGATGCGGAAGTGCATTTTTTGCCGGCGATCGGCGGGGGGTAGGCGGCGGTGCGACAGCCGGCGCGAAACCGCAAGCGTCGGGCGGCCGCCTCTCCATCCTCCATCCTCCATCCTCCATCCTCCATCCTCCATCCTCTATCCTCTATCCTCGACTCCCACCTCGAACCGCACTCCCTGGGCGAGCGGCAAATCGCCTCCCCAGTTGATCGTGCAGGTCTGGCGGCGCATGTAGGCTTTCCATGAATCGGCGCCAGCCTCACGGCCACCGCCGGTCTCCTTCTCCCCGCCGAACGCGCCGCCGATCTCCGCCCCCGACGTGCCGATGTTGACGTTGGCGATGCCGCAGTCGCTCCCCGCGGGAGAGAGAAACCGCTCCGCCTCGCCGAGGCTGTCGGTGAAGATCGCAGACGACAATCCCTGCGCGACCGCGTTGTGCGCGAGGATCGCCTCTTCCAGTTCGCGGTAGGTCATCACGTACAGGATGGGTGCGAAGGTCTCTTCCGCGACGATCGGCATGTCGGGCCGGGCGCGGACGACCACCGGCTCGACGAAGTTCCCCGGCCGGTCGAGGCGGTTGCCGCCGCAGAGGATTTCGCCACCTTGCTGCCGGATCGTTTCGAGGGCCTGCATCATCCTTTCGACGGCCTTCTCGTTGATCAGCGGTCCCATCAGCACGCCGTCTTCCCACGGGTTGCCGATCGGAATGCTGCGGTAGGCGGTCACGAGTTTTTTCGTGAACTCGTCGGCGATCGACTCGTGCACGAACAGCCGCCGCAGCGTGGTGCAGCGTTGCCCGGCGGTTCCCGCGGCGGCGAACAGAACCGCCCGCAGCGCGAGGTCGCGGTCCGCCTTCTCGCTGAGGATCACGCCGTTGTTCCCGCCGAGTTCCAAGAGCGACCGCCCGAGCCGTTGGGCGACTTTCGCGCCGACGCTGCGGCCCATCGCGCAGCTTCCGGTCGCGGAGACGAGCGGAATCCGCGGGTCGTCCGCGATCCATTCCCCGGCCTCGTTCCCCGCGCCGATGCACAGGTTGAACACGCTCCCCTCGAAGCCCGCGACGCCGTGATCGGCCAGCACGCGATTCACGATGTTCTGCACCGCGATCGCCACCAGCGGCGTGTGCGGCGAGGGCTTCCAGATCATCGAGTCGCCGCAGACCGCCGCGACCGTCGCGTTCCACGCCCACACCGCAACCGGAAAGTTGAAGGCGGTGATGATGCCGACCGGTCCCAGCGGTTGCCACTGCTCGAATATCCGATGCCGGGGCCGCTCGCTGGGCATCGTCAGGCCGTAGAGTTGCCGCGAGAGGCCGACGGAGAAATCGCACATGTCGATCATCTCTTGGACTTCGCCCTCTCCTTCGCTTTTGATCTTGCCGGCTTCGAGGGTGACGAGCAGGCCCAGATCGGCCTTGCATTCACGCAGCGCCAAGCCGATCCGCCGCACGATCTCGCCGCGCGCCGGGGCGGGAACCATTCGCCAATCGCGGAAGGCGAGTTCAGCCTGTTCGACGGCGCGATCGTAGTCGGCGCGGCCGGCGGTGCGCACGCGGGCGATCGTCTCGCCGGTCGCCGGGTTGAGCGACACGATCACCGGTCCGCCGGAGGCCTCGATCCACTCGCCGGCGTAAACGCCGCTGTTCTCCGCGGCCAGCCCGAGGCGATTCAGCACGTCGTCGAACATGGTTGATTCCTCATCTCAATACGGATTGGACCGTCGGCTTCGACGGGTCGACTCGCAAAATCGGCTCGTCGCGGAGCGTCGCATACCTGCGCGGTCTTGTCCACCGCCCGGCAATGCCGACGCTGTCTCAACCAACGATTATCTCTCTCGGCTATCGTCTGCCGATCAGCACGAAAAACGGGGCAGAAAAATGAGGTGCAGCAACGATCGAGCAAGAAACGTTCCCTTCTCTCAGTTCATTTTTTGCTCTCTATTTTTCTGACCGTCGATTCCGACGATGCGGGACGTCGCGCGGGAATGACGAAGGCGAAATCGTTGCCTTGCGTTGCGATCGCTTTGACTGGCGCGGAGTGCCACCTTATAGTCGAGTGCGACCGATCCATTCACGGAGAGACGCGCGCGATGGACGAATCCGCCTATCTGAAGGAACTCGCCACCAAGCCGTTGCCGCAGCGGATCGCCGGTTATCTGCGGTTGAGCGGGCCGGGGTACATGCAGAGCGCGATGACGCTCGGGGGTGGGTCGATCGCCTCGTGCGTGCTGATGGCCTCGCTGCTCGGCTATGAACTCTTGTGGGTGCAACCGCTCGCGATCGTGCTGGGGTTCTTCGTGCTCGCGGCCTTGGCGAAGCAAACTTGCTCGACCGGCGAGAAGCCGTATGCCGCCTTCTGGAATCGCCTGCATCCGGCGCTCGCGATCATGTGGGGGGCGAGCGCGATGATCGCGACCGTGCTGTGGCACATTCCGCAATATTCGCTGACGGCGAACGGCGTGATCGTCCTCGCGGGAGCCGATGGAACCTGGCTGGCCGGCGACTCCGGGCGGCTGGCGATCGGTCTCGGCGTGCTGCTGCTCGCGTGCGGCGTGGTGTTCCTGTACGACCAGGGAATGCGGGGAATCCGCATCTACGAACTCGCGGTCAAATGCCTGGTGTGGGCGATCGTGGTGGCGTTCGGCATCGTCGCGTTCGCCACCGGGATCGACCTGGAACGGTTCGCGATGGGCATCACCGGAGTCACGTTTTTCCGCGACCGGGTGTTCGGCACGGGCGTGCCTCCGCAAACGATCGTTCCCATCGTGGGGGGAATCGCCGCGGCGGTCGGGATCAACATGGTCTTCCTGTATCCGTATTCGCTGCTGCGGAAGAAGTGGGGCCGCGAGCACGAGGAACTGGCGTACTTCGACCTGTTCAGCGGGATGGTCGTGCCGTTCCTCATCGCGACCACGTTCATGATGGTGGCGGTGGCGAACACGATCGGACCGGAGTCGGGCGCGATCGGCGCCGAGGTGAAAGACATCCGGGCGATCCTGCCGGTGCTGAACGAATCGCTGGGAGCGACGCTGTCGCTGCTGCTGATCGGGCTGGGAATGTCCGCGATCGGCTTCTCGACGATCATCACGCACATGCTGGCGAGCGGATTCATCGGCTGCGAACTGTTCGGCACGCGGTACGAAGGCCCGAGCCGCTGGTGGTTCTCCCTCATTCCCGCGGTGGGGGTGGTCGGCGTGCTGATCCAGGCTCCGTGGTTCGCGGCGGTCACCGCCTCGTCGCTGGCGGCTTGCCTGATGCCCGTCGCCGTCATCGGGTTCATCATCCTGATGAACATGAAATCATACATGGGAGACGCCCGCCCGTCGGGCTTGCGGCGCTTCCTGTGGAACACCGCGCTGATCACCGCGGTGGCCGTCGTCACCGTGGCGTCGATTCAGGGATTGCGGGGCAACTGGCACACACTGCAGAACCATCTGCGCCCCGCGGCGGAATCCGCGGAGGAGACGTAGTCCCGGTGCGAGGATACGTCGTTGAGCCGAGGGGTTTGTCCCCTCGGTGGGCACTCGGTCAGCCGCAATGGAAAACTCACGTTCACGGTTGCTGTCGCCGCGAGATCACCGAGGGGATAAACCCCTCGGCTCATTAAAGGACTCGCGCATGGCCCAGATCGCCGGCGGCCACTACGAACATACGAACGGCGGTCACTCCGCACTCAAGCAGTCGAGCCGGGACACGATTTCGCGCACCAGTTGCGGCAGGCCCGCGCCGGTGACCGCGGAGATCTTCATCACCGGGCGGCCGAGATCTTCCTGCAACAACTCGACCGCGGCCTCGGCGTCGGTGAGTTCCCCCTTCGTCACGCAGAGGATCTCCGGCCGCTCGACGAGCGCCGGGTCGTGCAACTCCAGTTCGGCGCGGATCGCGTGGTAGTTCTCGACGGGGTTCGTGCCGTCCATCGGCTGCGGCTCGACGAGGTGCACCAGCACGCGGGTCCGCTCGACGTGGCGAAGGAACTCGTGCCCAAGACCAACGCCCGCGTGCGCTCCTTCGATCAACCCGGGAATGTCCGCCAGCACGAACTCGCGATCGTACGTGGCCCGCACGACGCCCAGATTGGGCACCTTCGTGGTGAAGGGGTAATCGGCGATCTCGGGCGTGGCGCGGGACAGACGGCTGAGCAGCGTCGACTTGCCGGCGTTCGGCTTGCCGATGAGACCGACGTCGGCGATCAGCTTGAGTTCGAGCGACACGTCGCGCTTCTCGGCCTCCTCGCCCGGCTCGAACTCGCGCGGGGCGCGGTTGGTGGCGGTGGCGAAGTGCTTGTTGCCGCGGCCCCCCTTGCCGCCGCGGGCGACGACGATCTCCTCGCCGTCCTGTTGCAGATCGCGCAGCAGATTCCCGGAATGCAAGTCGCGAACGAGCGTGCCGGGTGGCACGAGGATGATCGTGTCTTCCCCGCTTTTGCCGGTGCGGAGCTTGCCCTGGCCGTTTCCGCCGCGCTGGGCCTTCCAGTGGCGATGCCCGGCGATGTTGGCGAGGCTGCCGAGATTGCGGTCGGCCCGGACGATCACGCTGCCGCCGTCGCCGCCGTCGCCGCCGTCCGGCCCTCCGCGGGGAACATGGGCTTCGCGGCGAAAGCTGAGACAACCGCTGCCGCCGTCCCCGGCTTCACAGTAGATGATGACGCGATCGACGAACACGGGGGGCGAAACTATCGGCGAGAGGCGCGAAACCGCAAGCGTGCGGGCGGTCGTGTCATTATGGTGGATCCGTCTCGTTGCGGGAAGTGGCGGGGGATCGTTTCGGAACGAGGCCGATCACCACGAGACCCAGCGCGAGCATCCCGCACGTGCCCGCGAACCAGTCGCCCCAGGCGACGTACAGGCTGTCGCGGTCGTCGAGCGGGACGTCGTCGATCAGCACCGCGTCGAGCGATTTCCGCGGGCGGCCCGTCGCCGGGTCGATGAACGACATCGGTTCGAGAAGCCGCTCCTCGGCTGAAACGCCCGCCCGCTTGGCGGCATCGCGGTCGCCGCCGCGAACCAGGCGGGGGACGCTGATGTTCCCGCCCAGGAACACGTCCGGCTCGACGATCGCCCCGTCGCCGTCGATCACCGCCGAAATGCCGGTGTTGACCGCGCGGACCATCGGCGTGCGGGTTTCGACGGCGCGAAAGGCGGCCGTGATGAGATGCTGATCCAGTTCGCTCGACCCGTGAAACCAGCCGTCGTTCGTGAGGTTCACGATCACGTCGACCGGCTGGCCGGTTTCGGCATCCCGCGTCGCGCGGACGATCTTCCGCACCAGGTGAGGCACCGTGTCCTCGAAACAAATCACCGGGGCGAGCCGCGCGCCGGCGTACTCGAACACTTCCGCCCGCGCGCCGGCGGTGAGGCCGGAGTCGCCTCCGTAGGGAGAGAACATCCGCAAGAACGGCAGCACGTCGCTGAAGGGGATGTACTCGCCGAACGGCACGCGGTGCAGCTTGTCGTACCGGCCGGTGATGCCGAGGGCCGGGTCGATGAACACGGCCGAGTTGTATCGCCGCGGTCCGCCCTCGACGAGGGTCTGCGTGCCGACGCCGATGATCGCCGCGGAGTTGGCGTACTCGGCGATTTCGACGAGCCGATGCCGGGCATCGGGATTCCGCCAGTTGCGAATCCATTCCGCGTCGCTGTAGCGGGGACTGTTGCGGATTTCCGGCGGGGCGAGGGCGACGAGTTGCTCGTCGGTGAGATCGGCGTCGACGGCGTGCAGCGGCCAGGGGAACATCGTTTCCGGCCAGATGACGACGTCCGGCCGATAAGGGATCGCGAGACTGGTGAGCCCGCGGTGCACGCGGATCAGCGTCACCCATTGGTTCGGATCGTGCTTCACCTGACTGATGAAGTTGCCCTGCACGAGCGCGATCCGCGGTCCCTCGCGAAACGCCGCCTGTCCCCGGCGGACATGTCCGTAACTCAAAACGCTCGCGAACGCCAGCATCGCGACCGCGACCGCGATCCAGGGGCGGCGCGAGTTCACCGGCGTTTCGGCCGCGACTCCGTCGCTCGCCGCCGGAAGCAGTCGCAGCTTGCGGAATGCGCTTTCCGGCACGAGGCCGGCGAGCGCCGCGTTCGCCAGAGCGATCAGAAAGCTCACGCCGTAGGCGCCGGTCACGTCGCTGATCTGGATCAGTTCCAGCCAGCGGTACTGCGTGTGCGCGAGATAGTACCAGCCGAAGCCGGTGAGGAAGTGCCCCCGGACGTATTCCAGCCCCACCCACACGACGGGGACCGCGACCCACAACGGGACGCGCAAACGATGCACCGCCACGCGCGAAAGCCCCACGAATAGAACGAAATACAGCGCCATGTACGCCGCCGTCGCGACCCAGGCGGGATACATCGCCGCGTGGCCGAGCCGCATCCATTGCAAGCTCATCAGATTGAACAGGAACCCGCCGGCGAGCACCGCCCGGTACATGCTCCGCGTCGGCCGGGGAAGGCGGATCAGCAGGATCAGCGGAACAAGCGCGACCCACGCCAGCGGTCCCCAGTCGAGCGGCGTGAAGCTCGCCCACAACAGCGCCGCCGTCGCCCCGGAAACGATCCACGCTCCGCGCCCCTCCGCGGGCTGCGCGCGGGCGGTGTCGATGATCTGCTCGACGGTCCGCTCACGCGGCGAGCGGACGGTTTTCGGGGCGGCTTCAGGGAGCATTGTGGTGGTCATTATACGTCCGTCCGTGGACGAAGTTCAGGCGCGGATGTCGAACGCCATCGATTCGAGAACGCGCAGCGGCTTGAAGAGAATCCGCCACTTGCGGCTGGGGAACTCGCGGACTTCGACTTGCACGCCGATCATTTCGTCGGTAACGGGATCCCAACCCTTGGCCCATTCCGTTCGCCGCTCTCCGACCAGGAAGTATCCGCTGAGATACGCCGCCAGGAAACAACAGACCGCGAGCGCAATCACGGTCCATTGGCCGCCGACCCGTTGACTGCTATCCATTGCAATCCCTCTCCCTTCACGACAACGGCAACACGTCGATTCGCTCGCCGGCATTCCACTCGCGGTCCCCCGCCGGGATGATCGCCAGCGCGTTCGCGTCCAGCGTTGCTCGCAGGTCGGACGAGCCGTGCCAGCGGACCGGGTGGACGACCCAACCGGTTTCCTCCGCTGCGAGGCGGGCGGGATGATATGTCGGACGGTCTCCGCGGGCAACATGAACCTGCCCGAGAGCGGCCGATACCGGCTGAGGCTCGGCCGGTTCGATCCCCATCAACCGCCGCAACGCAGTCCGCACGAACAATTCGCAGCAGACGAAGCTGCTGACCGGATTGCCGGGAAGGCCGAAGACCAGGGGGGAGAAGTGACGAGTTACGAGTGACGAGTTACGAGTTTCTTCTTCACTCGTCCCGGCCGCCCAGCGACCCGGACGCTGCGAGCGTCCGGGTCGCTCCGCCGAACTCGTCACCCCTTCGCCGACCCCGAACCACAGCGGCGCTCCCGGCTTCAACCGCACCTTGTGAAACACCTGCCGGACGCCGGCCCGCGCGAGTTCCCCCGGCACGAGATCCTTCGTCCCCGCCGAGACGCCGCCCGAGAGAATCAGCGCGTCGCATTCCAGGCCGGCGAGAATCTTCGCGCGAAGATGTCCCGGTTCGTCGCGGGCGATGCCGAGCGGCACCGCTTCCGCCCCCGCCCGGCGAAGCTGCGCGCAGAGCATCGTCTCGTTCGAGTTGCGGATTCGTCCCGGGCCGGGCGTTTCGTCGACCGGCACGAGTTCGTCCCCCGTCGCGAGCACCGCGACCCGCGGCCGGCGGCGCACGAGCGGCCGCGCCTGTCCGATTTCGGCGAGCAACCCGAGTTCCTGCGGCCGCAACAACGTTCCCGACGTCACGAGCCGGTCCCCCGTAGCGAACACGGTCGCCCGGCGAATGACGTTCGTCCCCGCAACGATCGACGGCTTCGTAGGGTGGGCTGTGCCCACCACCGATGAAGCGTGCGACATCGTCGCCGCATCGGCCAGCCGCATCGTTGCGCCGGGCGCGTCGTATTCGACGCGCTCGACGGGGATCACCGCGTCGGCGCCGTCGGGCAGCGGAGCGCCGGTCATGATCTGCGTCGCCTCGCCTTCGCCGATCGGACGAGAAGGGACACGGCCGGCGGTCACCTCTTCGAGCACTCGCCACTCGCCGCGCCCCGCCGCGACATCCGCCGCGCGAACCGCGAACCCGTCCATCAGCGACTTGTCCCACGGCGGCGAATCCTCCGCGGCGGCGACGTCTTCGGCGAGGACGAGGCCGAGCGACTCGTGGAGCGGCACGCGCTCGGGATCAAACGGCCGCACTTCCGCGAGAATGGCCGCGAGGGCTTCGGGAACGGAGAGCATGGGGCGATGGTCGGGTCGATGGTCGAATGTCGAAGCGAAGCGCTACTGCGATCCGCCACGGTCGATTCTCGACATTCCCGCCCCGAGGCTCAACCATCAACCATGCGCGCCGGCCGCGTCAGGAATCGGGCCCCAAGGGTATTGGACGAACTCCATCCCCGGAAACCGGCTGCGGAGGATCGCGACTTCCTCTTCGGTCAGCAGCCCTTCGCCAATCGTCAACCGATCGATGTTGCGAAAGGATCGCAGGCATCGAAAGACGTCCTCGGCTTCGCTCCGCGTGGCGAACGAGAAGAACAGCCCCACGTCGACGTGAGTGACCCGGTCGAACGGGCCCATCCAGTCGTCGCCGACGATTCGCCGCAGCCATTCCGGCCCGCGTTTCTCCACGCAGATTCCGCCGATGTAGCTCGACACGAACGGCGGCCAGTGGTCGAACACCGGCATGCCCATCCGCTCGAACTCCGCGATCACCCCCCGTTCGCGGGAGTAAGGCACGAGCCAAGACGCCAACAATCCGGCGAGCAACAGCGCGCACGTTCCGGCGAGCAGCCATGTCAGGCGTTTCGATTTCATGGCGGGACGTCCTCCGGCGATCCGGTCAGTGGGTGGAAGCTGAAAAAGCCGACGTCCATCTCAGGAAACCGTGCCCGGAGTGTCGCGAGTTCCGATTCGCTGAGTTGTCCTTCGTGGACCACGAGTTGATCGATGTTGCGGAGGCGAACGAGAAGGTCGAACAGCGGCGGTGCCGCCGATGGCGACGGACCCAAGGGGTTTCCCGGCGAATTGAACAAGCCGTACACCCCGACAGCGCTGACGCGATCGAACGGCCGCATCCAGTCGTCGCCGATGATCTCCCGCAGCCATTCCGGCCCCCCTGCTCGATGTGAATGCCCGGGGGGAGCAACGGGTGCCAGCTATCGAACACCGGCACCCCCATCCGCTCCAACTCCGTGATCGCCGCACGCTCGCGCCAGTACGGCAGGAGCCACGACGCCAGCAACCCGGCGAGCAGCGCGACGCACGCACCGGCGAGCAGCCAGGTCAGGCGCTTCGATTTCATGGCGGGTCGTCCTCGGTAGGGGCGGCCGCCGGCGGTGGCCGCGGGTAGACCTCCACGTCCATCTCGGGACACCGTGCCCGGAGTTTAGCGAGTTCCGATTCGCTGAGTTGTCCTTCGAGGATGACGAGTTGATCGATGTTGCGGAGGCGAACGAGAAGGTCGAATAGCGGCGGTGCCGCCGATGGCGGCGACCCCAACGGGTTTTCCGGCGAATTGAAGAACAGCCAGACACCTCTGACGCGACCGAACGGCCGCATCCAGTCGTCGCCGACGATCTCGCGCAGCCATTCCGGACCGCCCGTCTCGATGTGAATGCCCACAGGGGTGTAGATAAGGTCCGAGTGATCGAACACCGGCACGCCCATCCGCTCGAACTCCGTGATCGCCCCCCGCTCGCGCCAGTACGGCACCAGCCACGACGCCAGCAACCCGGCGAGCAGCGCGACGCACGCGGCGACAAGCAGCCAAGTCAGCCGTTTCGGTTTCATGGCGGCGATCTCCGGGAGGCGAACGGTCCCGTCGGGGAAGCCGTCCGGTTCGACCCTTCCGTATGATAGACTGGCCGAACGTGCGGGAAAAGAACGATCGACGCGCTCCCGAACTCGCGCACCAGTCATTATGATGCCCGCTGGAGGAGAAACCTGATGTTGCTCGATCATTTCCATTCGCCGGTCAGCGAATTGCGAGGCTGGGAAGGATTCCACCATTCCTGGGCCGTCGCCGTCGCCGATCATCTCAACCGCCAGTTGGCGCCGCCCTGGCATGCGGAGCCGCACCTGCGCTTCGGACTGGAAATCGACGTCGCCGGGCTGCATCGTGAAGTCGCCGAACCGCTCGCCGGATTTCCGCCGCCGATGCAATACGAACCCGGTCCATCGCAGTTCACGGTCCCGCTGCCGGAACTGACGGACTCGCTGGAGGTCGAAATCGTCCGGGTGGAAGGGGGCCGGGAGGTCGTCGCCGCGATCGAATTCGTCAGCCCGGCGAACAAGGATCGCCCGGACCGCAGGCAGGCGTTCGTCGCGAAGTGCGAGTCGCTTTTGAGCCGTGGAATCGGCGTGGTCGTCGTCGACGTCGTCACGGAGCGCCGGGCGAACCTTCACGTCGAGTTGATGCAACGCCTCGGCGGATCCTCTCACGAGGTTGGCGGCTTGTACGCGGCTTCCTATCATCCGATCGAGCGCGACGCGCAGGCGTCGCTCGACGTCTGGTTCGAGCCGCTCTCGATCGGAGACGTACTGCCCGACCTGCCGCTCTTTCTGCGGGACGGTCCCTGCTTGAAAGTCGCCCTCCAGCAAACCTACAACCGCGTCTGCCGCCAGTCGCGGCTCGACCGAGACATGAACTTCCTCGAATCCACTCGCCGGCCAACCCAAGCATGAGCATCCTCGTCGACGAATCCACCCGCTTCATCACCTCGGGCATCACCGGCAAGGCCGGGTTGTTCCATTCCCAGCAGTGCCGGGACTATGCCGCCGAGTGCCGCCCCGGCGCCGAGGTCGTCGTCGGCGGGGTGACGCCCGGCAAAGGCGGAACGAGCGTGGACGGCTTTCCCGTGTTCAACACCGTCGAAGAAGCCGTGCGGAAGACCGGGGCCAACACCGCGATGATCTTCGTCCCGCCCCCCTTCTGCGGCGACGCCATCATGGAAGCGGCCGACGCCGGCATCGCCCTCATCGTCGCCATCACCGAAGGGGTTCCCGTGCTCGACATGGTCCGCGTGCGGCGGTATCTCGCAGGCAAGCCGTGCCGGCTCGTCGGGCCGAACTGCCCCGGCGTCATCACCCCCGGCGTGGCGAAGATCGGCATCATGCCGGGCTACATCCACCAGCCGGGCAAGGTCGGCGTCATCAGCAAGAGCGGCACCCTCACGTATGAAGCCGCCTGGCAGTTGGGGAACGTGGGCCTCGGGCAATCGACGGCGGTCGGCATCGGCGGCGATCCGATCATCGGCACCAACCACATCGACTGCCTGAAGATGTTCGAGGACGATCCCGCCACCGAGGCGATGCTTTTGATCGGCGAAATCGGCGGGAATGCCGAGGAGCAGGCGGCGGAATACATCAAGGCACACGTGACGAAACCGGTCGCCGCCTTCATCGCCGGCCGCACCGCCCCGCCGGGCAAGCGCATGGGCCACGCGGGGGCGATCATCTCCGGCGGCAGCGGCACCGCGGCGGACAAGATCGCCGCGCTGGAAGCGGCCGGCGTGGTCGTGGCGGAAAGCCCCGCGGACATGGGGAGCGCGATGAAGCGGGCGATGGAGCGAAGGTGATGGCCGGTTGTGACGACTCGCAGCCGGCATGATATCATGACCGGTGGCGGCCCAATTCTCGATTCGCGGGGACCATCGCATGGCGGGAGAATTCACGGCGATCGTGCAGCACGACGGCGAATGGTGGATCGGTTGGATCGAGGAGATCCCCGGCGTCAACTCGCAAGGACGCACGCGCCAGGAACTGCTCGACAACCTCGCCGACGCCCTTCAGGAGGCGATCGAAATGAACCGCGAGGAAGCCCGTTCCGCGGCACCGGGAGACTTCGAAGAAGTGGGCATTTCCGCGTGAACCGGCGCGAACTTCTGGCCCATCTCCGACGGCAGGGCTGCGCGCTCGTCCGCGAGGGACGCCGCCACTCGTGGTGGGGAAATCCCGAGAACAACCGCCGCTCGGCGGTTCCGCGGCATTCGGAGATCCCGGATCCACTCGCCAGGAAGATCTGCCGCGACCTCGGTGTCGCACCCACTTAATCCATCCCGCACACCCGGACCCCGACGAGTTCAGGCAGGCGGGCATTCCACTTGGTGATTCCGAATCGGCTGTTTCGGTGGCACACCGGGCAACGCTGTGGTTCATCGCAGGTCAGTCGATCGCCTAAAGGCGAGGCTCATCCATCATGTCCACACGCTTCGAAATCCTGAAAAACGGCAAGCGAGTTTGCATTTCCGGAATCGATGGCGTCGGCGTCCTCTCCGTCATCGTCGATTACGCGAAGCGCCCCGACGGGGAACAGTCACATGAATTGAGCATCGGTGGACTGGGAATGTTCGACGGCTCGCAAAACCGCCCGCAGCATGCCAGCTGGCCCGCGCCGGAAGTTCAGCCCGGCGATGAAATCACCATTCGCATTCTTCCGCCCGGTGAATTCGACGAGCCGCACGGGATGTTGCGCAGTCCCAGCAAGACTCTGGTCGATCCGGAATTCGGACAACTGAACTTTTACGCTGGTTCGTGCGATGCCGACATCGCGTTCCACAGCCCGCCGATCGAGTCCGCTCACCTTCATTTGCGTGCCGACGAATCCGGACCGACCGAGGGTCAGCGCGCCGTCATTCGCGAATTGCCTGCTCGTCACGCGCGATTGTGGCCGGACATTCTCGCGGCCCTCGTGCGATGCCATCCCGAGATCGAAACTTCGGAAGAGCTATCGAAACGGTTGGAACCCAATTTAGGCATCGATCTCGACGCGGATTCCAACACCGTCCAACTCTCGTACAGCGTCGAAGGCGACCCCGAGTTCCGCGGCTACTTCGTGACCCTTCGCAATTGGGTCATCGCCGAGGTTTGCATGGCCGATTAGGCGGAAGTCGCGAGGGATAGGGCACGAGGGTCTCGGGCAGACAGGAATGTCTGCCCCACGTTTGCCTGACCGACCGATTTTTCGATAGCCGGACCACTACGATATACTAATTGAATAGGGAAAAATGCCGTGCTTCGAGTCGCCCCGCTTCCCCGTTACGACGCCGCCCAGACCTACCGCTGGAACTACGAGCACGCGCCGGAACCGGTCGCCGTCGACGTGCCGGACGTGCCGGGGGAATGGTCCTTCTGCGGGTTGCCGGTTGGTTCGCCGTTGGGGGTGCCGGCGGGGCCTTTGCTCAATGGGCGGTGGGTGCTGTATTACGCTTCGCTCGGGTTCGACGTGCTGACTTACAAGACCGTCCGCAGCGCGGCGCGGGAGTGTTATCCGCTGCCGAATCTTCAGCCCGTCGCGATCGAGCGGCTCGCGGGGGACGAGAGCGAAGTCGCCGCGAGCGCAGAGATGCGCGGGAGTTGGGCGGTCTCGTTCGGCATGCCGTCCGCGTCGCCGGACACTTGGCGACCCGACATCGAGCGGACGCGCGAAAAACTGCCGGCGGGGAAGGTGCTTTCCGTCTCGGTCGTGGGAAGCGTGCAGGAGGGCTGGACTATCGACGATCTCGCCGGCGACTACGCGCGATGCGCGCGGTGGGCGGTCGATGCCGGGGCGCAGTGCATCGAGACGAATTTTTCCTGTCCCAACGTGGCGACGTGCGACGGGCAGCTTTATCAGCAGCCGGAGTCGGCCCGCGACGTCGCCGCCCGCGTGCGCGAGGAGATCGGCCGGGTGCCGTTGATCGCGAAGCTCGGCCACGTGACTCGCGCGGAGGAGGCGGACGCGCTGCTGGAATCGCTCGCGCCGCTGGTCGATGCGTTCGCGATGACGAACAGCGTCGCGGCGACGGTTCGCAAGCCGGACGGTGAATTGCTGTTCGACGGCGAACGGCGGGGCATCTGCGGCGACGCGACGCGGGCGGCCTCGATCGCGCAGACGCGGTTGTTCGCCGAGCGGGCAAGGGCACACGGCCATTCGATCCGCTTGATCGGCGTGGGCGGGGCGAGCACGGCGGAGCACGTTCGCGATTATCTCGCGGCGGGGGCGGAAGCCGTTCATCTGGCGACGGCGGCGATGGTCGATCCGGGGGTGGCGTTGCGGATTCGGGCGGATTCGGGGTGGGGCGCGAAACCGCAAGCGTGAGGTTGGTTCGACCGGCCCCGGGACGGTATGCTGCTGTTCGTGCCCGCCGAATATCCCGCCCCGCGCCGGGGGCGGGCTTGTTTCCCGAACGAGCCGAAGACCATCGCCATGAGCACGTCATCCACTCCGCCGCCCGAAGCCGCATCCGTTTCGGGGCAGGCCGCCGCTGCCGTTCGCCGGCCGGATCACATCTACCTGGTGTCGTATCCGAAGATCGTGTTCCTGTACCCGACGTTTTTCGCAGCGGTCGCCGCGGGAGTCTACATGCTGTTCGCGAAGGGGGATGGCGATGCGACCGCGGCGCACATGGTGGCGCTGATCTTCCTGGTGTTGCTGGCGCTCAACCTGGTGGTGTTCTCGTTCGACTTCCCGCGGACGACGTCGCTGACGCTGTTCTTCTTCGTGGTGGCGCTCGTGGTCGGGCTGTGGTCGCTGGCCACGCTCAAGCCGGGGCTGATGCCCGCCGCGCTGCGGTTCTTCACGTCGCTGGATCCGCTGGCGAACGCCACGTTCTACTTCATGTTCGCCGGCGTGCTGGGGCTGATCTTCATCGGGGTGGCGGTCTCGGTGCGGTTCGACTACTGGGAAGTGCGGCCGAACGAATTGCTGCACCACCACGGCATTCTCAGCGACTTGAAGCGGTATCCCGCGCCGCAGTTGCGGATCGACAAGGAGATCAACGACGTCTTCGAGTACCTTTTGCTTCGTTCGGGGCGGCTGATCCTGCACCCCAGCCAGGAACGCCGCGCGATCGTGCTCGACAACGTATTCTTCATCAACCGCAAGGAAGAGCAGATCACACGGATGCTCGGGGCCTTGCAGGTGCAAGTGCGCGGCGCCGGGGAGGGATAGGGAAGACGGAAGAAGGAAGCAGGAAGATCGAAGATGGGGTCGCGTGGCGGCCCTTGCCTCAATTCACGCTCACCTGCCGGACCGGCCATGCCTGCACGTCGGCTCATTTGGCGCAACCGGAATACCCCGAAGGGGTTGAACGACACAGCCCAGGGTCGGCCGCACAGCGGGCGCACCCTGGGTTGCGATCGCCGCGATCGCCGGAACCCTGAAAGGGTTCGACAGGAATGGAACGTACGGATGGCATGAACAAATCGCCGTTTCGGTCTGTGCAACCCTTTCAGGGTTGACGAGCACGAAGGTCCGTGTCACCCAGGGTGCGCTCGCTGCGCGAGCGACCCTGGGCTGGTTTGTTTAACGCTTTCAGCGTAAAAGTCTTGCGCAGCGGACGCTGGTTGGTGGGGAACTTGGATCTACTTTGTCTCGATTTCAATTCCATCTCGACGCGCTCGACGCGCACACCGGCGCGCGCCTCGGGCGATGGGTCACGCCGCACGGGACCGTCGAGATCCCCGCGTTCATGCCGGTGGCGACCGTCGGGGCGGTGAAGGGGCTGCTGCCCGAACAGCTTCGCGCGATCGGCGTGCAGCAGGTGTTGGCGAACACGTATCACCTCGCGCTGCGGCCGGGGGCGGAGGTCGTCGCCGAGATGGGGGGGCTGCACCGCTTCATCGGCTGGGATGGGCCGATGCTCACCGACAGCGGAGGCTTTCAGGTCTTCAGCCTCGCCGACCTGATGCGCCTCGACGAAGAGCAGGTCGTCTTCCGCTCGCACATCGACGGCAGCCGCTTCGAGCTGTCGCCGGAAAAGGCGATCCACGTTCAGGAGCGACTCGGGGCCGACACGATCATGTGTCTGGACGAATGCGCCCCGCTGCCGTCGTCGCCGGAACGGCTGCGCGCGGCGGTCGATCGCACGACGCGCTGGGCGGCCCGTTGCCGCGACGCGCAATCGCGCGACGATCAGGCCCTGTTCGGCATCGTTCAGGGCGGGACCGATCCGGCGTTGCGCGAGCGCTCGGCCCAAGGATTATTGCCGCTCGATTTTCCCGGCTACGCGATCGGGGGGTTGAGCGTCGGCGAACATCCGGAGGAGATGTACGCGACGCTCGATTTCACCGTGCCGATGCTGCCGGCCGATCGGCCGCGGTACCTGATGGGTGTCGGTCGGCCGATCGACCTGATCGAGGCGGTCTGCCGGGGGATCGACCTGTTCGACTGCGTGATGCCCACGCGGAACGGGCGGAACGCAATGGCGTTCACGTCCGAGGGGCCGGTGCGGCTGCGGAACAAGAAGCACGAACGCGACCCCGGCCCGCTCGATCCGGCGTGCGGATGCCCGGTATGCGCGGGATTCAGCCGGGCGTATTTGCGGCATTTGTTCATGGCGAAGGAGATGCTGGGGCCGATTCTGGTGTCGTGGCACAACCTGGCGTTTTACCAGTCGCTGCTGCGGGAGATGCGGGAGGCGATCCGAGCGGGGGAGGCGGCGGAGTTTCGCCGCGTGCGGCTTGCCCGCTGGGGGGCGACCGTCTAAGATAGCGCGCCGTTGCGGCTGCGGAATCCGGCGTTCGGGAAGCGCAGCGACCGCAACTCCCCCTTTGTACTCAGGGAGGGGGGGTCCGGGGGAGGTTGAACGGGGTGGGCACTCCATTCGCATCGAGTGCGCCGGGCGGATCTCCACCGCGACCGCTCGAGTTCGTGGGGCGGGCCGTGCCCACCAGCCGGGTGGAGACGCCTTCCTTCGCGATCCGGTGGGGACGGCCCGCCCCACGACGACTCCGCCGGCCCGGCTGATGCTCGGAAGATTCCCGCGACATGACCGACCGCTTGCACGACCTGCTCTCGCACGATCTGCCGTTGTTCGCCCAGGAAGCCGGCGAGGCGGCCAAGCCCGGGGTGAGCGGCATCGAGATGTTCGCGCCCTTCGTCGTCCTGTTCGTGTTGTTCTACTTCCTGGTGCTGGGACCGGGGCGGCGGGAACAGAAGCGGCGGAAGGAGATGCTCGCGGCCTTGAAGAAGAACGACCGCGTGCTCACCCAGGGGGGCATCATCGGCACGATCGCGAACATCTCGCCGGACGGCCAGAAGGTGACCGTCAAGGTGGACGACAACATCCGCCTGCCGGTGCATCGCGGTTACATCGTCACCGTGCTCACGGAAGAGTCGTCGGGCGAGGGCGAGGGCAAGGCCGGCTGAATCCGCCGGATGACCGCTCCGCCGGTCGGAATGGAACGGACGCTTGCCTCGAATTCGGGGAAGCGAACTCATCGAAGCCACAGGATTGGAACGCATGTTGGACGCTTACCGCACCGCGCTGACGCTGTTCGCCCAGGCGCCCGTCATCGAGCCTGCGGCCGACGCCGCTCGAACCGCCGCCGATGGCGAAACGGGTACGTCCGGCTGGCTCATCTTCCTGCTGGTGGTGGCGCTGGTCGTGCTGCCGTTCGTCATCGGCTCGATGCTGGCGACGGCCCTGCGGATGAAGGACTCGGCGACGCGGTTCGGCGTGGTGCTGTTCGCCCTCACGCTGGGGGTGACGCCGTTCGTGCTGCGCGGGGAGGACGCGATCCGCTACGGGATCGACCTCGCCGGCGGAACGAACCTCGTCTACCAGGTGCAGTTCGACAAAGCGAAGGCGGAGGGGAAGGAGATCGAAGACCAAGGGCGCGCGATGGACCAGATGGTCGGCGCGGTCAAGCGGCGGCTCGACCCGTCCAATGTCGAGGAGATCACCGTCCGGCAGGTGGGCAGCGACCGCATCGAGGTCATCATCCCCGGCGCCGATCCGGAAACCGTCGCCGCGAAGAAGGCGGCGATCGTCAAGCTCGGAAGCCTGGAATTCGGCATCCTGGCGAACCGCGTCGACCACTTGCAGTTCATCCAACAGGCGGAAGCAGACCCGGGGCTGACCGAAGTGCGGATCGGCGACCGGGTCGCGCGGTGGGCGGAGATCGCCTGGGATGAGCAGGGAAATCCCAAGCTGGAATTCGGCGGCGACCGGGACATCACCGTCCGCGCGGCGACCGACCGGGAGACCAGCCGCCCCAAGCTCACCGACAAGAAAACGCAGGTCTACGAAGTCCTCGTGATGCAGGATCCGCCGGACGCGCGGGTCACGGGGCGGTATGTCACGCGGGCGACGTCCGCCGCCGACGAGAACGGCCGGCCCGCGGTCAATTTCACCTTCAACGAAACGGGCGGCACCAAGTTCCAGACTCTCACGAGCCGGAACCGTCCGCGAACCGACGGGTCGACCCGCGATCTGGCGATTTTGCTCGACGGCCAGGTTCACACGGCGCCGAGGCTGCAGGCGGTGATCAGCACGCAGGGGCAGATCACGGGGCAATTCACCACCGAAGAGGTCAACGAACTGGTCAACGTGTTGAACGCCGGAGCGCTGGAGGTTCCGATCAACGAGACCCCGCTCTATGAATTCAGCGTCGGCCCCACGCTGGCGCACGACGTGCAGGAGAAGGGCGTGCTGGCGATCGCGATCGCGGGCGTCGCCGTGCTGGTGTTCATGCTGTGCTACTACCTGTTCGCGGGGGTCGTCGCGTCGCTGTGCCTGGTGTTCAACCTGATCCTCGTGATGGGGATCATGTCGCTCATCGACGCGGCGTTCACGCTCCCCGGACTGGCGGGCATCGTCCTCACGATCGGCATGGCGGTCGACGCCAACGTGCTGATCTTCGAACGCATCCGCGAGGAGCAGCAGCGCGGCTCGAGCTTGCGAATGTCGATCCACAACGGCTTCGGCAAGGCCCTTTCGGCCATCGTGGACGGCAACGTGACGACGCTGATCACCGCCATCGTGCTGTACGTGATCGGCACCGACCAGGTGCGGGGCTTCGCCGTCACGTTGTTCATCGGGATCGTGGCCAGCATGTTCACCGCGTTGTACTTCGGCCGGCTGATGTTCGACATCGTCGAGCGAAAGCGGTGGCTGAAGAGCGTTCGCATGTTGAGCATCGTGGGCCGCACGCAGTGGGACTTCCTCGGCAAGAAGACGATCGCCATCGGCGCGTCGCTCGTGCTGATCGTGGGAGGATTGACCGGCTTCGCCGCCCGAGGCAACGAGAACTTCGACATCGACTTCAACGGCGGGAACATGGTGACGTTCGAGTTCGTCCAAGCGCAGGATCCGGCTTTCGTCAGCGCCGCGCTGCGGGCGCCGGAGTTGCAGGACGAATTGAAGACCGGCCTGACGATCGAGCCGCTGTGGACCCTCGACGAGGCGGACGCGGGAGGAAAGGCGAAGAAGTTCCGCCTCCGCTCGATGCAATCGGAAATCAAGGTGGTTCGCCACGCCATCGACAGGGCCTTTCAGGAGCCGGGGCGCGAACTGAAGAAGGTCACCCTCGATCAGTACCGGCCGATCACGTCGATCCCGCGGGAACAACCCGCCGACGCCCCCCCCATGCCGCGCGAGTTTCGCGGCGGGCATCGCGCCCTGTTGAAGTTCAGCAGCGTGTTGCCCCTCGCGACGGTGGAAATGCAGATCGAGGACCAACTCGAGCTGCTCCGCGTGAACGATCAACCGAAGTACGACAATCCGCGGTCGCTCTACATGCTCCGCGGAACCGGAGACGCGGCGGAGGAGGGCGTCGAAACGCGAGGAGAGGTGCGGCGATACGCCGAGATGGAATTGCTCGCCGCCCCGCGATTCGACGTCGCCGATCTCGAAGCCGCGCTCGCCGCGATCCAGATCGAGATGCGGAACAGCCCGATCTTCGAGGAGATCAACACCTTCGAGGCCGCCGTCGCGGCCGAAATGAAGCAGACCGCGGTGCTCGCCATGCTGGCCAGCATGGCGGCGATCGTGGCTTACATCTGGTTCCGGTTCCAGCAGATCTCGTTCGGATTGGCCGCCGTCGTCGCCCTCGTGCACGACGTACTGATCACCCTCGGCATTCTGGCGTTGGCATCGATGATCCACGACACCGCCGTCGGCCGGATGCTGCTGCTGGAGGACTTCCGCATCAACCTCCCGATGATCGCCGCCTTCCTGACGATCGTGGGATACTCGCTCAACGACACGATCGTGGTGTTCGACCGCATCCGCGAGGTGCGCGGCAAGAACCCCGCGCTCACCCCCGAGATGATCAACACCAGTCTCAACCAGACGCTCGCCCGCACGTTGCTCACGTCGTTCACCACCTGGATCGTGGTGGCGATTCTGTACGCGGTGGGAGGGGAAGGCATCCACGGCTTCGCCTTCTGCCTGGTGGTGGGGGTGCTGGTGGGAACCTACAGCACGATTTACATCGCCAGCCCGGTGCTGTTGTGGCTGATGAACCGCCCCGGAAGCGCCGTCGCCAAGTCGGGCGCGTCGCAACGGGCCACCGCGGCGGCGCGTTGACGCGCCGCAATGGCGGCGGGCGGGTTCGACGGCTTACCAATCCGTCCTACCCACCCGATCGATCGACCCACGAGATTCGCGGCCGAAGGTCGTCGCACCCCGATCCTCCCGGCCGTCGAACCGGGATTTTCCCTGACCCGGCGATCCGTTCCCGCCCCACCCTCTTCGTTTGCGGTATCGCCCGCGGTTCGTCAGAACTGTACGATGCGATATTGCGGGCCGCGCGACAGCGTCCGCGTGGCGGCTGATCGCGGGAACCGGAAGGGGAGGGAATGGCGAATCGTTCTCATGTGCTGCGTTACGGGGTCGCCCTCGCGGCGGTCATCCTGGCGATCGTGCTCCCTCTCCCGCTATCGCCGGTTCTGGACCAGCGCGTTTCCTTAATCACCTATTTCGCGGCGGTGATGGTCGCGGCGTGGTTCGGCGGCCTGGGGCCCGCTCTCCTGGCAATGGTGCTCAGCGCTTTCGCCGCGTGTTATTTTCAGTTTCCGCCGACCGGCCATTTGCTGCCGCAAGACGGCGTGCAAGCGCTGTCGCTGCTGATGTTCCTCGCTGTCGGTGGCACGATAGCGGCGCTCACCGGATCGTTGCGGCGGTCGCAGCACGTGGCCGCGGAGATCGCCCGCCAGTCCCGCGCCGAACGGGAGCGGTACTTCGTCACGCTGTCGAGCATCGGCGACGGCGTGATCGCCACCGACACCGAGGGACGCGTGACGTTCATCAACGGCGTCGCCGAACGCCTCACCGGCTGGGCGCCGGCCGACGCCGAGGGACGGCCTCTCGACGGCGTGTTCCGCATCGTCAACGAGGAAACGCGACAGCCAGTCGAGAATCCCGTGACCAAGGCGCTGCGGCTGGGGGAGGTCGTGGGGTTGGCGAACCACACGGTGCTGATCGCCCGCGACGGGACCGAGCGGGCGATCGACGACAGCGCCGCCCCCATCCGCGACGAGCACGGCCGCGTCGTGGGGGTGATTCTCGTGTTCCGCGACGTCGAGGACGCGCGGCGGCTGAAGTTCGAACGCGACCGGTTCGCCGCGATCGTCGAGTCCTCCGAAGACGCCATCCTGGGCATGTCGTTCGACCTGGTCGCCACGCACTGGAACGACGGCGCGGCGCACATGTTCGGGTTCACCGCCGATGAAGTGATCGGCCGGCCTCTCGTCGAGACGATCCTCCCGGAAGACCGTGTCGACGAACTGCGCGAAATCCACCAACGGCTTCGCCGCGGCGAACGTGTCGATCATTTCGAGACCGTGCGGCGATACCGGGACGGCAGGCTGATCGACGTCTCGATCCGCATTTCGCCGGTCCACGACGAAAAAGGCCGCATCATCGGCGCTTCCGCGATCGACCGCGACATCACCG
The DNA here is from genome assembly GCA_040877445.1 of Planctomycetaceae bacterium. GTDB lineage: Bacteria > Planctomycetota > Planctomycetia > Planctomycetales > Planctomycetaceae > JBBDNT01. The sequence continues at coordinate 53,501 of JBBDNT010000227.1, forward strand.
CGCGGCTGGAGGTCGAGCGCCGCCTGCGGCGCAGCGAAGAGGAACTGTCCGACTTCTTCGAAAACGCCGCGGTCGGTCTGCACTGGGTCGGTCTCGACGGGACCATTCTCCGCGCCAATCAGGCCGAGTTGGACTTGCTGGGCTACTCTCGCGACGAGTACGTGGGACGCCACATCACCGAGTTCCATGCCGATCGCGATAACATCGACGACATCCTCGACCGCCTGTTGCGGGGCGAGGTCATTCAGAACCGGGAAGCCCGGCTGCGCCGCAAGGACGGCTCGCTATGCGACGTGCTGATCGACACCAGCGGCTTCTGGGAGGACGGGCGGTTCGTCCACAGCCGCTGCTTCACCCGCGACGTCTCAGAGCGGAAGCGGGCCGAGCAGCAGCTCCGCGACAGCGAAGAGCGGCTGCGGCTGGCCCTCGACGCCGGCCGCATGGGCACCTGGCAGTGGAACGTGGCGAGCGGGGAAGTGATCTGGTCGCCGGGGCTGGAACGCATCCACGGACTCGCTCCGGGCACGTTCGCCGGCACCTTCGAGGCCTATCAGCAGGACATTCACCCCGAAGACCGCGACCGCGTGCTGGACACGATCCGCCGCACGGTCGACGAGCGCCGCGATCATAACCTCGAATACCGCATCGTCTGGCCGGACGGAAGCATCCACTGGCTCGAAGCCCGCGGAAAGCTGATCTTCGACGAACGCGGCGCGCCGGAACGGCTGGTGGGGATTTGCGCTGACGTGACGGAGGCGAAGCGGCACGAAGCCACGCTGCGGTTCCTCGCCGACGCCAGCAAGTCGCTCGCCGCCCTCGTCGATTACCGCAGCACGCTGCAAGCGGTGGCGCGCCTCGCCGTCCCCGACTTCGCCGACTGGTGCGCCGTGGACATCCTGGACGATGGCGGCCAGGTCGAGCGGCTGGCCGTCGCCCATGTCGATCCGCGGAAGATCGATTTCGTCAAGCGCTTGCAGGATGAGTACCCGCCCGATCCCGACGTCCCGCAAGGCGCCTACCAGGTGCTCCGCACTGGCGAGCCGGAGTTCGTCCCGGCGATCGACGACGAGATGCTGCGGAACGTCGCCCGCGACGAGGTCCATCTGCGGTTGATCCGCGAATTGGGGCTGGCGTCGTACATCGCGGTTCCGTTGAAGGCGCACGACCGCACGCTGGGCGTGTTGACCTTCGCCACCGCCGAATCCGGCCGGCGCTTCCGCCCGGACGACCTCGACGTCGCAGAGGATCTCGCGCGGCGCGCGACCATCGCCATCGAGAACGCCCAGTTGTATCAGGAGGTCCGCGAGGCCGGACGCCGCAAGGACGAGTTCCTGGCGATGCTCGCCCACGAGTTGCGAAACCCGCTCGCTCCGATCCGCAGCGGATTGGACATCCTCCGCATGGAACCCAACGGCCAGAAGGAGACCGTCGAACTGATGCAGCGGCAGGTCGAGCACCTCGTGAGACTCGTCGACGACCTGCTCGACGTCTCGCGAATCATGCGCGGAAAGGTCGAATTGCGGCGGCAGCCCACGCGGATCGCGACCATCGTGCAACGCGCGACCGAAGCGGTCCGGTGGTCCATCGACGATCAGGAACAGGCGCTCGCGGTCGAACTGCCGGACGAGGCGATCGTCGTCGACGTCGATCCCGTCCGCCTCGTGCAGGTGATCGAAAACCTGTTGAACAACGCCTCGAAGTACACCGACCAGGGGGGGCGCATCGCCGTTGCCGTCGAACGCCGCGGCCGATCGGTCTTGATCCACGTGCGCGACGACGGGATCGGCATCGACGAAGAGCTGCTCCCGCGAATCTTCGACTTGTTCACCCAGTCGTCGCGCTCGTTGGACCGCGCGCAGGGGGGGTTGGGCATCGGCTTGACTCTGGTCCGCAGTCTCGTCGAGGGGCATGGCGGAACCATCTCGGCCCGCAGCGCGGGGCCGGGAAAAGGGAGCGAATTCACCGTCTGCCTGCCCGTCACCGACGCCGTACCCCTTGCGGACGACGCGCCTCTCGAGGTGCGGCCCGCACTGTCGCGCCGCGTGCTGGTCGTGGACGACAACGTGGGCGCGGTGCGGATGCTGTCGCTGCTGTTGCAACGGCTTGGCCCGCACGAAGTCGCCACCGCACAGGACGGGCCATCCGCCCTGCGAATGATCGCCGAGTTCCGCCCCGAGGTCGTGCTGCTCGACATCGGACTGCCCGGCATGGACGGTTACGAAGTCGCCGCCCGCGTCCGCAAAGACCCCGCGCACGATGACGTGCTGCTCGTGGCGCTCACCGGCTACGGACAGGAAGAGGACCGCCGCAAATCGCGGCGGGCCGGCTTCGACGAGCACCTCGTGAAACCCCCGGCGCTCGATCAGATCGCCCGCGTGCTGATCCGCCGTCCGCTGCGCGCACGCCGGCCCGACGCGGCCTCGGCCGTCGCGCGGCGTTCCCCCTCCTCCAACCTGGATACCGGCGTGGACGCTTCCCACACGGCTCGATTGCCAGCATCCACGGTTCCCCCGGTGAATGTCGGGCCGACCAGCGGGATGCTTCCGGACGACGAACGGATGGGGGCGTTCTTCCGTTCGCTCGCCCACGAAATCGGGAATTCGCTCGTCCCGATCCGGCTGATGTTCGAACTGCTCAAACGCCCGAACGTCGATGCCGACACGGTCGCCAGCGTCACCGAAATGCTGGACCAGCACCTCCCGTCGATGGGCCGCCTGGTCGACGACCTGCGGCGCATCGGCCGCATCGCCGCCGGCCGCCTCACGATTCGCGCCGCCGAGATCGAGCCGCGGGCCGTCGTCGACGCGGCGGTCGCGGCGGTCGCGCCGCGGTTCGAGGAGCGGCGGCAGACGTTTGACGTCGACATGCCCGAGTCGCTCCCGCGGCTCGAGGGGGACTTCGAATTGCTGCAACACGCCCTCACCGAATTGCTGAGGAACGCCGCGCAGTATAGTCCGCCCGAGTCCCGCATCTCGCTGAAAGCCGAACAGCGGGACGGAGCGATTCTGTTCCGCGTGCGCAACCCCGGCGGCGGTATCGCTCCCGACCTGTTGCCTCACGTGTTCGAGCTGTTCGTGCGCGGCGACGATCGCCTCGACGCCGAGGCCGGGAACTGGGGCGTCGGCCTGACGTTCGTCCGTCAGGTCGTGCGACAACACGGCGGCCGCGTCGGCGTGCGGGCGACCAATCAATCGCCCGATTGCGAATTCACGATCGAATTGCCGCTCGCCCCCGTGTCTGCTCCGGTGTCCGCCCCCTTGTCCGCCCCGGTGTAGGATTGCGCCATCATCTGCCTTGCATGCGCCGAGGGAAATCGTGCCACTGCTCCCCCCCTGCGAACGCACTGCTTCGGCCGAGCGGGGACGCTCGCTGAGGTGGCACGTTCGTCCGGCTCGGCCGAAGCAGTGGCACGCCAGGAAGAATTGCGACACCCAAATGAAGTATCGGGCGTCGCCCGCGCGGGATTCACGCGATGGATTCAAGCGGATCGTTCAGCCCCGCCTCCGCGAAGCCGGCGAGCCGCAGGCGGCAGGAGTCGCAACGGCCGCACGCCCGGCCCGTCACGTCGGGATCGTAACAGCTATGGGTGAGCGCGTAATCGACGCCCAGCCGCGTTCCCAGGCGGATGATTTCGCCCTTCGACAGCGAGATCAGCGGGGCGTGAACGGTCCAGCGGGCCGTTCCTTCGACACCGGCCTTCGTTCCCAACCGGGCGACTTCTTCGAAAGCGGTGATGAATTCCGGCCGGCAGTCGGGATACCCGCTGTAATCGACCGCGTTGACCCCCAGAAAGATGTCTTCCGCGCCAAGGACTTCCGCCCAGCCGAGCGCGATCGACAGGAAGATCGTGTTCCGCGCGGGGACGTAGGTGACGGGAATTTCGCCGGTCGCGTCGTCGTCGGAGCGGTCCTTGGGAACGTCGATCTCGGCGGTCAGGGCCGAGCCGCCGAACCGCCGCAGGTCGAGCCGCATCACGATGTGCTCGTCGACGCCGGCGGCGGCGCAGACGCGCCGCGCCGCGTCGAGTTCGAAGCGATGCCGTTGGCCGTAATCGAACGAGAGGGCGCAGGGGGTGAACCCTTCGCTCTTGGCGACGGCGAGCACGGTGGCGGAATCAAGCCCGCCGCTGACGAGCACGACGGCGCGGCGGTGGGCGGACATGGCGCGCTTCTCCACGACTAATTCTCGACGACCCGCAGTTCGGATTCGGTGCGAGGGAAGGCTTGGAAGACCAGAACCAGCGGCGAGAGGAGCAGCCACGCCGCATGGGTCATCAGAGAGAGAATGAATTCGCGACCTGGAGTGCGAATGCGTCGCGTCTCGATCTCCGGTCGATATCGCCGCTTCTCGAACTCTCGTACTCGTCGGCGAATTCGTGCCAATGAGGCAATCGAATCGAACGGCGCCAACGTGATCCGCTCGGGCGACGGGGCCGACGCGCGTCGGTTGCGGCACTTCGCGATGATGATCGAGGCCACTCCGAGAACGGGCGTGGCCGCGAAAAGTTGCTGGCCGAAACCGAGCCATGACGTGCACATCGCGAAGAGCAGCAGTAGGGCGATCGCCGGAAGTTGCAGCCCGGACCATTTTCGCGATTGGATGACATCGACGTGGGCGTCCGACCTCAACACAAGAACGAGCCTTTGGACGAAATCACACTCCTGACGCGACCAAGCGACGTGATGGTCGATCACGTCGTCGTAGAAGAACCATAAGCAAAGGGCGACCCGCTTCACCGTCGGGTCCGATGATGCGGCGGCGATCGCGTGGATGCGATCGTCGAATTCGAAGGCGGGGATTCCCTCCGAGACGAATCGATCGATCGCTTCGATGAGCCGCTCTCGACCGGCACGGTCGATTTCCATACCGCACCTCCCGACGCAACAGGCCCGGCCGATGAAGTCATCGACCGGGCCTGCGAAGATCGGTTGCATTCAACGGGGCGTTCTACTTGCCCGCCTTGGCGTGGAAGCCGGCCTTGTTAAGCGCCTCGACGGCCTTCGCCACCTCGACCGAGTTGCCCGTGAGGGTCACGGTCTTGGCCTTCTGGTCGGCCTTGGCGTCGGTGACGTTCGCCACTTCCTTGGCCGCCTTCGTGGCCGCGTTCACGCACCCGCCGCAGCACAGGTGCACGCCGGTCAGCACGACGCTGTCGGCCTTCGCGTCCGCCGCGGCGCCGGACGCCGGAAACGCCACGTCCTTGTCGCCGTGCTTGGCGGCGCCATGGAAGCCGGCGTCGGCGAGGGCCTTCACGCCCGCCTCGGCCGCCTTGTCGTCCGCGGCGACGAAGGTCACGGTCTTGCTCTGCTGATCGGGCTTCGCGTTCGACACGCCGGTCACGCCCGTCAGCGCCTCGTTCAGCGCTTTCACGCACATTCCACAGCAGATGTGTACGCCGGTGACTTTGACTTCGCCGGCCTGCGTGACGGCGGCGAACGACAGAACCAAGCCGGCAACGGTCAGATTCACGATCGTCTTCATGGTGCGGCTGCTCCTCGGGGATTGAGTGGATGCGTCGCGACGGCGGAGGTCCGTCAACGCACGGGGTGGCGATCTCATCGCATCGGCACCGACCGATGTACCCGCAGATTGTGGCAGTATGCCGCCAGGAAGTCAAGACGGAGGTCGGAAAGCCCGGATCGTGGTGCGGCAATACTCTTTGGCCGAGCGAGAATCCTTTCCGAAAGCGGATGCTCGTGGCGCTCGGCCGAAGCAGTGGCACAGGCCGGGGAGCGCGGTCGTGAATTCGCGAGCGGGGCGACGCGCTACGGTTCCGTCATGTGCAGCACCACGCAGGTGATGTTGTCCTTCGAGCCGCCCGCCTGGGCGGCGGCGACGAGCTTTTCGGCCGCCGCCTGCGGATCGTCCGCCTCGGCGAGAATCTCCGCGAGCGCGTCGTCCTTCACGCCGTCGGTCACGCCGTCGGAGCAAAGCATGACGCGATCTCCGGCGCGCGGTTCGATCTCGCGCGCGCCCGTGCCGTTGCTCCCCTCCTTCGTTCCGAGGTAGCGGTAGAGAACGTTGCGATAGCGGTGCGTGGCGGCCTCGGCCTGCGAGATCGTGCCGTGATCGACCAGCGCCTGCGTCATCGAATGGTCCTTCGTCAGCTGCTCGAGCTTTCCGTCGCGGAGCAGATAGGCGCGGCTGTCGCCCACGCCGCCGACATACAGCTTTTCGCCGGCGGACACCAGCAGCACGATGGTGGTGCCCATGTTGTGGCAATCGGCGCTGACCTCGCCCAACGCCATGATCTCGTGATTGGCGTGGGCGACCGCCTCGTCGATGGCCTGGGTCACCTTCTCGCCGGCGTCGGCCGCGAAGTCGATGAGCTGGTCGAGCTTCGTCGAGATCAACTCGGTGGCCAATTCGCTGGCCTTCTCGCCGGCGCACTGGCCCCCCATGCCGTCGGCGACGAGGAAGAACCGCGACTGCGGATCGACGAGGCAACGGTCCTCGTTGTTCTCGCGAAAGTCGCCGGTGATGCTCAACTGGCCCGCGCGAAGAGAAAGCATGGGAACGTGGAACGAGGATGTGAGACGAGAGGGGAAGCCGCGAATGGAGAATAAGGGATCGGGGATGCGGAATGGAAGATCGAAGACGACTGATGAAGCATTTTCGGCGCAAACCACCCCCGATCGCTCCCCCCGCTCCGATCTCCGTGGTGCAATCGTTCGACTTCCGTTCGTGCGCGAATTTCGGGAGACCACGGGTGTCGCTGATGGCGGCGGGCGATTCGGCGGAGTTCGAACGGTGAAGTCCAATCTCGATTGCAGTTTCGCCGCGGGCCATCAGCGTCGATCAGCGACGAACAGCGTTCCCGGCATTCGCACGGAGAACTCTTCCGCCGCGGGTGGAATGCGGGAACAGGAACACTGTCTCTTCGCTGATCTTCCTCAGTCAGTAGTTCCAAGTTCACGGGAATTCTCGCAGGAAGTGCGGACGTGAAACGATGGCGCCGCGAAGAGGAATGACTTCGCGGACTCGTTCTTCGTCCTTCGTTTCCTCGTGACTTGGTGGTTCGATCGCCTCCCCCCGCTGACGCGGGAGGCTCGCTCTGCTTGTTTTCTTTGCGGCCCTTGGCGACTTTGCGTCGGCGGTGCGGACGACGATCGAAAAGCGAAAGATTCACAACCTCTGACCTCTGCCATCAATCGCCGCCGCACACCGCATTCACCAAGTCCCTCACGCCCAGCGTGGTCGGCGTCACGAACAACTCGCCCGCCTCGAAGCCGGCGTTGGTGCCGAACAGCCGGTTCTCGCTTTCGACCAGCCGGAACACCCGCTCCTTGTGCGGCGGGAACTGCGTGCGGTAGGCGCGGATCGCCTCCAACTTGATCGCAAACGTGGCGGAGATGTCCACGACGAATTGACCATAGTCGCGCGGCAATCGCAACCTGTTGAACCCCAGCGGGAACCAGATTTGCTTCTCGATGGTGTGCACCGGCAAGCCGTCGAAATGCTCGTCCCACTTCGTAAGCCGCGAGTAGAACACGGCCGCGTCGGTGATCTGCACCGCCTGCCAATGGTCGGGAGATGCCATCGGCGTCTTGTCGAGCAGGCCGAGCACGAGCCGCGGACGATAGCGGCGGAAGATCTTCGCCAACTCGACGCGGGCCTCGAAGCAGTCGAACAGGCGGCGGTTGGTGAACTCGAGCGTCTCGCGGACGTGCACGCCGAGAATCTCCGCCGCCCGCCGCGCCTCTTCCAGTCGCACATGCGGCCCGGGACTTTCGGGCGTGGGCTCGCCGTCGGTGAGGTCGACGATCCCGACGCGGTATCCCTGCCGGACGAGACTCGCCAAGGTTCCGCCGCAGCCGATCTCGACATCGTCGGGATGAGCGCCGACGGCGATGACGTCGAGGGGTTGGTCCATCGTCAGTTGTCCGTTGTCAGTTATCAGTTGTCGGTTGTCGGTGGCTCTCCGACGAAGGTGCCGTCAGGACGCATGATGAACTCGTCGCCGACGTCCGCAGTGTCGATCGGAATAAAAGGCAAGATCGGCCGTTGCGGTTCCGCCGTCAAGAATCCGCAGACGCGCACGTCCCCATTCGGCTTGTCGTTCCAGAAGGCGTTGAATTCGATCTGGTACTCGGTTCCATCCGGGGCAGTTTCTTCGATGTGATCCAGGCAGTCATGCTCGCGACCGTCGCGTTCGACGCGCTCGGCCAGCCGCTCATAGTGCCATGAGCGAAACACGGTCAATCGCTCCGCCAGGATCGCTCGTTTTTCCTCGATCGTCATCGATCAACTTACGGATACTGGTGTCGGCACTCCCCCCGCTCACGCGGGAGGCTCGCTGCCGGCGAATTCGCGGATCAGCTTCGCCACGCGGTGCGGGTGGGTGAGGAACGCCGCCGGGCCGGTGGTGTGCAGCCACTCGCTGCGGGCGTGCTTCAACCCCGATTCCAGTTCCTGTTGCGCGGCGGTCGCCGCCGCGCCTTCTCCTTCCGTGCGGATCAACAGCACCGGCACGTCGATCTCCGCGAGTCGCGGCCGCAGGTCGCACGATCGCAGCGCATCCGCGCGTGCGGCGGCGTCGCGGATCGGCGTCGCGAGCGCGTCGCTTTCCAGAAAGTCGTATCGGGACTGGTCGAACGGCGGGAACCACGGCAGGTGATTCGCCCGCAGGATCGTCCGCAGCATCGGCACGTGGCGCAAACGCCCCGGACACCACCGGCCGAGCCGAATCAACGTCCGCTCGGCGAGCGTCAACCGGCGATGCGCGAATCCCGCGTGGATCGCCGCGCGGCGAACGCGATTCCCTTCCTTCGCCATCGCCGCCAGCGCGACCAATCCGCCGAAGCCGGAGGCGAACACGTCGAATCGCACGTCGCCGTGGGCGTCGGCGATCGCTGAGAGAGCGCGAACATGCTCGATCATCGCGTCCCGCGTGCGCGAGCCGTTTCGCGGCGCGGGGTGATCGAACAGCACGCAACGGAATTCTTCGCGTAGCAGCCACGCGAGGAGCGCGTAGGTTTCGTGCGAGCCGACCAGCCCGTTGAGGAAGTACAGCGGCGGCCCGGCGCCGATCGTGCGGCCGGAGATCGCGCTTCCGTCGAAGTCGATTTCCCACGGGTCGCCCGCGGCGCGGAACTCCGCGAGCACTTCCCGCCAGTCGAGGGGAGTGGGACACGGCTCGCGCGGCTCGTCGGCGACGGCGCTCGCCGAGACCGGGACAGACGCCCCGCCGCCGGAGGGCGCCTCGACGCGATCCGCCTCGTCGGCCCGAGACGCGCGATTGTTCTTGGACGCGACCGACATTCCTCTGACCCACCCTGACGCGAAACGTGCACGATTCCAAATGATCGTTCCAGCCCCTCCGATCGTACCAATTCGTTTCGGCCGTGCCCACCTTTGGGGATCCGTCGGCGTTGCGGAGCGATGCGGGAGTGGGACGCGCTCCCTGCGCTCGCGGCTGCGCCGCGAGACTTCGGGTCGCGGCTAACCCGTCTGGGCGATGGCGCAATCGGTGCAGCCGGTGCGGTCGACGGGAATGCGGCGGGGACGACTTGAGAAAATCCGAAACGGGTGCGAAAGTCCGCGCAGATTGCCGATCTTCACGGCAGGCGCTTCCGCATTTCGCAATTCGCATTTCGCACTCCTTCATGTCGTCTCTCCGCATCGATCCCGGCCATGGGCTGGGCGAACTGATTCAGGGCGTGCTCGCCTCGCATCCCGATTTCCATTCGGCCGAACTGATCTGCGAAGTCGTCGGCGACGAACTGGTCATCACCGGCCGTGTCCGCAGCTATTATCAGAAGCAGATCGCGCAGGAAACGCTGCGGCCGCTCGCGGGTCGGCGGCGGATTCGCAATGATCTGCGGGTGCTGCGGTAGTTCGACGCTCCCGGTGACCCGGCCGCGGGGGGAATTCCGCGAGGCCGCAAGCGTTCTGGACGCTACCCCGGCGCGAGGAGACCGAGCCTCTCGAGCTTTTCGCGGCATTCGTCGCGCTCGCGGGAACGCGTCAGCTCGCGCCACGTCGAATCCTGCGCCGCGAGGAACGCCTCTTCCGAGAACGGCGGGGCGTCAGTCCGCTCGGCGGCCGAGGCGAGCAGCCGGGCGATCACTTCGCGGTCGAGCCGGCTGAGGAACATCGCCCCCAGCCGGTAATCCTCGAAGGCTTCCCAGACGATCGGGAACAGCGGACGGATGATCTCGCGACCAATCGTCGTGGCGTAATCGCGAATTTCCTGCTGGGCGTGCGAATCCATCCGCAGGCTGAGGAAGTGCAGCAGGTTGTGCAGGTCGACTTTCCAATACGCCTCGGTGTACGTCGAGAGCGGCAAGTCCTTGCGCGCCTGTTCGCGGGCGACGCCCGCCTCGAGCCGGGACTGATACTCGCGCGCCGCGTGGGCTTGCAGTTCCTTCTCTGCCGCCGTCAGTTGCACGCCGAGTTCCGGCGCGAGCAGGTCGCCGCTTCCCTGGCGATTGGTCGTCGCCTGCGACCGCCACCGGTCGGGCGGCGTCGCCTGGGCCGAGTCGATGGCGATCGAATACCGTGTACTGTACTCGTTGACGTTCGCCGTGCGATGGCGGATCCACTGTCTCCAGCAGTCCATCGGCACGCGGACGAGGAGTTTCACCTCGGCCATCTCGAACGGCGTGGTATGGCGATGCCGCATGAGATAGCGGATCAGCGTGCGGTCGTCGGAGACGCGCTGCGTTCCCTCGCCGTAACTCACGCGGGCCGCCTGCACGACGGCGGCGTCGTCCCCCATCACGTCGACGAGACAGACGAACCCGTCGTCGAGGACGGGGAATTTCTGCCAGCGAAGCCGGTCGACCAGTTCGGATCGCGCGGTCATGGAAATCGGCGGGTTGTGAATGGGGCGGCGGAGTCCGCCGCGAATGCTAAACGATCGCGGGACCGGCGAACAGGCTGCGAACGCCGCTCGATTTCGAACGGAGAATCCACCAGCGCCGAACCGGTTGCATCGGGCGGGTAGGACGGAATTGTATTCCGTCGTGCCCGCTCGCCGGAACAGTCGCGGCATTGGACCATCATCAAGTGAAGATCAGCGAAGATCAACGTCGAACCGCGACGCGACGACTCCCCGAACAGCAAGAGGAGGAACGCTGATCCCCGCTTATTTACGCTGGTTTCGACGATCGGGCGTGTCGGACGGATTGGTAATCCATGGTGCCCGCCCGCCGCCACTCGGCGCGATCTTCTGGCGAGAATCCGGTGAGGTCGTTGATCGAACGACGGCCTGTGCCCGTACTCTGGCGGACGGAATACAATTCCGTCCTACGCCGCCTGCCGACCCCTGTGACTTCAACTTGTCATTTCGAGTTCGTCCGAATCCTACGGTCAACCCGCGACTTCGATTCGGACGGGACATTACGAGTGCAAGATCGGCAGCAGTTCCGTCGAGCCGTGCTGCAGTTCGCGCGTGACGATCGACCCCAGCAGCGTCGTCGGCGTTCCGTCGTGGATCTCGACCGTGGCCAGCGTGCCGGCGAGGCGCGGGTTGCCGTCGAACACGACGATCCGGTCGCACATCGTGCGGCCGACGAGTTGGACTGAAAGTGACGAGTGAACCGGAAGTGACGAGTGACGAGTGACGAGTGACGAGTCTGGCGCATCATCCGTTTTCTCGTAACTCGTAACTCGTAACTCGTCACTCTTCTTCTCGTCACTCGTCACTCGTAACTCTTTTTTGCTCGGCCCTTCGACCAGCACCTCGACCCGCTCGCCGATCAGTTCCACGTTGCCTTCTTCGCTGATCTCCGTCTGGAGCGCGAGCAGTTCGACGTTGCGGCGGCGCTTCACGTCTTCGGGGACGTCGTCGGGAAAGAGTTCGAATCCCTTCGTTCCCGGGCGGGGGCTGTACTTGAAGATGTAGCTGTTCTTGAAGCGGAACTCGCGGATCGCGTCCATGCTGCGTTCGAACGATTCCTCCGTCTCGCCGGGATGGCCGACGATGAAATCGCTCGACACCGAGCAGCCGGGGACGATCGCCCGGACGCGGCCCATCATCTCGCGGTACTGCGCGACGGTGTAGCCCCGCTTCATCTTTTTCAGCACGTCGTCGCAGCCGGATTGCAGCGGGACGTGTAGATAACGGCAGACCTTGGGCAGATCGCGGACCGCTTCGAGCAGCTCGTTCCCCATGTCGCGCGGATAATTGGTGATGAACTTGATCCGCAGGATGCCGGGGGTGTCGTGAATGCGTTCGAGTAGGTCGGACAGGCGGTGGAGCCGACCGTTCTCGGAGTGCTTGTAGCTGTTGACCGTCTGGCCGAGGAGCGTGACTTCGCGGACTCCCTGCCCGGCGAGGACTTCGACTTCGCGGGCGATCTCCGACGGGGGGCGGCTCTGCTCCGGCCCGCGCGTCGCCGGGACGACGCAGTAGCTGCAGAACTTGTCGCAGCCGATCATGATCCGCACGTAGGCCTGCCACGGCGAGGGGCGCATCGTGGGGTCGCGCAGCGGATCGTAACTCTCGAAGCTGGCTTCGACGGTCTCTCGCGCGCCGGCCTTGCGATCGAGACTGACGGCGAGGGCGTGGCCGCGCTTCTCGCGGGCTTCATCGATCAGCCGCGGGACTTCGGCGAGCTGGCCGGTCCCGATGACGATGTCGACGTGCGGGGCCCGCTGGAAGATGAGTTCCTGGTCCTTCTGCGCCATGCAACCGAGAACGCCGATCACCTGCTTGGGGCGGTCCCGCCGGCTGTGCTTGAGGCGGCCGAGGCGGCTGTAGATCTTCTGCTCGGCATGCTCGCGGACGCTGCACGTGTTGAACAGAACGGTGTCCGCCTCACCGATGTGGCCGGTGAGTTCGTAACCCGCCTGGCGCAACGCGGCCACCACGAGCTCGCTGTCGAGCACGTTCATCTGGCAGCCGACGGTTTCGATGAAGAGCTTGCGGTTGTGGGACACGGGGTGGCAGTGGACGGTGGACAGTGGACAGTGGAGCGTAGCGAGCCTCCCGCGTGAGCGGGGGGAGGGCGTCGGCAGTCGGCAGTCGGCAGTCGGCTCGTCTCAACGAGGCTGATGGCATCGAATGCGGCGAACCTGGGGTGGGTACGGTCCGCTGATCCTGCCTACTGCTTACCGCCTACTGCTTTCTGTCTTCTATGCGGCGTGGCGGTTCTGCTGTTGCGCTTCGCGGCGGCGGGCTGCTTTGCGTTCCCGCGCTTCGCGGGCGAGGAGTTCCTCCAGTGTCTGGCGTTTGTGCGACTCCATCAGCGAGACGAGCGTTCGCACCGCGAGGAACGCGGCGGCGAAGTACAGGACGAGATGCGCGCCGTCCATTGGCGACCTCCGGGGTTCGAGGGTTCTCGAGTTCGTGGCGCGCGACGGAATATCCCACGGGGCGCTCCCGTGGGCGTGAACGATCAGTCGCGCACCCGTTCCAGGTACGTCCGTGTCGAGGCGTCGATCTTGATCTTGTCTCCCTGCTCGACGAAGGCCGGAACCTGCACCGTCGCTCCGGTCTCGACGGTCGCCGGCTTGCTCACGTTGGTGGCCGTGTTCCCCCGCGCGCCCGGCTCGGTGTAGGTCACTTCGAGCACGACGTGCTTGGGCGGATCGAGTTCGATGAGCCGATCGTTCCAGAACAACAGCCCGCAAACCGCGTTTTCCAGCAAGAAGTCGGCCGCGTCGCCGACGACTTCGTTCGGCACCGTATACTGTTCGAACGACTCGCTGTCCATGAACACGAAACTCTCGGTGTCGCGGTACAAGTATTGTCCTTCGCCGCGGCGGACGTCGGCCTCTTCCAAGGCGTCGCCGCTACGGTAGGTGCGGTCGAGGATGGTGCCGGTGAGGAGGTTCCGGAGTTTCGTCTTGTACAGCGCCTGCCCTTTACCGGGCTTCTCGAAGTTCCGTTCGATCATCTCGTACGGCTGCCCCTCGATCAGCACCTTGATTCCCTTGCGAAAGTCCCCCGCGTTGATCTGCGGCATTGCTCGAATTCTCTGTGTGACGTTACTCTGAAGGGAGCGCCGGGTCCGCCGCCGTGTCCGATGCACGGCGATCCCCGGCTGCGTCGAAGATAACAGATCCCCGAAAAACTGGGAATGCCCGCCGCGTGCGCCCTGGCGAAACGAGAACGATACGAAACGCGAATTCCTGGGGCGGCACGGCCGCAACCGAAGAGTTTTCGACGTCAAGACGCCAAGTCCGCAAAGGAACGCAAAGAAAAGGAGTCCGGCGCGGAACGGGGCGTCGGAAACATCATCAGTGAAGATCAGCGAAGATCAGTGTTCCTGTTCCCCGTCGTTCCACGCGGCGGAGGAGTCCTCCGTGCGAATGCCAGGAACGCTGATCTTCGCTGATCGACGCTGATTTCGCGCGGCGAGGCCGCAATCGAGACCGAATCTCGCCGAATCGAACTCTCCGCGCCCTCGGCGTCCTCCGCGGTTCGATTCCTCGCGCCGCGGAAAGATCGAACCTCCGAGTGCGCCGAGGACGCGGAGAAGACCAGCGAGAGGCGACGTTCGACGAGAATCGCCCAATCGCCGGCCGCCATCCGTGCTACTAACGTCTGAAGTTTTCGCGGCGTGCGCAAATTGTCCGACCACGATGACCCGATGGCACGGAAGTCCGAAGGCTGGAATCACCGCGACGACACCAAGGCACGAAGCGCGGAGCAGCGAGGTCCGCGGCAATTCGCTTTCGTCGCGTCCTTGGCGTGCTTCTGTTCGAAGACGCTCATCAACAGAAGGGCGCGAAGTTCGCGAAGAAGCGAAGCAAATCCGGTCCGGCGGTTCGATGGAGCGGAGTGCGCCTCCGGCCGAACGGCGAACGGCGCCGACCCGATCGCGGCCCCAACCGATCCCCCGCCACGCGCCATTTCTCTTCGTGGCATCGTGCCTTCGTGGTTTCCTCGTCTTCGCATTTCCTTAGCATCTTCGCATGCGGCTTTGGTTGCGGCTTGGCCGCGCTGGGACATCCGTGGTTTCATGAAATTCGCGCACGACGAACGGAAGTCCAACGTTTGCGCGTGGGGAGTGCGGCAATACTTTTCGGCAGTGCCCCCGCGCGCAGGCACTGCTTCGGCCGAGCGGGAGGCCTGGCCCAGGTGGCACGTTCTTCCGGCTCGGCCGAAACAGTGGCACGCCAGGAAACCTTGCCGCTCCCTGTCGGTCACGGCGACGCGCTCGGGTGGCGGCGGAATCCGGCGACTCTGCTATGATTCACCGGCGTCCGTTCACTCTCGACTGCGATGTTTCATGTATTCGACATCGACCGCATCCGACTGGCGCCGCTCACTGGCCGCGGCCATTCGCGATCCCGACGTGCTGATCGAGCGGCTCGGGCTGGCGGATTCGCTCCGCGCCGCGGCCCGCCGGGCGGCGGAGTCGTTCCCGTTGCTCGTGCCGGGAAGCTATCTGGCCCGGATGACGCCCGGCGATCCGAACGATCCGCTGTTGCGGCAGGTGTTGCCGTTGGGGGACGAACTCGAACCGGTCCCCGGTTTCACCGTCGACGCCGTGGGAGACGGCGCCTCGCGCGCGGCGCCGGGATTGCTCCACAAGTACACGGGGCGCGTGCTGCTCGTCGCGACCGGGGCGTGCGCCGTGCATTGCCGATATTGCTTCCGCCGGCACTATCCCTACGGCGAAGAGCCGCGACGGCTCGACGACTGGGCGCCGGCGCTCGACGCGATCGCGGCCGACCCGTCGATCCACGAAGCGATCCTCAGCGGAGGCGATCCGCTGATGCTCACCGATGCCCGTCTCGCCGCCTTGATCGCGCGGCTGGAAGTGATTCCGCACCTCCGCCGGCTGCGAATTCACACCCGGCTGCCGATCGTGCTGCCGGACCGCGTGACGGCGGACCTGATCGAGTCGCTGCGCTCGTCACGATTGCAGCCGATCATGGTGGTGCATGCGAATCATCCTCGCGAAATCGCGGGGGATTGCGCGGAAGCGTTGCGAATGCTGGTGCGATCGGGAATTCCGACTCTCAACCAGGCGGTCCTGCTGCGGGGGGTGAACGATTCGGTCGAGGCGCAGGCGGCGCTGTGCGAGGCGCTCATCGATCTCGGCGTGTTGCCGTACTATCTGCACCAGTTGGACCGCGTGGCCGGGGCGGCCCATTTCGAAGTCGAGACGGAGAAGGGGCTGTCGATCATCGCGGCCTTGCGGGAGCGGCTTCCCAGTTATGCCGTGCCGCAATACGTGCGCGAAGTATCCGGGGCGGCGTCGAAACTGCCGGTGGAGAGGATAGAGGATGGAGGATAGAGGATGGAGGATGGAGGATGGAGTCGAGTCTATCTTAGTCCGCCATCCTCGATCCTCAATCCTCCATCCTCCTTCCACCGCGCCGGAAGGCCGCCGCCGTCAGGTGGCCGCCGAAGCCCAGCGAGAGCTTGAGGGCGTGGCGGATTTCGCCGCGCCGCGCCGCGCGGGGGACGTAGTCGAGGTCGCAACCCGCGCCCGGTTCGTCGAGGTTGGCCGTCGGGGGAATGATTCCGTCGCGCATCGCCAGCAGCGTGCAGGCGGTCTCGACGCTGCCGGCCGCCCCCAGCAGATGCCCGATCGCCCCTTTGAAGCTCGAACAGGGGACGCCGTCCGCGGCCGTTCCGAGCGATCGGCGAAGCGCCCGCGTCTCGCAGCGGTCGTTCGCGATCGTCGCGGTGCCGTGCAGGTTGACGTAATCGAGATCGCCGGGCGCGAGTCCGCCGCGGCGCAGCACGTCGCCGATCAGCCGGGTCAGAGCGCGGGCGTCGGGATCGAGCGCGGTCAGACCGGAGACGTCGGCGAGGCACCCGCCCGCGAGCAGTTCGGCGTAGGGGGAAAGTGGCGAGCCTCGCGCCGGCCGCGTTCCCGTTCTTTCACTCGTCACTCGTAACTCGTCACTCGTCACTACCGCCGCACTCGTCACTCCTTCCAGAACCAGCACCGCCGCCCCTTCGCCGACCAGAAAGCCGTCGCGGCGGCGGTCGAACGGGCGGCACGCCGCAGCCGGGTCGGCGAAGTCGCGGGCCAGCACCCCCATCCGCCGGAACGACGCGAGGACGGCGAGCGTGAGCGAAGCGTCGCCGCTGCCGGCGAGCACGATGTCGCAGACTCCCTCGTGGATCAGATCGGCCCCGCGAAGGATCGCCGCCAGTCCGGTGGCGCACGCCGCCACGGGGCAGAGGGCCGCGCCGCGGAGGCCGAATTCCGCCGCGACCGCCGCGGAGGCCGTGTGCGGGGCCCATTCGGGGAATGCGCTTGTGGTGGTGGAGTCCGTCGGCGATGCGTGGCTCGCGGGGCGCCCCCCGCGGGCTTGACGATACGCCTCGGCGAACGAGCGCAGGCCTCCCTTGCTCGTGCCGATCACGCAGCCGACGCGCTCGCGATCGAGCGCGGCGAGATCGAGCCGGGCGTCGGCGACCGCTTCGCGCGCGGCTCGCAAGGCGAGTTCGACCACCGGCTCGCGCGAGGTCGTCGAATCGGCGAGCGCCGGAGCGCCGGCCCAACCTCCGCCGCACGGCTCGCTCGATGTTCGGCAATTCTCGTCCAGCCAGCGCCCCGCGCGTTCGCCGGCCGCGATCCGCCGCCAGCTCGTCTCGCGGTCGCTTCCCAGCGGGGTGACCATGCCGATCCCGGTGACGACGACGCGCATCACAGGAACTCGACGATCGGCGAACGGAGTTGGCGAAACGCGCGACTGGGCAGGGTCACGGTCTCCCAACTCGCCGAGCGGGAGCGCATCTCGCGAACGTAGTCGTCGGCCCACACACCGTAGAAGGCGTAGCAATGCTCGGCGTGCTCGAACAGCGCGTCGAACTCGCCCAGCCAGCGGGTTTCGACGATGTCGTAGGCGAACACGAGCACGGCCCGGAAGCCGTCGCCGAAGACGCGCTCCCACTCGAGCAGGCTGTCGAGATCGTCCTCGGTGGCCCAGTTCTCCCACTTGTGGCGCCGCGTCTCGCCGCCGGAGGGGAACCGCCGCCCCTTGACGTCGACCAGCAGGTTGCGTCCGCCGCGGGAATGGACGATGAAGTCCATCGACTTGAGCGACCCGCCCGCGAGCAGTGCCCGCCGCTTCTCGTCGACGGCGACGTAGGGGATCCCGGTCCCCCGCAGGAACTCCTCGAAGGCGGCGTCGTAATGATTGCTGCGAATCGCCATGACTCGTCGCTTCCCAAGGCCGGATCACCGCCGATCATAGCAGATCGGGTGGTCGGGGCGAAAACCCGGCGCGAATTCGAACGGCCACCGCCGGCCCGGATCGCTCGAAGTCGGCCATGAAACGCCCCTTCGAAATGAACCGCGGAGGACGCCGAGAGCGCCGAGCTGTGCGCGAATCGCGGCGTTGCGGAATTGCTCCGAAAATGGGGGAAGCGACCCGGACGCTCGGAGCGTCCGGGTCGCTGGCCGACTCGCCCTTTCGTGCGTCGAGAGAGCCGCCCGGCGGCATCGCGATTCGCAAGAAGTCCGGGCATCGCCGAAGCACCGGAAGTCTTGCGACTTCCGCCGCCGATTCGAAGACGCAGCACTCGGGGCGTCGCACGTCGTTGCCTCCCGATCCGCCGTTGCGGCGCACGACGGATTGGCAATCCGTCCCACCCGCCGGTGTGCCGTGACTTCTCCGCGACCTCGGCGCTCTCCGCGGTTCGAACGTCGATAGGTTTTCAACCGCCCGTCAACGATCGAGCGCGCCCGGGACGCGACGATTGCGACGGCATCTTTCCGTCTTCGAATTTTCCGTCTCTCTTTCGGACGAGGAGCCCGGTTGATGGCAATTCGTGCCACGGCGGCGCGCACGAGCTGCGCGAAACCAGGCAAGGTGGGGCGACCTCGCGGTCGCAAAACGCGGAAATCGGCCTCCTCGGCCGGAGTGGAACGAGAGTTGCATTCCCTTCGGGGCCGCGGTCGACCGGGCAAGTCGCCGGGAAGCCGCACCGGGACTTTCCCGAACTTTTCCGTTCACGAAGATTTCACGCTCGCAATCCGCGATTCGCTCGATAGACTAAGGGGCGTGTGGTGGGCACGACTCGAGCGCCACGAAGGGAAACACAGACCATGCGCACTCCACGGACGACGTTGGAACGGCGAGAGGATTCCGCGGAAAGCATCGGCAACGAGCCGCACTTCACTGCTTCCGAGGCGACCGCCGTCGCGGAGAGTCCGCACGACCTCGAACTGGCGATCCGCCGCGAATTGCTCTCGCAGTCCGGGTTGAAATTCTCCTCGCTGGTGGTCCGCCGGATACCGAAGGGCGTGTGCCTGGAAGGCGTGCTCGAAGCGGACGACGGCTCGCCCGACATCGGCGGCCTGGTGCGACGCGTGGCGGGGGTCGACAAGGTTCTCAACCATCTCGTCACGCACTGCCCGTCGCCGCGTCCGCGGAAGAAGGGCTGAGCGCGGGGGGGGCGGGGTCCGTTGGCCGATTTGTTCCTCGCCGATTTCGACTTCGAGCATCGGCTCCCCGACCCGCAGCGGGGAACGCGGTGGACCCTCACCGAGGCGGCCCGTCGGCTTAACGCCGAACTGGCCTGCGTGTGGTCCGCGATCGCCCGCGAGGGTGATTTCGTCCGACTGTCGGCGGCGATCGAGCCGGGCTTCTTCGAGCACCTCGCCGAGTGCGGGTTGCCGCGATTGCGGCCGCTGTTCGACGACGACCGCCGCGCCAATTTCGCGGACGTCCGGCAGGTCATCCCGTGGGGCTGGACCGACGACGTGCGCCGCTGGGCCGATCGCCGCGGAATCCCGTATGTCGCCCCGCCGCAGGATGTGGTCGCCCGCGCCAACTCGCGCGGGTTTTCGACGGAGCTGGAGCGCGAAACGAATGGAGGAGGATTGCGCGGAGCGGCGGTCATCCGCTCGTTCGACGATCTTTCACAAGCGCTCGCGGGGTTGCGATCGCATCGCGGGCGGTGGGTGGTGAAGGCGGAGTTCGGCATGTCGGCCCGCGAGCGAATGATCGGCATGGGGGACACGCCCGATCGACGCACCGCCGACTGGATCCGCCTCCGCCTGGCGCGCGACGGGGCGGTGTATTTCGAGCCGTGGGTCGAGCGCCTCGAAGAGTTCGCCGCGCACTTCACGATTCCGCGGGAAGGTCCGCCCACCTTCGACGGGATCGCGCACATGCTCGCCGACGAGTGGGGACGTTATCGCGGCAGCCGCTTCGATCACGATACGGACCTCGAAGCCCGTTGGCGCGGTTGGATCGACGAATTCGGAATGCGGGCTGCGAGCCGGTTTCGGGCGATGGGTTATTTCGGCCCAGTGGGGATCGACGTTTGCCGTTACCTCGATGCCGACGGCACGCCGCGGCTGCGCTTCTTTCAGGACATCAACGCGCGGTGGACGATGGGCGCGCTCGCCCGCGGATTTCGGAAATTGCTGCGGCCCGGCGAATTCGGCGTCTGGCTGCACGTCCCCTGGCCGACCGATGCGGCGGACGCTCCGCGGCGGGCGTTCGAGCGGTTCGAAGCGCGGTTGCCGACCGCCGCGCGGGCCGTTCGCACGTCTCCGTATCTCGTGGACGGGCGGGCGAACGCGCACGGCACGTGCGTGCTGATCGCGGAGACGGCGGAGGCGCGCGACGCGGCGGAGCGACTGGCGTTCGCCGACTGATTTCGCGGTGCAATCGTTTCACTTTCGTCGATCCTGCGCGGATCGAGTCTCGCGCAACGACGCAAACGCCACAGCGCGGCACAGCCGCAACCGAAAGACTGACAGAAAGATTGAAGGACAGAAAAATGCAGGATGGAAAGATCAGGATGGAAAGATGATGTGAAGAAAACGAGCTGAAGAGCTGAAGAATTTTCGTTCCGGCATCGCCCCGCTGGTCTTCGCGCTGCAAACGTTCGACTTCCGTTCTTCCTGCGCGAATTTTCGACCACGGATTCCACTGATGGGCACTGATGAGGAGCGGATCTTTCGGCCGGTTCCTCTCCGCGACCTCTGCGGTTTCGAAGAGGCCGGGTCGAAGTCGTCGAAGATTGCGAACCGCCGA
>JBBDNT010000228.1:0-16059 GCA_040877445.1 Planctomycetaceae bacterium
GTGGAATCCGTGGTCGAAAATTCGCGCAGAAAGAACGGAAGTCGAACGTTTGCAACAGTAGTTCCAAGTTCCCGTGTTGGCAGTTCGCCGAGGCTCCACCGCGCGTCATGCCCGCGAAGTGCCTGCCCTCGCGCAGGCGGGGGCGGGGGCGGGGGCGGGCATCCAGCGGATCCGGGGAGCGAGAGCGCGTCTCACGCAATGGCGCCCGGGCGCTTTTCATTGCCGAGCGGCTCGCCGTGGGGGTGGTATCGAACCTCGAATTCTTCGCTTGGCGCGGTTTCGGGGTCGGTCTCGATCGAATGGCCGACAACATGGATCCAGGTTCGCTCCCGATCCGGCGGAACGACGGATCCGGGGGGGGGGGTATCAGGTGTCGGATTCTTCGGTTTGCGCGTCGCGGTCGACGGATCGCCGATCCGTCCGTCATCGGGTCGCGCGGCGTGGTATCAGATTCCGGTTTCTTCGCTTGGCGCGCCGCCGCGTCGGTCGCATGACGCATGTTGCATGGCCGGAACGAAGCCGGCGGGTCGGTCATCCGTTTCGCGCGGTTCGGTTCGGCGCTGATCCGCCGCGAATGAAACGCACCGCAACCACGAAGACGACGTGCGCCGCCGTCAGCAGGATGATGGCGCCTCCCGATTCGGGAAGGCGGGCCGCGATCGCCACGGCGGCGACCGCGCCGAGGAATTCGACGAGTCGCGACGGGGACTCTCGCCACTCGCGAGGACTCCATCGCCAACTCTCCGAGATTCGCATTTGCGCAAGATCCCGTTGCGACCATGCCGGCCGCGTCCCGTCCCACGTCGACGAAACGGCGATGCGGGCCGCGCGCTTCCAGCGCCCGAGCGCGACCCAGAAAAAGTACGCGACGAGCCAACCCTCGAACGTGCGCAACCACGGGCCCCGCCACCAGGGCTGTTGCAATTCGAAAAGCTGTAACGCCGAAAACACCAAGCCGACGAGAATCACGCAGATCCCTCTCAGCCGACGGAAAGTCCTCACCACGCCGGCATCGCCGGGAGATTCGTGCGGGTTTCCGGTTTGGCTGGTGTGGGCATTCGTCTCGAACTTCGTCATGGATCGTTCTTCCCGAATTGCGCAGCGAACTCGCCGGCCGACGCGCACGTGACGGCGGATATGGTGGATAGTGGAGCCGCAACGCCGCAAGAGGAGTTTTCGAGAATTCCGCGAGGCGGGCAGGGTGCGATTTTCCCGCCCCGGATCTTCCCCACGCCCCGGCACGGGATTTCCGACTTGAACTCCCCCGCCGATCGGGGATGATCGGTGACGAGTGGCGAGTTCCCTCCGCACGGCTGATCGGCACGCGGAATGCACTCTTCGCTCACCGCGGGATCACGCCGGTCGAATGTCGCGAAATCGCACCATTCCGGCCGGACTGTCGAGTTCGGGAAACACTTTCACGAACGGACGCGGTCATGTTCGGCACGCACGGGACCATCGGCCACAAGCTGCGATTTCGACTCGCGCTGCCGTGCGCGGCGGCGTTCTTCCTTGCGGCCGATCCGAATCTCCCGACCGCTGAGGCGGCCGGCTGGATGTTCGAGCCGTCGTACTACTCGCACGAGTTGCCGCCGGAAGTCGCGGCGGAGCATCCGCGGCCGGTGAGCCGATCGGCGTATCGCCGGGCGTGGGCGGCGACGCAGCCGGGAGCGGCGATCCGCGGGGCGTGGCGATTCAACCGCGTGCAGATGCGCAGCGGGAACAGCGTCGACACGCTGATCATCCGCGAGGACTGGTTCAACGAGCGCCCATGAACGGAATCTCGATCGGCCGGCCGTTGATCGGGTCGAGCTGCTCGACGTGAATGATCCGCCACGCGCCTCCTTCCTTCTGCCAGGTGAGCAGCCATCGCGAGGGGCGATGGCCGAGGATGCCGCGGCCCAACAGCTCGATCGTTCCGTTCGCCCGGAAATGCGACGTGGCGCGCGACCCTTGCGCGGCGAGTTCGATCTGCATGTCGGTGATCGTCAGGTCGTCATGCACGGTGACCGCGGCCATCGCCCACGCGACGAGGAACCGCTCGCGCGTGGCCTGCGCAGAGAAGTGCTCGAGCGTCGCCGTCGGATCCTTGCGGCGGAACGCGTCGGCGAGGTCGCGGACGTGCTGCTCGACGACTTCGCCCTCGGTGACGATCGCCCGCTCGACATAGAAGATCCCCACGCACGCCGCCGCGATGACGCCCACCGCGACGAGGTACATCCCCCGCCTCGTTCCCATCCAGCCGATGAACGCGAACGCCGCGAAGAGGCCGGCGACGACGATCGGCGGCCAGGGCGTCTCGGTGAACCATTGGGCGGCGACGAGAGGAGACACGGCATGGCTCCGCGAGTTGGTCGACGGGGGCGTTCGGTACGAGTCGGCGATCGCACCCCGCCATCGTAACGTGCGCGGCGGGCGGCGCATATCGCCCTGTGAATCGGAGTCACGATCGACGCCCGGCCCGCCCCGGCTTTCGAGATGCCGCCCCGGCTTTCGAGATGCCGGTTGAACCAATCCGCGCCGAAGTGGTCGAGCCGCGACCGATCCACAGGGCGTCCGCGCGATGGTCCGGTTGCGTCATTCACTGGTTCTTCCGTCGGGAAAACCCCGTGGGAGTCATCTCCGACTCCCCGCACGCTCGCGGTTTCGCGATGTATCCGTCGCGAAACCGTTGCAGATCTGCCGCGAGGTCGGCGCGCGGACGCGCCACCACACCGGGAGACGGAACGCCGTTTGCGTTTCGATCGGGGTTCCAGTTCCGCGGGGACGCCCATGTCACAGAACCCGTCGCTCGCCTCCGCTTCGCCCGCCGCGGAGTCGATCCGTCCCGCGGCGACGGCGACTTCCGATCCGATCCGCATCGATGGCCCGGAACCCGCGAGTTCGTCGCCGCGGACGTCTCCTTTTTCGCCGGAATCCCCGTCGGCGAGCGATCCGCCGAAGCCGCGCCGGCCGATCGCCCTCCGGATCCTGACGGGGCTGGCGGTCGGCTATACGCTGTACTTCGCCGGGGCGATCCTGTTCCCGATTCTGCTCGCCATGGTGCTGGCGTTGTTGTTGCGGCCGGTCGTGCGGGCGTTGGCCCGCCTGCGGATTCCGGAAGTGGCGGGGGCGGGCATCGTGCTCGCGGCGGCGACGGCGACGATCGTCATCGGGGGCTACCGGCTGTCGATCCCGGCGACCGAATGGATCTCCACGCTGCCGCGACATCTGGAGAACATCGAGTGGAAGCTCGACTCGCTGCGGAGTCCGTTCGACAACATCCGCGAAGCGTCGAAGAAGGTCGAGAAGATGACCGACGGCGAAGACTTCGAGGCGGTGCCCGTGAAAATGGAAAAGGCCCCCACGTTGCCCAGCACGCTGCTGAACATCACCACGGGGTTGATCGCGGGGATCGTCGTCACGGGAATGCTGCTGTACTTCCTGCTGGCGACCGGAGATGGAATGCTGCACCGGGCGGTCCATCTCGCCCCCGCCTATCGCGACCGCCAGAACCTGTTCAGCCTGTTGAAAGACATCGAGCGGGTCATCTCCGGTTATCTCATCACGTTCACGCTGATCAACATCGGGCTGGGAACGGCGATCGGGACGGCGATGTGGTTGATCGGGCTGCCCAACCCGGTGCTGTGGGGCGTGATGGCCGGCTGCCTGAATTTCGTCCCCTACGCGGGGGCCTTCGTCGGCGCCGCGGTCGTGTTTCTCGTGGGGGTGTTGAGCTTCGACTCGATCGGCTACGCGGCCATCGCCCCCGCGGCTTACGGCGGCATCAACCTGCTGGAGGGCTGCATCATCACGCCGCTGATTCTCGGCCGCTCGATGAAACTCGACCCGATCGCGATCGTGCTGTCGCTGTTGTTCTGGGGTTGGATCTGGGGGATCGGCGGGGCGTTGCTGGCCGTTCCGTTGCTGGCGATCACCAAGATCGCCTGCGACCATTTCGAGTCGCTGCGGCCGCTGGGGAACCTGCTGGGAGGCGGCGGGCGGTAGAGCGGCAGTCGGCAGTTGGCAGGCGGCAGTCGGCAGTTGGCAGTCGGCAGTTGGCAGTTGGCAGTCGGCAGTTGGCAGTTGGCAGTCGGCGGTCGACAGTCGGGAGTCGGCGGTTCGGCGACAGTGGAATGACAGGAGTTCCAAGTTCCGTGTTGGCAGTTCGGCGAGACCGCACCGTGCGTCATGCCCGCGAAGCGCCTGCCCTCGCGCAGTGCCTGCCCTCGCGCAGGCGAAGGCGGGGGCGGGCATCCAGCGGATGCGGGAGTCGGCATCATGCATCGTTGCCGCTCCGGCGTGGGACTGGATTCCCGCCTCCGCGGGAATGACCTACGCTGTCGCCGTGACAGCTTCGCAGGTGGCGGATGTCGTCCACGGATTGCGCGACCTGCCACAATGAAACCGCTCGGCAAGCACCTGCTCGTCGAGCCGGCGACGGTGCGACCCGTGCCGCTTTCCGCGAGAGAAGCGCTGCAGTCGCTGGGGAAGACCTGGCCCGAAGATCCGCCGGCCGGTCGAAGCGTGTGACTTCCCGCGGTCACATGCGGACGATAAAATGCAGGAATGTTGATGGGATCGCGCCCGGCATGGTATCGATGCCCGAGGAAAGAAGTCGATTCGCCACACTCTTGGTTCGTGGAGTAACCACATGTCCATAGGACGGAATTTCGACCGCCGCGGCTTTCTGCGAACATCGGTCGGCAGCGGCGCCGCCGCTTGGATGTTGGGAAGCCGCGGAATATGGGGCGGCGGCGCGATTGCCGCCGACTCCAGTGCCGCGAGCGGCCTGACGTTCGAGCGTTTCCGCGATCTGCACAAGGAACTCGCCCCGGAAGAGGGAGAGCCGATGCAGACGATTCCCTGGAAGGTCGCCACGAACGAGGCCCGCAAGCTCGCGGCCGACGAGAAGAAGCCGTTGTTCATGCTGTCGCGCAGCGGCCATCCGTTGGGCTGTACTTGAAACAACGGCGTGATCGACCGTGAGTCGATCTTCAGCGACGAAGAAGTCGTGGCGATGTTGAAGGAGAAGTTCGTCCCCCTGGCGGTCGACCAACACTTGGAACGCCGCCGCAGGGACGAAGAGGGCGACTTCTTCCGCAAGGTGCTCGAACAGGCCGGACGCGCGCCCGACGGGCGGGCTCAGGGTTTGTACATGTTCACCGCGAGCGGCAAACTGCTCGGGTTCTCGAACACCTTGAGCGGCGAAGCGGCCAAGCGGCTGATGCGGAGCTCTCTCGCCAAGTTCGATCCGAACGAAGAGATTCCGGAGATCGACGACAAGCCCCAGCGCGACACCCGCTGGTCGTTCGATCCGCCCGAAGGCGTGACGATCGTCGAAGTCACCTCGAAGGTCATCGGCGGTTTCCAGCTTTCCGGGCGACGCACGGGGCTGCGGTCGATCACGGCCGAAGCCCTGGGCCGCGACCGGATGTGGATCACCGAGGACGAAACGAAGGCGCTCGCCCAGGGAGAGGTTCCCCGCACGGTGCAGGTCCGCATCGCTCGCTTCCATCTAGTGGACAACACCCGCGGCGAGCCGTTCTTCTGGGGCGGAGCCGATCTCCGCGAAGTCGAGATGAAGCTCGAGGGCGAGAACCTCGTCGGCAAGGTCCGGCTCGAAACCGGCCGCAACGATCGGGGTTACGCCGCCGACGTGCGCGGCGTGGTGAAGTTCGCGGACGGCAAACTGCAGACGTTCGACGTCGTCGTTCTGGGGGACTTCCGAGGCCGCGCCGCGGTCACCGACCGCGCCACGGCCGACAAGTATCCGCTGGCCGTCACCTTCCGCGTTTCGGACTTGAAGTGCGAGGCGTCCCGCGTCGCTCCCGGCGCGTGCCGCGGCGGGACGGGAGGCTACCTCAACGCGACGTGATTTCGCCGCACCACGACACGGGTGCGTCGCGACACTGTGGATGGCGCGCATCACAGCGGCCTGGACGTTCACACCGTCCGGGCCGCTGGCGCGCGCCGCGACGGCCCCTCGATCGGAAGCGGTACGCTGGTCGCCGCCGGTCGACTCGCTATGATGAGCGGAATCCTCTCGCTCCACGTCCTGGCAGAGTCTTCCCGAGGAGTCGCGTCGTATGACCAGTCAACATGGCGGACGCTCCGCGACCGGGGCGTCCACGCTCCGCGGCCGCGATTGGCCGGCGCTGCGGCAGTTCTGCGTGTTCGTCGAGAATCACGTGGGCAGCCTGCAGGAACTGATGCGGCAGGTGGAAAGCGACGAAGTGCGGGTGATCGGGCTGAGCGTGGTCGATTCGATCGACTTCGCCGTCGTCCGGATGATGTTCGACAACTACGAGCGGGCCCAGGAAGCTCTCAAGCTGTCGAGCTTTCCGTTTTCCGAAAAGGATCTGATCGGCGTGGAGCTGCCGGACGACCCGCAGCCCTACGCCCGCATCTGCACGGTGCTGGTGCAGGCGGAGGTGAACATCGCCTACAGCTATCCGCTGTTGTTCCGCCGCCGGGGCCGCGGCGCCGTCGCGCTGTGCGTGGACGACGTCGATCAGGGAATTCGCGCTCTGTCCGACGCCGGCATCGCCATCGTCACCGAGAACGAACTGCTCGAAGACGACGAGATGGGATTGTGAGATCGGCGGACGATTCCACGAATCGCCGCGCCATCTCGACGCGCCCGTCATCGGCGCGCCACAGCGTCTTCCGGCAAGCGCCGTCGAAGCCGACGCCTCGCAAACGTCGGAAGTCGGTCACTGCGATCGAGCGATCGCCGACGACGACCGTCAAGCGTTCGCGGAAACCGCCCGCGGACACCGGTTCGAAACGCACACTGCCGCGCGAACCATCGACGAACCGCAACGTGACGGCGACATGGCCCATTTTCGCCCGCCGCTCGATCGCGGCGATCGGCCGCGGGCAGAGGTACGCGAGCAAGTCCACGCCATGAGATGCCGCGTTCGCTTCCGTCCCGCCGCGAACGACAAGCTCCATCGTCCGGCGTTCGTTCGACTCGGCCAGCAGTTCCCGCGCCCGCACGATCAGCGGCGCGTGGCGGCGATGAAAGCCCGCCGCCAACCGGCCGCGCTCGAGGGCCGCGGCGATCGTCGCGTCGAATCGCGGGCATGAGAGTTCCCCGGGCGGCGATTCGAAATCCAGCCAGGAAACGGCGTCGCTGAGCACGCGTTTTCCCGCGGACAGCGCCGCGCGGACATGGTTCGTCGTCTCGTCGCCGTCGCGCGCGATCACGATCGCGGTCAACTCGGGATCGTCCAGCAGGCGATCGAACCGCGTGGTCGCCTCGGGGAATCGGAACCGCCTTCCGAGCCGGATCGCGGTGCGAACGTTCGCGCAAGCCACATAGCGCAGCACCGCGGGCGTGCGCGCGAACGCGGGAATCAGCGCGGTCTCGAGCGCACGGGGGTCGCCTGCGAATCCGATCTTCGGGGGGGCTGATCTCGCGAAGTTCCCATCGTCGTGCCGCACGGCTCGCTCCTTCGCGCGAAAGGTAGCGTTCGCGGGGCGAAGGGACAAGAGGAAGCCGCGGCGGGATCTCGACCGGGGGATTCCGCCCCCTCGACTTCCATACCGGCCGGTTTTCGATAGGATGGTAGGCGACGGGACGACGATCGGTCCCTTGTTCCGAACGACGGCCGACGATGGTCGCCGGAAGCGAACCGCAGCAAGTACCGCAGCGAGAGGCCGCCCCGATGAGAAACGCCCTGTTCCCCCTGTTGGCCGCCAACGAAATGTGGATCGCCGTCATCGCCGGCATCGTGTTCCTGATGCTGATCGTCGGGTTCGCCGTGTTCGCGCGGTACTTCGGTCTGTGGATTCAGTGCAAGTTCACGCGGGCGGACATCAGCCTGCCGGAATTGGTGATGATGAGCCTGCGGAAGGTGAATCCGACGGTGATCGTCCGCAGCAAGATCATGGCGGTGCAGGCGGGGCTGACGCGGAATTATCCGATTTCGACCCGCTCGCTGGAGGCCCACTACCTGGCGGGGGGGAACGTCCCCAATGTCGTCAAGGCGCTGATCGCCGCCCACAAGGCCCAGATCGACCTCGACTGGCCGACCGCCGGCGCGATCGACCTCGCGGGCCGCGACGTGCTCGAAGCGGTCCGCACCAGCGTCTATCCGAAGGTCATCGACTGCCCGGATCCGAAGCGTTCGGCGGGAACGCTGGACGCGGTCGCCGCCGACGGCATTCAGCTCAAGGCACGAGCCCGCGTGACCGTCCGCACGAACATCAAGCAACTGGTGGGCGGGGCGACGGAGGACACGGTCATCGCCCGCGTGGGCCAGGGGATCGTGCAGGCGATCGGCTCGACCGCGTCCTACAAGACCGTGCTCGAGATCGTCTCGATCGACATCGCCGACATCGACGTGGGGGACAACATCGGCGCCCGGTTGCAGGCGGATCAGGCCGAGGCGGACATGCAAGTCGCCCAGGCCAAAGCGGAGCAGCGGCGGGCCGAGGCGCGGGCCCGCGAACAGGAAGAGGTGGCCCACGTCCAGGAGAACCGGGCCAAGGTGGTGCTCGCCGAAGCGGAGGTTCCCAAGGCGATCGCCGCCGCCTTCCGCAGCCGCCGGCTGGGCCTGCTCGATTACTATGAACTGAAGAACCTGCAGGCCGACACGAGCATGCGTTCGGCGATCGCGGGGGAAGGAACGGCGCCGACACCGACGGCCCCGCTGCAATGACCCGCTCGTCGCCCCTTACGATTCATCGCCTTCCCGCGAGGCGCGTCGCATGACGGTCCCATCGTCCTACTCGCTGCTCGCCCAGGGTGAAGGTTGCACGGCGGTCGCGGTCGCATTCGTGGTGATCACGATCATCGGCTGGATCATGCAGCTCGTCACCGGAGCGAAGCAGGGCCAACAGCGCGCGGGCCGGCCCGTTCGACCCCCGCGCCCCCGCGACGATCGGCTGCAAAGCGAGATCGACCTGTTCCTCGAGGAGGTCGACGGCCGTCGGCGTCCGCCCCCGCCGCAACGCCCCTCCGCCGTCCCGGCGATTCTGGAAGTCGTCCCCGAGGATCGGAAGGAACTTGGCCGCCGCTCGACGATTCGGCCCCACACCGAAAAGTCCCCCCCCTCCCCCGCCCCCACCCTGCCGGGCACGTCGCGCCGCCAGCGGAGCGAGGCGCGTCCCGCCGCGGCGGACGGCACGGGAAGCGACGTGCGCGCGCCGCGGCGGGAATTGACGGACGTCCCCCGGCATATCGTGCCGGAAAGCGACTACCTGACCTCCGCGCAGGAACTCGGCGGGGCCGAGCATTTGGGCGCGTTCGTCGGCGGCGGCGGCGGATCCGCGCGGGGCGCCGGCGGGACGCACCCCGTGGTCTCGCTGGCGCGCAACCCGCACGGCATGAAGCAGGCGATCGTTCTGACGGAGATCCTCGGACGCCCGCTGGCGCGCCGCGAACGGAAATCTCGCGACTGAATCCATCCCACCGGTCGATGTTCCGGCCTCGCGGCGTGACGATCGCGGCGGCGTTTTTCGAATGACGGTAGTATCTCATCCAAATTGAACTTGTGGGTTGCCCGTAGGATGGATTGGCAATCCGGCGGTGAGGTCTCCAGCGCCGCCGAAGGTCGATCGTTCTGCCAGTTCGCTTGCCGTTGGAAGGATTGCCAATCCGTCTTGCAGGCCGCCAACCACCAAATTCAATCTGGACGACGCAGTAGTTCCAAGTTCCGTGTTGGCAGTTCGGCGAGGCCACACCGCGCGCGTCATGCCCGCGAAGGCGGGCATCCAGCGGATGCGGGAGTCGGCATCATGCATCGTTGCCGCTCCGGCGTGGACTGGATTCCCGCCTTCGCGGGAATGACGATCCCTTCCCGAGCAAGATCCTAGAACTTGGAAACCACCGAGTGAGCGACACCGAGCCACACGTTCTGTTGTTCGCCGGCGCCTTCGAGCTCCGCGGGAGTTCGGCTTACACGGTGCGGCTCGCGGAGCGGTTGCAGTCGCACGGGGTGCAGGCGGAGATCATCTGTTCCGACGCGCGGCGGATCGAGTCGGAACGCCTTCCGCGATGCCCGCTCCGGGTGTATCCGCATTTCGACTTTCCGCTGTGGGGCCGCGCGGTCCTGGGAACGATCCGTCGCGATCTCGCCGCCGCCCCGCCCGACCTGATTCACGTGCAGTCGTGGAAGGTCGCGGCACAGGGCGCGTGGCTGGCGGAGAAGCTCGATCGGCCCTACATGCTGACGGTTCACGACTACGTTCCCGGGGAACAGCGATTGCGGCTCGATCCGCATCGCTGCCGGCGGATCATCGCCGTCAGCGACGCCGTGCGGGCAGAGTTGCTGGGCCGCGTCCCGTTGGCGGACGAGCAGGTGCGGGTGATTCACAGCGGGGTCGACCCGGCGGTCGCCGCCGAGACCCTCCCGGTGCTCGAGCCGGGACACATTCCGGTGGTGGGGACGGCGGGTCCGCTCGAAGCGGTCAAGGGGCTGCCTTATCTGCTGCTGGCGGCGCACCAGGTCTTGCAGACGCACCGCGACGTCGAATTTCTCGTCGCCGGAGCGGGGCCGGAAGAGGCGAGTTTGAGGCGGCTCGCCCGCGAGTTGAAAATCGCCGACAACGTCACGTTCGCCCCCAACCTTCAGGATTTGACTCCGTCGCTGGCGGCCATGGACATCTTCTGCCTGCCGTCCCTCCGCCAAGGATTGGGAACGATCATGCTGCAGGCGATGGCCCTTGGAAAACCGGTCATCGCGACGGGAGTGGGGGGTGTGTACAGCGTGGTGCGGCATGAAGAGACCGGCCTGGTCGTGCAGCCATCCAACGCCGAAGAACTGGCCGAGCGGATCGTCTCGCTGCTCGACGATCCGCTGAAGGCGCGTTCGATCGCCGCCGCCGGACAACGGCTGGTCCGCGAGCGGTTCGGCGTCGAAAAGATGGTCGAGCGAACCGCCGCCCTGTACCGCGAGGTGCTCGCCGAGAGCGAGCCGGCGATCGCGGCGCGGTGATCCGGCGCGTTGTCGACGGCGCGAAACCGCAAGCGCTGGGCTGGCCGTTCGAAGGTTCCTCTTGCCGAACCGGCCGGCGTTGCGCGATCGGCAGGACCGCGCGCGGCCGGTTTCCTTTGCGCGCAAACCGCGAGTTCTCTCCAGATGCGCTGCGGCCGACCCCCGAGCCGTCGCCGATATCCATGATTGGCGACGTGTTTCCGCATTCGCGACAGGGGTTGCGCCATGAGGCATCATCACACGCGGGCAATTTTCAGCATCGTCGCGCTCCTCGCGACCGCGGCGGCGAACACGATGGCCCGTGCCGACGACGACAAGGCTCCGCTGTGGCAGCCCGATTACGAAACCGCCCGCCGCGAGGCCGAACGGCTCGATCGCCCGCTGCTGTTGCACTTTCATGCTTCCTGGTGCGGACCCTGCCGGACGATGGAACGCGACGTCCTCGGCACGCCGCGGTTTCGCCAGCAGATCGAAAGCGGTTACGTCGCCGTGAAGATCGACGTCGATCAACAGCCCCACCTCATGCAGCGATTCCGCGTCGAGTATCTGCCGAGCGACGTAATCGTCGACCACGCCGGCCGCATCCTCACGCAGTCCAGCGGCGGCCAGCCGCTCTCGACGTATCTCGACAAGCTGGCCAGCGTCGAGGCCCGCTACTCCCGCGAGAAGGCGGTGCGGATCGCCGCGAACGCCAATCAGCCGGCCCCGAACGAAGCTCCGCGCGCAAATGTCCCGCCCCCGCCGGATCCGGAGAATTCCGTTCCCGCCGCGAAGCGGATCGGCCTGGACGGCTACAGCCCGATCATGCTTTCCCGGTCGCGGAAGTGGGTGAAGGGCAGCCCCGAATTCGCCGCCGAGCACAAGGGAATCACCTACCACATGGCGACCGCCGAGGAACGCGCCGAGTTCCTGAAGTCGCCGGCGCACTACGCGCCGAAGCTGCTGGAGTGCGACCCCGTGATCCTGAACGAGAAGGATCTCGCGGTGGCGGGCAGCACGCAGTATGGTGCGTTCTTCGACGAGAGCCTGTTCCTGTTCGTGAATGCCGATTCGCGGGAGAAGTTCAAGAAGTCTCCCATTCGGTACACGAAGACGCGGCACGTGATCAACGTGAACGACATCCTCGAGGGAGAACGCCGCACCGCGGCGCTGGAAGCGCCGCCGCGGCGATAGCGCGTCGGATCGAATTCGTGGTTCTCGGCAGCGCGGGCGTGCGACGCGGTTGGCGCGGCACGATCCTGCGCGCCGCGTGAGATTCGCCATTCACTGACGGTGGCCGCGCGCCGTCCCCCGCTCCCCTTTTGGAAGACCGTCCGGCTTTCCGTCATTCCCGCGGGGGCGGGAATCCAGTCGCCGCACCAGTCCGCGCCGCCACTGGATGCCCGCCTTCGCGGGCATGACGGTTCGGATCGGCTCCACACGGCGTTGCCGCGATGCGCTGGCCGGGCCGAAACCCCCTCACCCTGGCCCTCTCCCCCGCAGAGCCGGGGGAGAGGGGACGGCGGCCGCTGCCGCGGCCTTGAAATCGCAACGCGCGTCGCACGTCCCGGCAGCGGAATCAACCCTCAACCCTCAACCCTCAAACCTCAACTCAACAGCAACTCGAGATCGTCCGTCGAGAGGTCGCGGAGGCCGCCGCCGTCTTCCGTCAGGATCGCGTCCGCCAAGGCGCGCTTGCGGCCCTGCAATTCGGCGATCTTCTCCTCGACGGTGTCCTGGCAGATGAGGCGGTAGGCGAACACCCGCCGCGTCTGGCCGACGCGATGCGCGCGGTCGATCGCCTGGGCTTCGACGGCGGGGTTCCACCACGGGTCGAGCAGGAACACGTACTCGGCGGCGGTGAGGTTCAGCCCCAGGCCGCCCGCCTTCAGGCTGATGAGGAACACCGGGCAGTCGGGATCGTTCTGGAACCGTTCGACGCGCTCCTTGCGGTCGCGGGTCTGGCCGTCGAGGTATTCATACTTGATTCCCCGCTCGTCGAAGTGCTGACGGACGATCGACAGCAGGCTGGTGAACTGCGAGAAGACCAGCGACTTGTGCTTCTCTTCGATCAGCTCTTCGAGATGCGGGAGCAGCACGTCGAACTTGGCGGAGGGCTCGCCGCGGAGTTCCGCATCCAGCAGGCCGGGATGGCAGGCGACCTGCCGCAGCCGCAACAGCGCTTCGAGCACGTGCATTCGCGACTTGTTGATCCCCTGCTTGCGGACGAGGCCCAGCAGCGAATCGCGGTAGTGATCGCGCATCTCCTCGTACTGCCGCCGCTGGTCCTTCCCCATCTTGCAGTGGATCGTCTGCTCGAGCTTCTCGGGAAGCTCGCTCGCGACCTGCTGCTTCGTGCGGCGAAGGATGAACGGCTTGAGGCCCTGTGCGAGCAATCGGCGGCCCTGGGCGTCGTCGTCGTTGGCGGCGTATCCGCGGAAGACCGAACTGCGTCCCAACATGCCGGGGTTGAGGAACTCGAAGATCGACCACAAATCGCCCAGGTGGTTTTCGATCGGCGTGCCGCTCAGGGCGAGTCGATGGTTGGCCTGCAACAGGCGGGCGGCCTTGGCCACCTGCGAGCCGGAATTCTTGATCGCCTGGGCCTCGTCGAGCACGATGTAGTCGAACCGCCGCTCCTTCAGTTCGAGCACGTCGCGACGCAACATGCCGTAGGTCGTGAGGATCATGTCGTGGCGATCGAACTTGCGGCGCAGGGCGGCTCGTTCGAGACCCGAATACTCCAGCACGCGGAGTTTCGGCGTGAACCGCTCGCACTCCTGCGCCCAGTTGAACAGCAGGGATTTCGGAACGACGACCAGCGACGGAGGAGCGTCGGGCTGGGCGCGCTTGCGGTCCAACAGCAGGGCCAGCAGCTGGACCGTCTTGCCGAGGCCCATGTCGTCCGCCAGGCAGCCGCCGAACTGGAACTCCTGCAGGAACCTCAGCCAGCCCAGCCCTTCCCGCTGATAGGACCGCAGTTCGCCGTGGAACTCCGGGGGCTCGTCCGCCCCGTGAACGCCCGAAAAGTCGTGAAACCGCTGGCGGAGGTCGGCGAACTTCTGGTCGAAATCGACCTCCGGCTGAGACGCCAGCAGCGCATCCAACAGCGCGACCTGGTTCGCGGCGAAGCGGACGTGGTTCTCCTCTCCCACGCCCAATCCCGCCAGCAGCCCGTAGCGCTCGAGCCATTCTTCCGGCAGTATGCCGAGCGAGCCGTCGTCGAGGCGGACCGTCGAGTCGCCCCGCGCGAGCGCCGCGAGCAACTCGGGAAACGACACCGATCGGCCCTCGAAATCCGCCTCGCCGTGCAGCTCGAACCAGTCGATCCCCGACTGCACGCGAAAGCGAATGTCTCCCGACTGACGAACGTGCCGGCCGTCCGCCTGCACCTGCCAGCCTTCCGCGACGAGCCGCCGGACCGCCGGACCGAGATCGCGGGCCGAGATCTCCACGTCGTGACCGCCGCGGCGGCGATCGAGCAGCCGGCGGAAGCCCGTCTCCTGCAACTGGCTCCACGCGGCCTCTTCTTTCGCCCGATCGCGGATGATGCACCGCCGCTGCTCGCGCTGCACGATCGCCCAATCGGCGCTCGTGCCGCGGATTCCCGTGCCGAGATATTCGAACTCGACCTCCCCTTGCAGCCGCTCCGGCTGCCAGCGATGCCGCGGCGTGCGGATCGACAACCGCGGAACCGGTTCGGCCGTGACTTCCTCGAGCCGCAGTTCCTCCGGCAGATCGAGCCGCGGCAGCGCGGGCATCGCGAACAGCCGATCGACGAGATCCCCCTCCTCTCCCGCGGGAACCTCCACCGGCTCGCCGCGCGACAGCAGTGGCACCCAGGCGAAGGCGTCGAAGTCGCGAAGATGGGAGATCGCCGTGTCGGTGAAAACGAGGCCGCCCGGCACGACCAGCCGCGCGTTCTTCAACGCCAGCGATTCTTTCCCCCGCACCAGCCGCCCGTCGAGCCTCCAGGCCGACTCGTCTTCGGATCGACGCACGACCAGCGACAGCTCCCAGGCCGGACCGTCGTCCCACTTCAATGATTCGGGCGCTTTCCGGTCATCGTCGAGCCAGCGCACGCGGGCGGTGGCGCACATCAACGGCAGCAGCAACTCGCACAGCTCGAACGGCAGCCGGTAGCGATGCGTCAGCCCCTGCGATTCCGCCTGCTGCGCGTACCAGGTATTCCGCTCCGGCGTTCCTCCGGTGAGATATGCCAGAATCCGGCGGTCTTCCTCGCGTTCGATTTCGTGCAACCGGTCGCCGCGGAGCTTCAACGGCTTCAATTTCCCCCATTGCCCGTTGGACCGCCGTTGCCTTTGCGAAGACTGCAGGAGGACTTGCCCGGCCTCGCGGCTTCCCTCGGCATCGATCTCGTAGAAGACCTCGCGCTCCGGCCCGGTAGCGGCGGTCGCCGCTTCCGGGATGCTCATCGAGTCATGCAGATCCTGGAGTTTCGATTCCCAGGGGCGAAGCAGCGGCTGCGCGGCGATGCGGCGCCGCGCGAGCACCGCCCGTCGCGTCCCGGTGGATGAGAGGTCGTCGTCGTCCCCGAGATCGTCGTCGTCCCAGTCGCTGCCGAACGGCGGCGGGGCCGGCTCGGCGGCGAAGGGGGGAATGCGGGCCGCGGAGGGAGTGCCGGTGAGATATTGCCCGGCGTCGACCGCGAGAATGGTCGCCCAGACGTGCTTGCAGGTCGACTCCGGTCGGCCTCCGCGGGCGCAGTTGCAGAACATCTGCAAGCGCTCGTCCTCGCGCCGCAAGTGCGTCTGATGCTCGACGCCGTCCCGCACCACCGCGAACACTTCGTCCGGCGTGACGCGCGTGATCGCGACCCGCTCGGCCTGCAAGTAGGCGGCTCCGCGAAACCGGATGTCCCCCCGAAAACGGTCCTCCAAGACTTCCGCCAGCGTCATGCGTGATCCAGAAAAATGCGAAAGACGAAGAATGAATGTCGCGAGACACGCCGCGCGAACTCTCGCGCTTCCGCCAATTGTCGCAAGTCCCGACCCGTTCGTCGAGGGGCCGCCGCCGTTTCCGGGGGCGTGGGTGTGGCAAGAGTTTTTGGCGACGCCAACTCTCTTCAGCGATGGGTGGCGGGGGCGCTCCGCAATGCGGAAGCCCCCGTGGCGCGCGCCGGGGGCTTTCGCTT
>JBBDNT010000229.1:0-7423 GCA_040877445.1 Planctomycetaceae bacterium
GCCCCCGTCGCGCGCCGCGGGGGCTTCCGCGTTGCGGAGCGCCCCCGCCACCCAGTCGCTCCTCGACTCTCAACCCTCGACTCTCAACTCTCAACCTTCAACCCTCAACCCTCACGCCAGCGCCGCCCGCGTGCGTTGGACGAGGTCGTTGTCGCGGCTGCCGGTGCCGTCCAGGTTGTAGACCGACAGGGCGAGATACTGGTCGCGCCAGGCCGGGCTGACGTGGTAGTAGTCCTCGAGCGCCGCGGAGCTGAACTTGTAGTCGTGGGCGTCGTTCCCCTTGAGGAACGTCAGCCGGCGCGCGGCGTCGATCAGCTCCTTCGCGTCTCCGCCGCCGGCGATGAAGCCGCGGACCTTCGCCGCCGCGGCGTCCCGGTCGCCGCTGACGTCGGCGAAGATTTCCTCGACGGCGGCGGTTCCGGTCCCTTCCGGAACGACGGGGGTGACGTCGTCGATCGACCGGTCGCGAATGCGTCCGCGTCCTTCGGCCGCGCCGCGGAACAAGGCCACGAACGCCAGGTTCTGCAACAGGGCGAGTTGGCGGGTCTCGTCGTCGCCGCTGGCGATGTGGGCGTAGTGCAGCGCGTTGCTGGTGGTCATCGCGTGCAGTGGAACGATGCCCGGCTGCCGCATCAGCAACTCGGCCGAGCCGACCAGGGCCGCGTCCCACAGCGATTGCGGCGCGACGCCCCGGGCGAGCATCTCGACCGCAAGGTCGCAGGCTTCGTCGCCCGAGCCGGCGTGCAACAGGCCGATCAATTCGCGGGCCGCCTTGTCGTCCGGCTTGCCGTTCCGCCACTCGGCCGAAATCTTCTTCACGCGAGTCGAATTTTCGCGGAACGGACGATCGGCGGCGAGATCGGCCTTCGCCGGGTTCGCGTCTCCCTGATGGTTCAGCAGCGCGTACACCAGCGAGCGAACCACCGGCTCGGCGTGCTGCCAGCCGATGCACGACAGCGTCCGCTGGCTGTTCGCCACGTAGATCGCCTTGTGGCCGATCGAGCGAAAGTCCCGCATGCCGTAACGGTACAGCACCTCGAACACCTCGGCGGCCCCCGCGGCGCGAACGAATCCGGCGGCGGCGACGTCGGCGGCCGCTTCGTCCCAGCGGTCGAGGGCGTCGATGAGCGCGGCCTTCGCCTTGTGCGCCGGCGGGACGTTCTTTTCGTCGACCGGGCCGAGCTTCCAGCCGCTGGTGCGTTCCTCTTCCGCCTGGGTGCGCTTGGTGTAGTCGATGGCCCAGAAGATCGGCAGCCAGCGGTCGCTGTCGGGCGAGGACAGGCTCGCCAGATGCGCCGAGTTGACCACCAGCACCGAGTGGAACTTGTGCCCGACCGAAGGCCGGGGCTGCACGTTCCGCACGCCGGTCAGCAACAGCGCCGCGAGCACTTCCTGGTAGCTGGTCCCGTGGCGAATCTTTTCGGCGACGACTTCCAGCACACGCTCTCGCGGAGTCGTCTCGATGGTGCGGACGAGCGGCTCGATCTCGGGACGAAGCCGGACCAGCTTCGGATCGAGCTCCGTTTCGGCGGCGGACACGGCGGGCAGCCGCGACAGGAACCCCAAGTCGCCCAACCCGAGGAAGGCGCCGCCGGCGGCGGCCGTGCGGATGAAGTTTCGGCGTGTGGTGAGACCGGCCATGGGAATCGCCTCCTGACTGTGGGTGAAAAAGGCGTCGGCGGCCGAGACGCGTCGCGATCGTCCATCCCGGTCGAGTCGCACGCCGTTCATTGTAACGGGACCGAAAGGCGATCCGCCAGTCGCGATGGCAACGCTCCACGTCACGGCGTCGTCGTTTGGTACGGAATCTTCTTCGCCGCTCCCGAGGTCCGTTCCGGCGGAACGGACGTGCTTTTCGCCGGGGATCCCCAGTCGGCGGGACGGCTTGCGATTCCGTCCCGCGGCGGGGAGACGCCGGCGTGCTTCAGTTCTCGTTCGCTTTCAGGGTGAAGTCGACGAGCAGGGCGCCGTTGCGGTCCGGGACGGAGTAGCTGCCGGAGTCGCCGAGGTATTTCCGCAGGTCTTCGAACGGCGGGAGCTTGGAGAAGTCGATTCCGGGAATCAACATGCCGAGTTGTCCCGAGCGGAGGGTCTTGTAGGCGCCCTGGACGGCGACGGCGTCGCGCGAGTAGCTGATCATCGAGACCTTCTCGGGGAAGTGGGCGGCGACCTTCTTGTAGACGGGTGACTCGGCGAGCGGCCGCCGGTCCTGGTCCTGCCGCAGCACCTGCTCGAGCAGCGTGACCTGGCTGGCGAACATCAGGTGGCCCTGGGCGACGCCGAAGGCCATCTTCATTGCTTCGGCGCCGGCGCCGGGGAGTTGCTGTTCGACTTCGTAGATCGTCTCGCCGCGGAACTGGCGGACCTCGCCGGGGAAGCCGTCGGTCTGGGCGATCGTGGCGAGCACGCCTTGCATCTTGGCGGCGTCCTTGACTTCGAGCGCCACGAGCATCCGGCCGGTCTCGACGTCGTCGGGATCGGTGAAGTCGCTGACGAAGTGGAACCGGCCCGTCAACTGGTCGACGATGTCCTGCTTGAGGTGCACGTTCGGGGCGCCCGGCTCGTTCGAGATGTTGTCGATCAACTGCTTGAACATTCCCGGCTGCATGCTCAGCCCGTCGACGAGTTTTTCGATCGCGGCGTAAGCGCCGGCCACGTCCCAGTTGCCCGCGGAGTAGCTGGCGACGTCGCCGGTCACCCAGTTGGGGGGCGTGAGGTCGCGGGCCGGGAACTGGAAGACGTTCAGCACCCCCGAGACGGGAGGCTCGACGTAGATGAACGTGCGGCTGACCGAGTCGTATTCGGCGGTCCCCAGTTCCATCGAGCCGCCCATTCCCTTCAGGCTGTCCAATCCCAGTTGCGGCAGGAAACCGAGCACGAGCGCCACTTGAATGTCGGCCTGCTCGCCGGAGGTCAGCGCGGCGGTCAACAGTCCGATCGGATCGATGAACCAGGCGGCGACGGGCGTCCCGCCGGGAGTCGTGCAGCGGCTCTGGATGTAGCGGTGAAAGGCGTTGTCGGCGAAGGTCTGCTCGTGGCGGCCGTTCCAGCGGGCGAGTACCGCCTCCAATGCGGAGACGTCGGAGGCGACCGCCAGATGCGTGTCCTTGATGAAGTACGAAAACCGTCCCCCTTCGGCCGGTACGCCTTCGTTTTCATCCGCGTCGCCGTCTTCCACGGCCCCGGTGGGAAGCACGTAGGTGACGATTCGGGTTCCCTCGAACTCCGAGGTCTTCCGTTCGGCGTTTTCCGCCTTCAGGCCTTCCTCGGCCTTTTCGAGGAGCTTGTCGACCTCGGCCCGGCTGCCGCCGAAATCGAGCAGGCCGAGCACGGCGATCGTGCCGGCCGGCTGCACCACGGCGAACGTGACTTCGCCGGAGGGAATCTCCAGCAGGTCTTCGAGCGGCATTCCCAGTCCGCGCTCGACCTGTTCCGAGGCTTCGGCGATCTGCTTCGTGAGGTCCAGCCGGAACTCGGCGAGGGCGCGGTCGTCGACCAGGCGGCCGAATTGCGACTTCGCCCAGCGGGACTTGAGTTCCTCGACGCTGGGAACCGAGACGTAGGCGAACACCTTGGGGGGCAGCCGGCGCTCGGCCGAGACCTGCCCGCGCGTGGCCACCTCCGGCGCGACCCGCTCCGCCTCTTGCGCGTGGGCGGTCGCCAGTCCGGCGAACAGCACCACGACCGACAACGCCCGCAACGACGATCGCATCTTCATGGCGGCATCCAATCCTGAGTTTTCGATGGGCAACGGCCTTGGGTGTTCTACCCCGCCCGCGGCCGGACGGTTTCGGGGGTGTTTTCGAATTCGTCGGTCGGCGACGGAAGTGGATCGGTCGGCGCCGCGAAACCGCAAGCGTTCGGCGGCCGGTCGAACCCGCATCGCATCCACGGAGTTCATTCGGTCTCCCGCGGGGCGCCGGCGTTTCGGCGGCGCGGGGGATCGAGATACCGATAGCCGCTGTTGGGGTTGTTCCGGTCGAAGGCGAACGCGTCGCGGTTGTTGAGGAAGTGGCGCAAGTAAGCGACGGGAATCGCGAAGCCCAGTCCTTCTCCGAAGGCGAGTTTCATGTTCGTCACCCCGACGACCTCGCCGCGGGTGTTGAACAGCGGTCCGCCGCTGTTGCCGGGGTTGATTTCGGTCGTCGTTTGAATGTAGGTCAGTCCTTCGAAATTCCGGTTCCGCGTGCTGACGATTCCCTGCGAGACCGAGCGGTCGAGTCCCAGCGGGTTCCCGATGGCGAACACGGGATCGCCTTCGCGGTATTCGTCGCGACCGGCGAGAAACACCGGGCGGAACGGAAAATCCTGCTCGGGAATTTGCAGAAGCGCCAGATCGAGGAAGGGATTGAGGGCCACGATCCGCACGTCGTCGATCCGCCGCCGCTCGAACTCCCCTTTTTCCCCGCGATGGAAGATCGTGACGTCGATCCGCGTTTCCCGCTCGACGACGTGATAGTTCGTCACGCAGTAACCCCGCTCGTCGACGATGAACCCCGAGCCGAGACCCGAGGGGGTCCGCACCAGCACGACGCCTTCGCCGTAGGACTCGGCCAGTTCCTTCACGCTTTTGACGGGAAGCGTGGCGGTGCGGAACACGCCCTGCTGCTCGACGTCTCCCGGACTGGGCGAATCCGCCGCCTCGCCGGAGGCGGCGCGCGTGCGGATGCGATCGAGAGGGACGCGGAGCACGTCGATTCCCAGGTCGACGAACAGCGCCTGGTCCGTCTCCTTGAGCACCTCGCCCTCGATCTTCTGGCCGGTCTTCAGCTCGATGACGTCGGCCCGCGCCGCGTCGCAGGCCAGCGCCGCGGCCGCGAGCGCGGGCAGCGCGAGCAGCCTCCGTCGCACCCGATCCGCTTTCGAGCGAACGTTGCGGAACGCGGTCGCGCGGGGCGTCGATTTCACTTGTATACGGAGTGACATTCCTGGCAGGCCTTGTAGGCGCGGGTGATTCCCTTGTCGTATTCGGCGAAATTGCCGGCGTGGGCGGCGGCCGTCATCTGCCGTCCCGCTTCCACGAGATCCTTGGAATACCCGACGAAGTCTTCGAAGTCTGCGTAATCGGACCCTTCGCTGACGATGACCTTTCCCAGGACCGACAGCACGCCCGCCTCGCGAAGCACGTCCTCCTTGCTCGACGACAGCGCCTCGTCGCTCGTCACGTTGACCTTCAGCCATGTCGAGCCACTCTCGATCCGCTTCATGATGTAGAAGAACTCGGACACCTCGGAGAACGGACGCCGCTCGGGCGAGTCGGGCAGCCCCCCCGGGTCGCTGCCGCTCATCAGCACGGTGATCTGCTCGAACGGCTCCTGGAGCGCCTTGTGCGACTTGGCCCCCTGTTGGAGCTTTTCGGCCGCCATCCGCCCCGCCAAATCGCGAATGTACTTCGCCTTGTCTTTCCAGCGGACCTCGCCCGGGTGCTCGACCGCCACCTCCGCCAGCACCGCCAACGTGTTGATGTGCGGCGGCAGTTCGAGATGGCTGCTGTTGTACGTCCCGACGGTTTGCAGCTTCTCATTCAGCCGGTTGACGATCTTCTTCACTTCGTCGTCGAGGACGTCGTGACCGATGGCGTCGGCCCAGTTGCCGGCCGTCGCCGCCGGCTGCGCGGTCGTCGCGGTCGCGCCGACCGGCGCGATCGACGGCGCCGGCGAGACCGTGGGAACGGAACTCGGGCTGCTGGCGGAAGCGGTGGCGACGGGCCGCGAATCCTCCACGATCCTCAGAGGGTCGTCGAAGAACACGTCGAGCGGAACCTTGCCAACCCATTTCCGACCGTCGCCATCGACGTGGACGACCGGTTCCGTTCCCGTCGCGCCGCGGTTGTCGGCGGTCGGCGACGCGGCGCCGCCGGCTTCCTTCGCGCCGACCGCCCCGGTTTGGTCGGGGGACGAATCGCTTCCGCCACAGCCGGAAAGGAGCGCGGCGCTGCCGCCGATCGCGACGCCGAGCATCAGGACGGAAGGGAGAAGACGTATTGCGGAGTGTGCGAGTTTCATTCATCGTCCCCCGTCGCGGTTCGTGAAGCTCGCGCGAGCCGCACCCTGTGCGCTTCCATTCGCCATTATGTCCGGCATCGGGAACTCGTGCAATACTCGCCCGCGGCGATTCCATATTGCCCGGAACGCCCATTTTTGCAACCATCCGCCTCCGCCTTCGGATGGCCGTCGCTGTTTCGACGGACGATGAATCCGGCGGCGGCGATCTCGAGACAAGGATGCCCGCCGCATGTATCGACTCGCCACGTTGCTGCTCGCCGCCGCGGTGGGGGGCGCGTTCATGTATTTCGCACTGCAATATCACCTCGTTCGCACCGACGACGGGTTCTTCGTCGTTCCGAAGCGGGACGTCGCGCTGACGGAGATTTACGTCGACGTGCGGGACTGGTCGCCGCTCGATTGGGAGCGGCGGCCGGCGCTCGTCGAGGCGCTGATCCGTCACGGACGCGGCGACCTGATCCGCACCGAGACCGGGCGGTCGTTGTTCCGCGGCGTGCTCGAGCGGTTCGAACTGCCCGGCGGCGATCGGGGCCGCCATCGCTGACATCGCCCCGAAGAGACCGCCCGCTCGCCGTCGCGAGAGCCGACG
The DNA here is from genome assembly GCA_040877445.1 of Planctomycetaceae bacterium. Lineage (GTDB taxonomy): Bacteria > Planctomycetota > Planctomycetia > Planctomycetales > Planctomycetaceae > JBBDNT01. Next base: position 6,595 of record JBBDNT010000229.1, read on the forward strand.
GGCCGCGAGAGCGGACGGGATCGGACAGTCCACCCGCGCACCGCGGAACGAACGCTTCCGGAAACGACGACCATGCCGCTCCCCGCCGCCGCCACTCGTGTCTCGCGGACCGCCTCCGCGGCGGCGCGCGCCGCGAATGTGGAGGCCGCGAGGGACACACGCATCGAGAGCGATGCCGGCGATCCGAACGCGACGGAAACGAACCCGCGACCGGACGCGGCGGGAGGCCTCGTGCCGCATCGCGCCGGCTCGATGCGCTGGCGGATCGAAGCCGCGTCGATCCCCGAGTTGTTCGACGGCCCGCGGCTGCGCGTCGCGGAGCTGTTCGAAACGGGACGGGCGGGAATCATCAAGACCGGTCCGCATCGCACGGTCCATCGCCTCGCGCTGGCTTCCGGCTGCTGCTACCTCAAGCACTACCGCGTCACCGATTGGGCCGGGCTGCTGCACAACGTCTTTCGGCCGTGCAAGGCCGAGCGGGAGGAGCAAGCCGCGCGGCGAGCCGCCGATCTCGGCGTGCGCACCTACGAGATCCGGGGGATCGGCCGAGTGGTCGCGGCGGGCCTCGTCCGCGACAGCTACCTGCTGACGAAAGAGGTCGCCGACGCCATCGGGCTGGACGTGTTCGTCACCGAAGCGCTCGCCGGTCTCCCCGAAGCGCGGCGGACGCGGCTCGGTCGGCAGGTCGCGCGCCGCGCGGGAGAACTCACGGCCCGGCTGCATCAGGGAGGGTTCCTGCACCGGGATTACCATTCGGAGAACCTGCTGGTCGAGATCGACGGTTCGATGCGCGGTCCGCTGGAAGCGACCCGGACGCCGGTCGCGTCCG
>JBBDNT010000229.1:7433-15845 GCA_040877445.1 Planctomycetaceae bacterium
CCCCCCGCCCCCCCGCGACGACGTCGCGCTGTGGCTGATCGACCTGCACCCGGTCGATTTCGCCCGGCATCCGTCGGCGGCGCGGCTCGAAGACAACCTCGCGCTGCTGGCGAATTTCCTGTGGCAACACACGCGCCCGGTCGACCGCTTGCGGTTCGCCCGCGCGTGGTGGGAAACCTTCCGCCGACGGGAATGCGAGAACCCCGGCGGAGCGCGGCTTCCCTACGAAGACTTCCGCGAGTTCGCGCGGCGCGCGGGGGATCGGTGCTATCGCGGAATGCTCCGCGCCGCGGAGATCGCCGATCGCCGCTGGGAGCGCGGGAACCGCAAGCTGATCATCGCCGACCGCGCGGCCGACAACGGCGCGCTCGGCCCGATCGCCTGCCGCGGCGTGGCGGAACTGGGGCGGGATCGGATCGAGGCGCTGCGCGACGATCCGGAGCGATCGTGCGCCTCGAGCGGTTTCGATGATGCGCTTCCTCGCTGTGAATTCCGTGCGATGCGATTTCCGCCGCCCAGCGGATCCTCGCGAATCTTCGGGCATCGCTGGACGCCAGCTCGGCGCGCGTGGGAGATGGGGCACGCCTTCGTGCGGCGAGGAATCGGCGCGGCGCGGCCGCTGTGGTTCTCCTCGCACGGGGCAGGGGAATGTCTGCTGACGGAGGAGATCCCGGCCGCCGTGTCGCTCGCCGCGATCCTGTCCGCCGCGAATCGCGATTCATCTCCGAACGGCCGCGAGCGAGACGCCTTCGATGTGCGTCTGCGGGAAATCGCCCGCACACTGGCCGATCGCTTGCGGTTGATGCGCGACGCCCGATTCGCGCATCGCGAGTTGACCGCCGAGCGCGTTCTCGTGTCGGCCGGCGATGGACCGCGCGGGTTGTGGTTCGCCGGCATGGAATCGGTCCATCGCGGCAGCCGGTTCGCATGGCTGTTCCGCCGGCGGTTCCGGCGCATGCTCGGCCGGTTCGAGGCGGACCTGCGCGGGCGGCCCGGCGTCACGCTGATGCTGCGGGCGCGGTTCCTGCGGCGGTTCCTCGGTCCCGATTTTCGAAACGGGTGGAAGCGCACGTGGCGCGATGTGGCGCGCGAGGCGGCGCGGTTCGATTCGCAGCACATCGAGGATGCCGACCGTGCGACATGCCACTGAAATCACGATGAAGCGCCGCCTGGCCGCTCTGGCGATCCTGCTGGTCGCGAGCGTCGTCGGCTGCCGGACGACCGGCGGGCCGTCGAACCGCATCGTCGCCCGGCCGACGAAGTACGCGATCTCCGACGAGCGGTTCACCGTCCTCACCGACTTCAAGCTGGCCAAGGACGATCCCGTGATCTCCGAGTTGAAGCAGGTCCGCCGGCAAGTGGGGGCGACGCTCGGCCTGCCGCCGGACGGCAACGAGGTGATGGTCTACATCTTCGGGTCGGAACTGGAATACCGGCAGTACCTCGAAGCGGCATATCCCGGCTTGCCTTTGCGGCGGGCGTACTTCATGGGCCATCCACGCGAGTTGGCGGTCTACACGTACTGGGGCGATCGCATCCGCGAGGACTTGCGGCACGAATTCACGCACGGCCTGCTGCACGCGGCGCTCGAGCACGTGCCGATGTGGCTCGATGAAGGACTGGCCGAATACTTCGAAGTTCCCGGCGACACGGCCGGCGGATTGAACGGCGATTACGCGCAACGGCTGACCGAGGTGCTGCAGAACGGCTGGCGGCCCGACATGCGGCGGCTCGAACGGATGGAGGAGGTCCACCACATGCAGAGCATCGACTACCAGGAATCGTGGGCGTGGGTGCATTTCCTGCTGCACTCGACCCCCGAGAACCGCGAGCTGCTGCTCGCGCATCTGCGCGAACTGCGGCGAACCCCGACGGCCGAACCGCTGAGCGCCCGCCTCGCCCGCGCGCTTCCCGACGCGCGCGACGAACTGCTCGCCCACATCGCGACGCTCGACGCGGGACACCGGTTGACCAGCGCGGAGTGATCGGGCGTTTCGAACGCGGGAACCGTCACTCCCCCGCGAGTCCCAGCCAGGTCCGGTTCTGATAGCTGCATGCACAGCCGGCCGAGGCGTCGGGAACGAGCACCAATCCTCCCGCGGGAATCGCATTGATCCAGCAGCCGGGGCGCACGCCGCCGAAATCGTTGATCTTCGGTTTCTCGGAATAGTCGGTCCATGACAGTGTTCCCGAGCGGAACAGCACGACGTTCTTCCCGCCGGAAAGCTGGCCGCAACCGTATTGCTTCGTCAGCCGGAATTCACCCGGTTCGCCGTCGCGCAGGTTCCACGCGCCGCCGTGGGCGACCAGCGTGTCGCCGTTGAGCAGCAGCCGCGTCTGATACTTCGCTTCGCGATCCCACAGTTTCTCGCCGGTGCTCATCTTGAACGCGGCGAGGCGGCCGCCCGTTTCGGACGGCAGCTTGAAGCGGGTCGGCTGGTAGCTCATCACCAGCACGTCGGCTTCGGCGCTGGCGGCGAGCACGGTGCCGAACACGTCGCGATCGACGCTCCACTTCTTCTCGCCCGTCTTCGCATCCAGGCAGACGACCTTGCCGGACTCGCGATTCTCTTCGAGCGGCTTGCCGGCGACGCCCCGCGGTTGCTCGAGCAAGTCCTCCAGCGACCGCGCCCGGTCGATGAGCAACACCTTTCCGTCGGCGATGGCGATCGCGTTGTGGCGGATCGATTCCTCCGCGTCGTACCGCCACATCGATTCGCCGCTGTTCGCGTCGATGGCGAACAGCGTGTCCGACTCGCTCAACAGAGGCTTAGTGTCGACGGGACGATAGGGAGACTTGGTGATGTGCGACTTGTTGGCGATCGAACCGTACAACACGCCGTTCTCGCTGGCGATGTAACCCCACGGCCCGTCCCCGGGCGTCGTGAACTGCCCCTTCACTTCGCCGGTCGCATGGTCGAGCCGGTAGCACGTGTCGCCGTTCCGCAGGAAAACTCCTTCGGGAGACACGCAGAAGTTGCTCTGGGTGATCGCCGTGCCGCTGAGATGGTCCGCGTCGTAAGGCTTGAGGATGTCCTTCTGCTCGAACTCCCACAGCGTGCGGCCGTTGTAGGCGTCGACCGCGCGGAGACCGTTCATCCCCTCGGCGAAAATCCGCCCCTCGAAGAACAACGGCGACGGCCCGCGGCCGTGACGCTGCGGCAATTCGAGGTCGACGTCGCGGTACCACAACACCGACAGCGGCCCCTTCACCTCGTCGGCCGAAGTGCCGGTGTTGGCGGCGTCGGCGTATTGATGCGTCCAGTTGCCAGCATTGGCCGGCGCGCCGCGCTTCTCGATCGCCACCTCCTCCGCCTTGCCGAGACAGGCGAGCCCGCCATACGGCCGGCGCAGGCGGTTCGCTTCGCCGCGTTCCGCGTCCGAAAGTTCCTTCTCCGCCGAGCGCCGCGAGACGACGAGGTCGGCGAACATCTGCGGCAGTCCGGTATTGGCGAGATCGCCCTTCAGCACCGAGAACTTCTGGCCGTACACGCCGGCGTCGATCGCCCGCTGCCGCGTCCGGGCGACGTTCTTCTCGTCGGGGTCGATCGCCACGACGTGCAGGTTCGTGAGCCGCGCGAGTTCCACCGCGAGTTCGCCGTCGCCGCAGCCGAGATCGACGCAGTAGCCGTCTTTGACCTGCGTCTGTTCGACGATCCGCTCGGCGAGCCGCGTGATCGGCGTTTCTTCCCGGGGAATCGCCGTCGGCTTGAGGTTCGCGTCGGCGGCGTTCGCGGGCGCGTCCCGCGGATCTCCGAAGCAGAGGATCTCGCCGCGATCGGTGCTGACGAACAGCCGTCCTTCGGCCGCCGCGAGACCGTAGGGGACGCCCTCGACCTCGGTCTTCCAGATCGCCTCTTGCTTCGTCCGGTCGACCAGCGTGACGACGCCTTCGCCTCCCGCGACGATCTTGTCTCCCGCGACGATCACCGCCCGATCGCCCGGCGCGTTCCTCACGACCCACGCGCGTTCCTGCTCGATGAGGGTGATCGGCTGCCCGCGGCGATCGGCTCCCTCTTTGCGCCGTGGCGTGTTGAACTCGACCGATCCGGACGTGCCGACGACGATCCCGTCGGGACATGCGGCGACCGATCCCGCGACCTGCCCGCCGCGCGAGCTCGCGAGAATCGTGCCGGCGTGGTCGCCCGACTCGGTGAAGAAGCCGGCGCCGCCGTTGTAGAGCACGCCGTCGGAGATCAGCAGTTCCGTGCCGCCGCGATGGGCGTTCCGTTGCAGATGGTAATACTCGAATTCGCCGTCGGCGCGGTTGAAGGCGGCCGGGACCGCGCGGCCGGTGGGGACGAACAACCGATCCGCCGTCGCCGCGATGTGCCCCTGCACGCTGATGCCGCTTTCGGCATTCGCTCCGCCGTGCGGCTGCGGCATGTAGATCGTTGCGGCCTCGGCGTTGGTCCACAGTTCCTTTCCGGTGGCGGCGTCGAGCGCCTTCAAGAACACGCCTTCCGCCTGCCAGATGCCCGCCGCGAAGTAAACCACGTCATCGACGATCACCGCGCCCCCGCGCACCGGCCAGCGGGAAATGATGCGACCGTTGCCGAGCACGCGGTCTTCGCGCGGCCCGCCGCGCCACTTTTCGATCAGCGAGCCGTCCTTCGTGGAAAGCGCATACAGAAACCCGTCGTCGCTGCCGACGAACAGGCGATCCTTCCACACGGCCGGAGCGCAGCGCACCGGGCCTTCGGTGTCGAACCGCCAGAGCGTGCGGCCCGTTTTCGCATCGACCGCGCGCACGCTGCCGTCGGCCGAGCTGCCGAAGAACGCGCGCCCCTCGGCGACGACGACGTGCGACGCGCGATCGAACAACATGCGTTCGTCGCGGGGCCACGCCGGATCGGGCGCCGGTCCGCGGAAGGTCCACAGGGGCGCGGGATTTTCGGGGAGTCGGTCGGCCGTGTAGCCGGTTCGCGCGGCGTCGCCGCGGTAGGTGGTCCAGCCGGAGGCGAACTCCGCGGCATCGATGTCCGCCGTTCCGAGCCCGAATCCGCCAACGATCACCGCGGCGATCGCGATCGCCGAAAGGCCGAGCCGTCGCATGTGAAACTCCCGGGAGAAGTCGTCCGGATGAAACGCGCTTCGCCCGGCCATTCTAACGCCCCTGGCGGTCGATCGCGAGCGCGAGCGACGAGTTCGTCGAGTTCATCGAGTTCGTAACGACCCGCTTCAGCGAATTCCCCCGCCGAATTCGAGTTCTTGCGCAGCCCAGGACGCACCCTTCCCATTCCGCCTCACGTCTGGTCCGCCCCTTCCACCGCCGGGGACTCGCCGTGCGGCGCGGCTTCTCCGCCGGCGGCGAAGCGGTCGGCGACGGTGGTGTCGACGAACAATTGCGAGGCGTGGAACATCAGCATTGGAAAGACCGCGAACGGCACCCCCAGATCCGCGCCGAGCAGGTTCGGATCGCCGAACATCTGCGGATCCGTCGCGAGCAGCACGCCGACCGGCAGCGTCTTCTGGCTGCCGGCGAAGGCGGCGGCGATCCATTCGCCGCGGCGGAACCCGAGCGCCCGCCCGCCCCACGCTCCGAAGGCGAGCGCCCCCACGTGCAGGACGATGCACGACCCCCACACGAGGGCGATCGCCTGCCAACCCGGCGCCGCATGCCCGCTACCGGACAGCTGCCCCCCCGCCTCGAGCGAGGCGTTGAACACCATCACCAGAATCAACCCCTGCGCGACGACGCCGATCGCCACCTTGTGCCGCGTCGCGAAGGCGGCGCAGGCGGGAATCAATCGCGCCGCCTGGGCCGCGAGCGAGGGCGCGAGAACCGCGATCATCAACACTTCGACCATCATCCGCGCGTCGAGCCGCACCGCGCTGCCGGTCGTCAATTGCAGCCAGAACGGGGTGACGGCGAAGCACAGCGTGTTCGTCAGCAACGTGACCATCAACGAGACGGCGTCGTTCCCCCCGGCCTTGCGCGTCCAGACGGAGGCGGCCGCGAGCGTGCAGGGAACGCTCACCGCGATCATCAGGCCGATGCGGAAATCCGCCGAAAGTTGCAGGAACATCAGCCCCCAGCCGGCGACGGGCAACACGGCGTAGTTCACCAGCGATGCCCACATCACCGGGGCCGGCGCGCGGATCGCGTCGCGCACGTGCCGGCTGTCGAGGCTGAACGCCATCAGGAAGATCGTCGCCGCAGTGACGTACTTCGCGGGGAAGTCCAGCAGGCCGAGCGCGACATGCCAGGCCGAATCGGAGGGAACGTCGTCGCGGCCGGAACCGGCGGCGAGTCCCCCCGCAATCAATATCACGATCGAAACGAGGAACCACCGCTTTTGAAGATAGCGCGCCATGCGGCGGAATCTATCGCATCGGCCGCGCATCCGAAAGCGTTCGCCAGCGGGCGAGGCGGGCAGCCCCCTCGGCGTGTTGCGGAACGTCCGCGGGAATCGCCTCGAGCACCGCGATCGCGCCCGCGAGGTCTCCCTGCATGGCGAGGGCTTCCGCGAACAGCAACCGGGCGTGGTCGGTCCACCGCGACGCCGAGGGCGCGTCGAGATAGCCGCGGAGGTTCCCGATCGTTTCGGACAGGCCGGCCGTGCGCGCCTCGTGATCGATCCGCGGGTCGCGGGCCTTTTCCAACAGCGCGACGCTGATCCAGAAGTAGCTGTCCTCCGCCGCGGCGTCGTGAGCGTCGGTCATCTCGGCGGTCTGCGGAACGTTCACCGGAAACGAGGTGCGGAAGACCCGCCGCCGGAGATAGTCGGCGGCGGCTTCGTCGTAGTCGCCCGCGAGATGCTTGAGCCGGGCGTCGCGATGCTCGTGCCCCCAGCCGAACGTGAACCCGACGTCGCCATGTCCCGACAGCACCGTGTAGGGGGCGTCGAAATGACGCAGCCGCTTCTCCAACGCCGCTCGAGCAGTGTCGGACAGGGCATCGGAATTCTCGGCGGACGACCATTGCCGCATCGACCACGGCCAGACTCCGATCTCCTCGGCCCGCCACGCGGCGCCGGCGAGGCCGGCGAGCCGCTCCGGCAACCCGGGCGCATCGGCCGCGCCCGCGAGCGGTTGGTGAATCACGACGAACCGCTCGCCGGTGAGCGACGCCTGGAGCGCCTCCATTCGCGGCGCCCACAGCGACGGCGTGCCGATCAACTCGATGCGCGTCTCGGCCAGGCGGGCGCTCGCGGCGTCCGTTCCGCCTCTCCGCCTCCACGATGCGTCGAGCAGCTCGGGGTTCGCGATGACTTCGTCGAACGTCGCCGGCCGCGTGATGAACGGCCCTTCCGCCGCGTCGCCGCTCGGAACCGGAATCCCCAGCCGGACGTCGAACAAGGAGAGCTTGCCGTCGATCGGCACACCGACCAGCCAGTCGCCGCCCGCATCCGGCGAGTCGTTCGGAAGCCGCACGATCACCGCGTCGAGCTGCGCTTGCCGGAGCAGTTCGGCGAAGATCCACGCGCGGTCTTCCGCGCGGCCTTGGCCGAACAACACCGCGTGGAACGGCGTGGTCGCCGGGAGCGTCGCGTCGTCGGCGAGCAGTTGCACGTTGCGGGCCACCCAGCCGAACAGTTCGACGGCCCGCTCGAGATCGCCGGCGTTCCGGCCGATGTGCCGGGCGACTCGGCGGAACAGAATCGCGTCGCGCAGTTGCTCGGCGTCGTGGGACGGAAAGCGTTCCGAAAGGATGTCTTCCCGCGCGCCTTCCGCGAACAGCCGCTCGACGACCGCCCGCTGATCGGTCGCCGCCGCCGCGTCCGCCGCGCCGCATTCTCCCCGCCATTGGTTGAGCAGCGTGGTGATGGCCGCCGCGTCGGACGTGACGCCGAGCCGTCGCGGCTCGGCCGCGGCGAGCGCGTTGTCGACCATGTTGCGGCATTCTTCGGGCGTGGCGGACCGTCGCACCGCGGCCGCCGCGCTCCCCGCGCTCCCTCCGGAGTCGTTTCCCGAGTCGCACCCGGCGAGCGACGCCAGTCCCGCGACGACGAGCAACCCGCGCGCGACGCCGAAAACGGATGAGCGCTGTCCCCCGTTCCTCACGGATTGCGGACGATGTTCCCGACGGCTCCGGTTGCGCATGATGCGGCGACTCGCAGGCTGCGTGACGAGATGACTGAAAGTGAACCGATGTGACATAGCGACCGCACGACGGGAAGCGCCGCTGCCGGCGACGGCACGCTCTCGCCGACTCGCAGCGCTCTCGCCCATTCTAAGCCGTCGCGCGCGGCGGGGGCAACGGCCCCCGAGCGTTCCGCAGTGCAATCGTTTCACTTTCGTTCGTGTTGCGCGAAATTTCCGCCGCGACGGACTCGACGGGCGGAATAACGCGGGACGGCAAAATGAGAAAAAGGGAAGTCTCTCGCGGGGCCGCGGCGGGTCGTTCTGTTCGTCCCGATCTTCTCGGGAGGAAGGAAGATTCGAAAACATGCCACGACGGTCAAGGGC
>JBBDNT010000230.1:0-15829 GCA_040877445.1 Planctomycetaceae bacterium
GACGGGGGCTTTCGCTGCGCGAAGCGCCCCCGCCACCCGACTTTTTTCCACACGCCAGTGAAAATTGCCACACCCATCGTTCACGAGTGAGGCCGTCGAAACGCGAACGACCCCCGGCCGGGTGCGGCGCGCGGGTCGTCGGTGCGATGGTGGATCGAGCGGTCGAAGCGAACGATCAAGCGGCCTGCGACCGCTGCCGCCGCCGCTTCGCGCCGAACCACATCCCCAAGCCGCCGATCCCCCAGATGGCGAGGGAAGTGGGTTCGGGAATGGGAACTTGCTGTGCTTCGATGGTTTCGAGGAATGTGTTGTCGAAGGCAAACACCCCGAACTCCTGAAGCGCGAACCAGCCGTAGCGGTTCCCGCTGATCAACCCGATGAGATCGGATGGGTCACTCAGCGTCCACGTGCCGACGAGCGAATTGGTGTCGTCGAAAATATTGAGATCGACTGCGAGCACGCCACCGTCATCATAGAAGTGATGCTCGAATGTGTACCATCCATCTTGGTCAATGGCGATCGGATCTCGCCCGGGATTCTTCGGGAAGGCGTTCGCGCGGCCAGCACCGTTGCTGGCACTGACCACGAATCGGTCGGTGCCGGCTCCAGGCCCGGTTACGTCGGCGGAATTGTAGAAGCCCACGTTGAATACAAAGTCGCGGCGATGCCCACCTGTGGCGATTTCGTTGATCGCGGACGAATAGTCGAAGCGCGTGTCATTCGCGAATCCGCCCGTGACATTGAGGTAGACTTGCGACGAAGTCCTGTACTCCTGGAAGGGAATACCCGGGACGCTGCCCGCTCCGAAGTTGTACCCGCCCCAATTGCCCGCCGCTCCGGTTGCGTTCACGCTGCCGCCACCACTCTCGGCATGCCAACTTCCGCTAGCGGAAGTGATGCCATTCGTGCCGGAAGCTACGCGAGTTGCATCGAACGGAGCGCCGAAAACATTCCAGCCCGCGGTGTCGGTTTCGAATCCGTTGGAGAACAAAACAGCAGCCTGAGCCGATCCGCCCATGACGACGAGCAGCGCGGCGATTAATAGGCAATGCTTCATGATGTTGTGCCTCTCTGGTGGGGTGACAGCGGCGATGGCCCGGCACGTCAATCTGGGGAGTTTACGCAGATTGTAAAGATTGCAATGATCGTGCCGACCGAGACGAAAATGTACGATATGTGGAATTTCTCGATGATCCAGCCTGCATTCGCGACAAGATTCGGCCCATTATCTAGGTGGATCCCCCTATACATCTGGAAGTGCGCCGCGACACGAACGCATCTGGCCGGTTCCGAGATTACCGTTCCCGCCTGATGAACGGCAACTCTTGGATGCGCGCGTTCACAAGTGTTGGCGCGCCACATACGCGACAAGCGGAAATTCGCCGCTCGCGATCGCGCCGATTGGCGTGCGGCAAGTTTCCTGGTGTGCCACTGCTTCGGCCGAGAAAGAAGAACGTGCCACCTGGGCCAAGCCTCCCGCTCGGCCGAAGCAGTGCCTGCGCGCGGCGCGACCGCGAACGGACACTTGAACTCGACGACGACGCCGGCCACCGGAAGGTGAGCCGGCGTCGTTGATTTCCGTTTCGCGGGTTTCGCGAAACGGTGCGATGCCGCCGGGTGACGACGGTGTCGACCGGATCGCGCGCGGACGCGCTCCGCTCCGAAGACTGCGCGTCGCGGCTAACCCGGTTGGATCGAACGGTGCTCGTCGATCGAATTCGGCGCGGTTCACGCTTTACGTGTCGCCTTCCGTCTGGCAGTATACAGGCTTCCCGTCTCCGGCGTTTCGACCATCTCGGGAGGGGCGGACATGCTCACCGTCAGCGGCAAGGCGATCGGGCGGAAGAGGCCGTTGTTCAGCGACTTCTCCGTTCCGTTTCCATGCGACCCCGGCGACGGCGGCGTCACGCTGCGCGATCTCATCGAGCGCGTCGTGCGGGCGGAAATCGAGGCGTTTCGTACCCGCCAACAGGAGCGGCAACTGATCCGCGTGCTGACGAAGGCGCAGATCGCGGACGCGGCCGAGGCGGGCAAGATCGAAATGGGAGGGAGCGAAGTCGAACCGCAGGAGGTGGACGAAGACGCCGCCGTCGCCGCCGCTCTCGCCGCATTCGAAGACGGCCTGTATCTCGTCGCGATCGACGGCCGCGAGCATCGCGAACTCGACGAGCAGGTATTCGTGCGGGAGGACTCGCGCGTCACGTTCATCCGGCTCACGCTGCTGGCGGGCGGATGAGAAGTCCCGCGAACCATTCTCGACCCTCGACTCGTCTCCCCCCGCTGACGCGGGAGGCTCGCTCCGATCGCCTTCGACTCTCGACTCTCGACCCCAGGTTCCTGTCATGTTGAAGCCCGAAGTCGCCGCGAAACGGTTGGAAGAATTCGCGGTCGCCGAGCCGGAGGAGAAGCGGCTCGCCGCGATCCGCAAGCTGCCGGCGAAGCTCCGCGCAATCGGCTACGCGTTCGTCGATCTGAACGTCGATGGAAGCGAATTCGACGGGACCGACTGGTACGAGCATCGGCAGGAACTGGAGAATCGCGCGACACGAATCGAAATGCTGTCGCGCCGCGATCGAGCGACGTTGCTGAAGGCTCTGTGCGGCCCGCTCGCCGAGGCGGCCGAGCGCGCGTGTGAATTCATCACGCGGCTTCCGTACCAGGACAGCTATGCGCGGCGGGCATTCCGACTCGCAAAGAGCGGCGAGGCGCACCGGTCGCAACGGATGGCGATCGTTCGCGAACTGGCCGATCTCGCCGCCGGTTACCGCGACGATTTCCTCACGATCGAGAACCTTGCCGCGTGGACGCCCTACGTCGCGCCGTATCGCGCGCCGCAGGTGGGCCGCGTGCTGGCGGCGGTGATCGACGCCGGCGGCCAGCCGGGGGACGCCGTCTTCGAGATCCTCCGCCAGTCGGCCCGCAACGAACACGAGATCGGCCAGATGGGCCGCCACGTCGCCGCCGCGCTCCTCTCCGCCTCGCGCCCCGAGGGCTGGGAATTGATGGAAAAGACGCTGCTCGCGGCGCAGCGGCAGGAAGGGTTGCGGCAGGTGATTTTGGAATCGGTCGACGAAGCCCATCCGCAGGCGTTCCGCCGGATGCTGCGGCTGATTCTCGACCACGACCTGATCCGCTTCAGCGCCGTCACGCGGGCGGTCGATGCGTGGTTCGGCATGCAGTGGGACTCGGCTTCCGCGAAGGTCGTTCGCGAGACGATCGAAACGGCGCTGTGTTTTCTGGAGGAAGGGAAGGAAGGCGTTCCTCCATCCGACGTGCGGCGAAAGGCGCTCGACGACGACGACCCGCAGCGCGCCTATCTCGCGTTGTGGTCGATCGCCTTCGAGGACGCGGGCCAGTCGATCCCGCTGGCGGCGAAGATGCTTTCGCATCCGTCCGCGGAGATGCGGTACGTCGCGGTGGACCATCTGGTTCAGACGAGTCTCGACGAGGCCCAGCCACATCTCAGCCAGGCCCTCGAGGACGACGAACTCGCTGTCGCGATGCGGGCCGCCTATGGCATCGGCGAACCGGACGCTCCCGCCAAGCGGAGCAGGAAGGAACGGGTCCAACTGTTCGATCGGCTGGAACGGCTGATGGAGCGGTTGCCCGAGAAGCCGCGCCGCGTGCCGTTCAGCGCATCGCCAGGTGGCGAGATCGAACTGCGGCGGGACGTGGTCGCCGGAAAGATGGTGCAGTGCCTCGGCGACCTGCCCCCCACGCGTTTGATTCCGCATCTCGCCGCGTTCGATAAATGGACCCGCGCTCGAGTCGTGGCGCATCTCGCGGCGCAGAAGAAATGGGACGGCCTCACGCGGGAGACGCTGTTCCGGATCGCGGGCGATGCGTCCGCCGACATCCGCGGGGCCGCCCTCGGCGCGCTCGCGAACCTGAAGTCCATGACCGACGATGAGGTTCGTCGACTCGAAGGCTACCTCTCCCGCAAGGCGAACGACCTGCGGTCGAACGTGATCGAACTCCTGCTCAAGCGGAACGATCCGCAGGCGCTCGAAAGCGCCGACCGGCTCACGGCGTCGGTGCAGGCGAATCACCGTCTCGCGGGTTTGGAGCTTCTGCGGCAAATGGCCGAGGCGGACCGCGCGCGGGCGGAGTGCATCGCCCGGGCGGAGGAGTATCGCGATGGTCGAAAGCGGCTCTCACGCGACGAGCAGTCGCAGCTCGACGCGATCTTCGCGTCGACGGAAGTGGCTCCCACGCTCGACGACGGCTTGGGACTGATGAACCCGGCCAACCGCTCGCCCGTCATCCGGCCGAAGCCGCGCACGGCGAAGGCCGTCACCGACGCTGCGATGAAGGTGCTCGCGGCTCTCGACGACTTGGTGCACGAGCATCGCGACACCGCGGTCCAAATCCGGAACTGGCAGAACCAGCTCGAAGAGATGCTGGTGGGAAATCTCAACTGGGGGTTTCCGAGTCCAAGGACGGATCGGCCGATCGAGCCGCAATTGAGGAACCTGCCGCTCGCGGAAGTCTGGCGGGAATGGCACGCGAAGCGGCCGAAAGCGATGCGCGACGCCGACGGCTGCGAACTGTTCCGCGCCCATTGCTGGCTCGAACTGACCGAGTCCGACTGGCAATGGAAATCGACCATCGAGTGGCTCAAGGGCAAAGGACGCGAGGGACTCAAGAAACTCTTCGGTCACCCGGTTCCGAAGTTGAAGTACCCCCGGCAGGTGAAGTCGGTGCTGGAGTGGCTGCTGGCGCTCGAGCCCCCCGCGCAGGCGTGGGATCTCAGTCTCGACATCGCCGAGACCGCGATGGCCGCCATTCCCGAAGCGGACATGAACAAACTCGTCGACGCCGATCCGCTGGCTCGCCTGTCGTGGCGATACGGTCATCACGAGGACGGCGACTGGCGGAGTCAGGAGGTCGTCACGAACTGGCTGGTCGCCGCGTCGTCGTTGCCGGTCCCGAAAAGCCGGGAGCGCGAGTTGATGACGCGCCTGTGGAACCTGGTGCGGTTCGAGGATCAGCCGTGCGATGGCGCGCCGCGACACTTCCCGCCGGTCGAGATGCTGCTCTCTTTCTACGACGAGGGCTACGCCACGCTCGATGACGTGGCCGACAACCTCATCGGCCCGCGGACTTCCAATTCGTTCGAAGCAATCTCCCATCTGACGGCACGGGGACTGCATCCGTCGCTGCGTCCGATCGTCGCTCGGCATCCGGAAGTCCTCGAGAAGGTCGACGCGATCGTCGCCCGCATTCTCGACATCGAACTCGCCCGCGGCGAAGCGGAAACCGTCGTCACCCCCGCCGCGATGGCGATCAATTCGCTCGCGGGAATCGAAACGTTGCTGCGCCTGTTGGCCGCGCTCGGCAAGGAGCCATTCAAGAAGGGCGGATGGGCGTATGGCGAGCGGAAAATCAGCCGGGCGGAAGTCCTCACGCATCTCGTCGAGGTCTGTTATCCCGCCGCCGGCGAGTCGCCGGACGAGTTCGCCCGGCGCGCGAAGCAGGCGATCAAGGAGGGGCGAATTCCCGAGGAACGCATCCTGCAACTGGCGTTTCTCGCCCCGCAGTGGGCTGCGTTCGTCGAGGCCTGCTTCCGCTGGGACGGCTTCTCCGAGGGGCTGTACTGGTTCCTGGCGCACATGACGATCTGGGGGGACGCGACGGAGAAGGCCGCCGTCGCCGCCGACTACGAAGCCGACGCCGTCGACTCATGCGACGCCGATCCCGACGCCGAAGCTGCATCGACCGACGGTGAAGAAACCGACGAGGAGCAGCCGCGCGTTCCCGAAGGTCCGAAGCTTTCCGCGTGGGACCGGTTGATCCTCGAACGCACTCCGCTTTTCAAGCACGAGCGCAATGTCGGGGCGGTCGATGTCGACTGGTTCCATCGCACGTTCCAGCGGCTGAAGGCCAAACGCTGGGAAGCGCTCGCGGCCGCCGCCCGCTTCGCCGCCAATCCCGCGCAGGCGAAACGAGCGCAGTTCATCGGCGACGTGCTGCTCGGGCGCGTGAAGAAGACGGAACTACTCGCCGGCATTCGCGATCGCAAATTGAAGGAGCACGTCCGCATGTTGGGGCTGCTACCGCTCGCCGGCGGAGCGAAGCGCGACAAGGATCTCCGCGACCGGTACGAAGTGATCCAGGAATATCGCAAGTACGCCAACGGGCTGTCGTCGATGTCGAAGCCGGGCGCGCTGCTCGCCTGCGAGGTCGGCATGCAGAACCTCGCCCGCCTCGCCGGCTACGCCGATCCGCTGCGGCTGGAATGGGCGATGGAGGCGGCCTCCACCCGCGATCTCGCCGCCGGCCCGGTCGTCATCGAAAAAGGAGACGTCGCGATGACCCTCTCCCTCGACGATCGCGCGCAGCCGGAACTCGTCATTCAACGCAACGGCAAAGTCCTCAAGTCGCTGCCCGCTTCGCACAAGAAGGGGAAGAGCTTCCTCGAACTCCGCGAGCGGGCGAAGGAACTGAAGCGCAAGGGCTCGCGCGTGCGGCAGTCGCTGGAAGCGGCCATGTGCCGGGGAGACATCTTCACCGGCAAGGAACTCGGCCAGATCGCCGAGCACGCCCTGCTGTGGCCCCTGCTCAGCCGGCTGGTGATCGTGGGGGAAGGGATCGCCGGTTATCCCGACAAGCAGGGAAAGGTTCTGCGCGATCATGCCGGCAATCTCGAGCCGATCAAGAAGGGGGAACGGCTGCGGATCGCCCATCCCGGCGACCTGCTCGCGACCCGCGAATGGCACCAGTGGCAGCACGAATGCTTTCATGCCGAGCGCATGCAGCCCTTCAAGCAGATCTTCCGCGAGCTGTACGTCGTCACCAAGCAGGAGAAGGCCGACAAGACCGTCTCCCGCCGGTACGCCGGGCAGCAGATTCATCCGCAGCAGGCGTTCGCCCTGTGGGGAGCGCGCGGCTGGTCGACCGAAGACGGCGTGTGGAAGACGTTCCACGACGTGGGGATCATCGCGTCGGTCGATTTCGATTACGGCCCCGGCACGCCGCTGGAAGTGGAAGGCCTGCAGCTCGACGTCGTCGCCTTCCGCAACCGCGACGATTATCGGCCGTTGAAGCTGACCGACGTCCCGCCGCGAATCTTCAGCGAAACGATGCGCGACGTCGACCTGGTCGTCAGCGTGGCGCACCGCGGCGAGGTCGATCCCGAAGCGAGCGCCTCGACCGTCGAGATGCGCACCGCCCTGCTCCGCGAGACCTGCGATCTGCTGGGACTGGGGAACGTCAAGCTGCAAGGATCGCACGCGACGATTCGCGGCGAACTGGGAGACTACTCGGTCCACCTGGGAAGCGGCGTCGTGCATCGCCAGCCGGGCGGAGCGGTGTGCATCGTCCCGGTGCACGCGCAGCACCGCGGCCGGTTGTTCCTCCCCTTCGCCGACGACGACCCGCGCACGGCGGAGGTGATCGCCAAAGTCCTCCTGCTGGCTCGCGACCTCGAGATCCAGGATCCCACGATTCTGGAGCAATTGCAGGCGGTGGCGGGTTCGTGAACGATACGCACCTTGTCACCGACGAGCATCACGGCTTTCCGAAGGATGCTCGATGGCCTCGCGAATCGTCCGGTTGCCGGCTCCCTGCCTCAGGATACGATAGAGATGCGATTCCGCCGGGCTGAATCTAGCTCTCACCGAAGAAGTTCTCGTCGCCCACGAGCTTGCACGCCGACTTCTGGATCTGGTGCAGGTAATGGCCAGAATCAGCTTCTCGACGTCATCCGTCGGCAAGTAATCCGAGAAACACGAGTAATCCTTTTGCGCATCTTCGTCACGAAGATACCACGCAACAAGCGACGCCTCGAACAACGGCCGGTAGTGCATCCAGACGTGTTGATAGCGGCGAGTCCTCTTCAGGATGCGGTTCCTGACTTTATGGTCGTCGGTATGCTTCGCGGGAGACTTGGGATCCGCGGCGAACACAGCTTCGACGATATGCAGCGCTTTGTAAAAGGCGATCGTTACGACCCACTGCGGGACTCCGTCAGCCTTTCCTTCAAATAGTCGATGGCATGTTGATTCTCCGCGGCGGCGCTCAGGTGAGCCTCCTTACTTGACATAGGAGTACACCTCGCCAGATGACAAGAACGCCTGAAGCGACCCGTGCGAGACTTTGGATACCGCCATCACATCCAGGTCGATCAGGCTGTACTGGTCCGACGTCGCAATGCTGAGGTCGAGGTTGGTCAACTCGTCGGCGAACGCTTGATCGAATCGACTCTCCTTCAGCGCGACGACGAACAACAAACCATTGTCGCGAATGGATAGATAGGATGCGTGGACCTTATCCTTCCGCTCCTGAAGCCATCCGTGCAACTCCTCGAGAAGATCCTCCAACTGGTTCCGGAACTCCAGTTGGTGTCCGTGCGCTCGGCATGCCTTGACAGCCTCTTTGACCGTTACCATGAAGCTGTCGCGATCGCTCGGAATGACGAGGATGTTGGCGTCGTCTTCTTCCGCCAGAAGAATGATGCTGGACCGGACGATTTGTGACATTGCGTCGAGCTACCTTGACTGGAAGTCGTTTGCGAACCCTCCGCGATTTTCGTCATCGCCCATCTTTCAGCGTCGATTCGGCGAAAATGGGCATAAGATCGATATTCGGAGATTCCTCCTTCAAGGGAAGGCTGCCGCATCACCGACCGTCCGAAAGCGGTCACGCCCCGCAACGTGACCTCGGGACGTCCCTCAGTTCACCAAATTCCATGCCGGATCGTCAAGGATATCAGGAATCGAGTGGTGTCGATAGGGTGTCCCCGATGCCAGTGACCGCAACTTCCCTGGCCAAGTGGAAACGTTCCATTACTGGTCAGCCGCATCAGCAGCCGAGCGAACTTCCTTCGGAGCGTGTCGGCGCGATTCGTGCCGACGCCACCTCGGTTCCGTCGCCCTCACGCCCAATACCGTCGGTCCAGCGTGCGGTAGTTGATCGCTTCGCTGAGATGTTCCTGGCGGATGCGGTCGCTGGCGTCGAGGTCGGCGATCGTGCGGCTCACGCGCAGGATCTTGTCGTGCGCGCGGGCCGAGAGGCCCATTTCCTCCATCGCCGATTTCAACAGGTTCTCCGCCTCCGCGTCGAGCTTGCAGTGCGTGCGGATTTGCCGCGGCGCCATCCGCCCGTTCACCCGCCGGCGGTCGCTCTTGAAGCGGGCGCGTTGCCGTTCGCGCGCGGCAAGCACGCGCTCGCGCATCTCCGCGCTCGAGGTTCCCGGCTTCTGTTCCGACAGTTCGCGGAACGGCACCGGGGGGACTTCGAGATGAATGTCGATCCGATCGAGCAGCGGGCCGGAGATGCGGGCCAGATACCGGTCGATCTGCGGCGGCGTGCACTGGCATTGCCGACGCGGATCGCCGCGGTAGCCGCACGGGCAGGGGTTCATCGCCGCGACCATCATCAGGTCGGCGGGAAACGTCACGCTGCCGAGCGCGCGGGAAATCGTCACCGACTGATCTTCGAGCGGCTGCCGCATCACTTCCAGCGTGCGGCGATTGAACTCCGGCAGTTCATCGAGGAACAAAACGCCGTTATGTGAAAGCGAAATCTCGCCCGGCGTGGGCGTGCTCCCGCCGCCGACGAGCCCCGCCTCGCTGATCGTGTGATGCGGGGCGCGGAACGGCCGTTGAAGGACCAGTGACTGGCCGTCCTTCAACCGCCCGACGGCGCTGTAGATGCGGGTCGTTTCAAGGCTTTCCTGCTGTTCCAGTTCGGGAAGAATCGTTCCCAGCCGCTGCGCGATGAGCGTCTTCCCGGTGCCGGGCGAGCCGATCATCAGCAGGTGATGCGCCCCCGCGGCGGCGACCGTCACCGCCCGCTTGGCCGATTCCTGTCCCTTCACGTCGGCGTAGTCGACGTCGTACCGCCCGTACTCGGCGACTGCCTGCTCCCAGCGGAACGGCGCCGGGGGAATCTCCAACTGCCCGGAGTAGAAGCCGACCGCCTCGGCCAGCGAGCCGACCGGAATGACTTCGATCCCTTCGACCACCGCGGCTTCGTTCGCGTTGGGAACGGGAACGAGCAGCCCGCGCTTCCCCTGATCGCGGGCGGACAGCGCCATCGAGAGCGCGCCCTTCACCGGCCGCAACGAGCCTTCGAGCGCGAGTTCGCCGACCGCGGCGTATTCCGCGTACCGGTCGGAGTGCAACTGCCCGCTCGCGGTGAGCAGCCCGAGCGCGATCGGCAGATCGAACGAGCCGGCGTCCTTGGGAAGATCGGCCGGCGACATGTTGATCACGATCCGATCGACCGGCCGCACGTACCCGCTGTTGACCAGCGCGCGTTCGACGCGGTGCGTGCTTTCCTTGGCGGCGGCCTCGGCGAGACCGACCAGAATCGTCTTGGGCATCGCCCCGGGCGAGATGTCGACCTCCACCTCGACCGGCTTGGCGTCGATCCCGAATAACGAATAGGTGAACAGCTTAGCGAGCATGCGGCCATTGTGAGCCGGAACGCGAGGGGAAGCAAGCGGGAAGTCGTTCCCGTCAGCCGACATGGGGGAGCCGGGCGAGGCGCCGCCGGCTTCGCCAGTTCATCTTCCGGGCCAGTCCCGGGGCGTTCGTTCCCGCGACGCTTGACTGGCCGCCGCGGCGGGTGTACCTATATGGGAAACACTGTTTCTTGATGGGCGGCGGCAATGACGAACCGGGAACTCGGCCTGCGGCTCAAGGCGCTTCGCGAGCGAAGAAAGCTCTCCCTCCGCGGACTGGCGCGCAAGACCGACATGGCCCTGAGCCATCTGTCGAAGATCGAAAACGGGAAGAACTCCATCAGCGTGGCCCGGTTGAAAACGATCCTCGCCGGGCTGGGAAGCAGTCTCGGAGAGTTCTTTCAGCAAGACCGGCCGCCCAGGCAGAAGATCGTCTATCGACGCGATGAGTTGCTCGAAGTGAGCGGCAAGGGGAACGGGCTCTCGCTTCGGGAAGTCGCCGCGGGACGCGCCGGACGCGGATTGCAGTTGCTTCACGAGAAATACGCCGTCGGAGCCGACACCGGCACCGAGATGTACTCGCACGACGCCGAGGAGGCGGGAATCGTGCTGAAAGGCACGCTCGAACTGACCGTGGACGACGAAGTGCATGTGCTCAAGGCGGGCGACGCCTACTACTTCGACAGCCGGCGTCCGCACCGCGTGCGGAACATCGGCCGCGGCGCGGCGGAAGCCGTCTCCGTCAACACGCCTCCCAGTTTCTGAGAAAGCCGGCATTCGGCCACGCGTACGACACCGTCATTGGAGAAATCCGAAATGCGAACTCGCTCGAAATCGCGGGTGAACTGGTTGGAAGTGCTCGTCGTGTGTGCGATCGTTCGGATCGCGGGCGGATCGGAAGCGCTGTCCGCGGCCGAGCCGGCGGAGTGGGTCCGCCGGCTTCCAGCCAACCAGTGGGTCGAGCGTCCGGTGAGCGGCTGGAAAGGAAAAACCTACTACGGCCCCATGCTGACCTACGGCTTCGCCGCGGCGGGAGAGCGCGGGATCGCAACGCTGGACCTGCACGAGAAGCGGGGCACGGCCCGGATCCGCACGCTCGACTCGGCCACCGGATCCTGGACCGAAGGCGCGGCAGGGACCATCGAAATCCTGTTCAAGGACACTTACGGCGGACCGGTGCAAGAGAACCTGCACGGCATGCAGCTCTGTCACGATTCCCATCGCGACGTGCTCGTGGGAATCACTTCGACCGGCCTCGACGGCCGCGGCCGCACGGTCGAGTTCGACCTGAAAAGCGGGACAGTGGTCGGCGTGAAGCCCGATCCGTCGCCCCCCGTCGTGACGGCCGCCGCGCTCTGTTACGACCCCGTCAATCGCGAAGTCGTACTCGCGACTGGCGGGTTCAGCGTGTATGGCGGGACCGAAGGAACCTGGCTCTACGATGGCGGCGAGAAACAGTGGCGGCGGCTCGAAACGCCCGAGGAAGTCGACGCGATCCGCTTGCCGCTCGAGAAGCTCCGGGACCGGCTCGTCTCACTGCGCTGGTTGGCGTGGAAGAACCTGGAGTTCCGCGCGACGGGCCGCGAGACGTTGCTCGACGACCGCGCCCGCGGCGAATCGCTCGCCGACGAGAGCGCGGCGCTGACGGCCGAGATGGAAATGCTGGCCGCGCGGGCGCAAGCCGGCGCCAACCGGGCCGCCCTCCCCTATCACAAGCACGCACTCGCCGCCGCGGCGATGTTCCTGGTCGAAGCGCGCGGCGAACTGGCCGGTCTCGATGGCAAGTTGAAAGCGGGCGACCCCGACGAATTGGAAGTCGTTTACCGCAAGAACATGATCCCGGCGCTCGATGCGGTCGAGCGGGCGGTCGCCGAACTCGCCGTCAGTCCCGAACCGCGGATGAGCGCCCGTCTCGTATACGATCCGCGGAACAAGGTCATCGTCTGTTTCGGCGGCGACGGCCAACGGTGCGCGTATGGGGACACATGGGTCTATCACTGCGAGGGGCGATGGTGGGAACGGCGAAATCCCAAGGGGCGCCCCGGTCCCGCGTCTTCCCGCGCGGCGGCATACTGCGACGGCGCCGGCGTCGTCGTGAACTTCCGCTGGCTGTACGACGCGGCCGCGAACCAGTGGAAGCGGTTGCCCGCGCCCGCTCCGAAAGAGGCGTTCTGGCTGGAGTGCGATCAATCCGCGGGATGCCTCGTGGCGTTCAACCTCGACTTGAACAAGGCGTGGGCGATGCGCCTCGATCCCTCCGCGGCCGAACCGATCGAACCGAACGACGAGCTTGCCGAGGTTCGCTGGGTCGCATCGGACGGCGAATACTCGTTGCGGGATGCGGCGACGGTCGCGGAACTGCGACAGTGGCGGGAAGGAATGAGCGACTGGGTCGCGAAAGCTCCGGCCAACACCTGGCTCACGGTTCCCACGCACGGCGCCGGCCGTCCCAACTCGGGCCGCACCTGGAGTTCGATCGTGTTCGATCCGGATCGGCGGCAGCTCTATTATCGCGACGGCGGGCACGGCAGCTATCATGGGGCGGACACCGACCATTACGACATCCCCACCGGCCGTTGGTTCCGCTCGGACCGACGGGACTTGCCTCCCTGGCCGATGGGGACCTACTTCGGCTGGGGCCGCTCGTTCAGCATGGCTCCGTGGGCGGTCCACACCTACAAGTACAGCCTGTTCTACAACCCGCTCACGAAGCGCCTGAATCGCACGATCGGCCAATCCGGCCGATTCGCAGGCGTCAGCGGGGTGCTCGATTACGATCCCGACACCGGACGCTGGGCACGCGAACTCGCTGCATCGATGGCGGCGAACGTGCCGGGGGTCATCGCCGCGAACATTTCCGGAGGCCGAGACGGCCTGATTCATCTCGACAATTTCACCCGCTACGGCACGAAGGACGGCGCCCTCAAGTTGGCGACCGCCGAAGGGGTGAAGTCGCTCACCCATCTCGGCGCGCTCCCCCGCGCCTGGGAAGACCACGGATTCTGCCATTTCTTCGATCCGCAGCGGAACCGGGTGATGTATTACGGCGGCGCCAAGGACGAACCGCAACGACTCTTCGCGCTGGATCTCGGTGCGGCGCAACCCAAGTGGGTCGAACTCGAAATCAGTGTCGTGGGGGACGGCAATCTGCCGCTCTCGTCGCGGGAGGTGGTCTACGTTCCGAAGCACGACGTCTTCCTGCTGATCGCCGGCACCGCGCCCCGCACGACGAACGTCGCGGTCTGGGCGATCGACCCCCTGAAGAACACGTTCGCCAGGGTCGATCTGCCGGGCGCGCCGCAGGACAGCTACGTGGCGCAAGGGCTGCAATATGATCCGGTGACCGATCTCTGCTTCTATATCTCGGCGTCCAACAGCACGCCTCCGCTGCGCGCCTTCCGCTATGCGCCGTAAGCGTCGAATATCCGACACGCTGTGAGTCTACGGTTCGCTGAAATGACGATCGGCGAACTTCAGATACTCCTTCCAATCGTAAGCCGTGATGTTGTGGTTGCCGGTCCGGAGGTGGTAGCCGATCGATTGCCCGATCGGTTCGTCCGGCGGCGGCCACGTCGTCGTGTCGACGCCGCGCAGTCCGAACAGGCGATAGACCGGTTCCGCGTGCATGGCGGTCACGAATTCGCCTTTGGGATCGGCGCCCCCGTCGTTCGTCGCGCTGGCGACGTAGATCGGACGCGGCGCGATCAGCCCCAGCAGCATGTGCTGGTCGAACGGCAATTCGTCCGCGCGATTGGCGTAGTCGCGAAAGCGATCGCAATACCGCCACGAGGCGTGGGCGATCGAGCAGTCGATGTTCTCGCCGAAGTTGCGCCGCGCGAGCGCGGCCCCCCCTTCGCCGCTGTTGTTCGAGACGACGATGGCGAACCGCTCGTCTTGAGCGCCAGCCCAGAGCGCGGTCTTCCCCAATCGAGAGTGCCCGAAGACCACGACCCGCTTGGCATCGACGGCGGGGACGGTCTCCAGATGGTCCATCGCCCGGCTCAGCCCCCAGCCCCAGGCCCCGAGCGCGCCCCACTCGTGCGGTCCGCGCTCGGTCCGCCCGGCGAGCTTCAACGCATAGCCGCGGATGCCGTCCCGCCAGCCTTCGAGGTGATCCGGTTCGACGTCGCCGTAGTAGAACGTGGCCACGCCGTATCCGCGTTCGATGGCCAGCTTGATCGGCCAACTCGCCGCATCGGTTCCGCGGAGCGCCTCGGTGGCCCGGTTGTTCGCCACCCCGTCCTTCTGCGGCCGCATCCAGCCGGAAGGCAGCGGAATGGCCGGATCGTCCTCGATGCTCGCGTTGCCGGAGAAGTTCAATCCGAGAAACATCGGCACGGGCTTCGTTGTGTCGTTCGGAACGTAGTACATCAAATGGATCTGCGGCGCCGTCGGATCGTCGAAGAGCTGCAGTCTGACGATCGTGCGCGTGGCCATTCCGCCCAGCGCGTCCTTGCGGACCCCCACGACGTGCGCCTGCAGCTTGACCGGCAATTCGGGCGTGTGGCCATACATCAAGTCGCGGAAATCCCGCATGATCTCGTCACGACGCGTGGCCTTCCACGCCTCGACGTCGGCGATTCGCGTACCGTCTTTGCTCATCAACGGATCGGGAACCGTATAGCTGCCGACCTTGGCTTCGTCGTAGTTGAGGTTCCTGCACCCCTGCGCGGCCGCGTCCACCGGCACGAACGCGCAGGCGAAGCCGACCGCCAGGTACATGGGAATCGCAATCGCGCGGCGGATCACCGCGCAGCGCCTGACGTTGGTCATCGGGAACTCCTTCGGAATTGGTAACACTTTACCCGAATGGCGTAGCAGTCGGCGTCGTAGCGGAATTCGCAAGAATTCCGACATGGGCCAGCAACTGCGAACATCGCCGGAATTCTTGCGAATTCCGCTACCGCCCGCGCGCCACGTCACTCCGGTAAAGTGTTACCGGAATTGAATTGTCGCACACAGCCCAGGCGCCGCTCCGCGATCACTTTTGCAGAAACGGCAGCAGATCGGTGTGGTGCGAAACCATCTTCCACTTCCCGCCTTCCTTGCGAAACACGTTGGTCGCGCGGATCGAAACCTTTTCGACCTTTCCATTGACCTCGTTTTCGCCCTTCTCGACGTTCTGGACGACCGCGATTTCGCCGCCGAGGAAGTATCGCAGCTGCTCGGACTCGATCTTCCCTCCCAGCTTGAGCGCGGCCTGCTTGTCCCAGGTCGCCGACACCTGCTCCCAGCCGACCTGCATTCCCCCGCCGGGCCCCATGTAGGTCACGTCGTCGGCGTGCGACCAGACCTGCTTCATGGGTGCGGCGTCGCCGGTGAACAGCGAGTTCAATGCGGTGTAGAACTGCGCGGTCGCCTCCTTGACCCCCTGCTCGTCGCCTTCCGCCCCGCGCACGACGGTCACCCCCAGCGCGCCGC
>JBBDNT010000231.1:0-1321 GCA_040877445.1 Planctomycetaceae bacterium
GACGCGGCTCTTCGGGAAACCTTCCGGCCACTTGTACCGCGGGCGGCCGGCGGAGGCGTCGCTGCCGATCCGGGCCGTTTCTCCCGCCCCGTCCCTCTGCTAAACTGGCATCCACGCCCCATTCCCGCGTGGACTGCGACATGCGACTTATTCCGACCGCCGGCAGCGATCGGGTTATCGACGAGCTGCGGAAGGGGCTGGCCGAGGGGGCGGCTCTCGACCTGGCGACGCCCGCGTTCTCGCTGTTCGCCTTCGCGGAGGTGCGGGAATTGCGGCGAAGGCGTGCGGCTGCCGGATGATTCTGCCGGTGGGGGAGGACGCCGGCGTGGGGCTGGTCGGCAGCGACGGCGATCGGGCGTTTCGCAATCGGCTCACGAAAACGCAACTGCCCATGAGCCAATAGGTTATGGCTCACGGGCAGTCAGGCAAGCGGAGAGGGAGGGATTCGAACCCTCGGTACCCCGGAGGGCACACCGGTTTTCGAGACCGGCCCATTCGGCCACTCTGGCACCTCTCCTTAAGCCACTACCGATTACCGTAAAACGGTAGTAAACTGCCCCGCCCGGCGGAGAACCGGGACGGGGCGACAACGACCCCTGATGCAGAGGAGCCATGAAATCGAAGTCTACCCGATCCCCGCGCGCCGGTAAAGACGCACCCGACCGCCCCACGAAGCCGGTACCCGACGTTCTCGCTCTACCGGCACCCGCTCGGGTATTGGAGCAACCGGATCGACGAGATTCGCAAGGGCGCGAGCAACATCTTCATCACGGAAGGGGAGAAGAAATCGCTGGCGGTCGCGGAGTTGGGCTTGGCTTCGGTCGGCATCGGCGGGGTGGACTGCTGGGGCAAGGATGGGGTGTTGATCCCGGATCTGGCCGCCATCGAGTGGGACGACGAGTTCGATCGGCTTCTCGTGCTGTTGGTGGGGCATCGTCCCGGCATGCGCGAAGCGGTTGAGAAAGCGATTTACGATCGCATGGTTCGTTGAACCGTGCAGGGGAAACCGGCCGAGCGTATAATGGCCGCCGCGGAGACACCGTTGTCCGCCACGTGAAATCGGCCGCCCATCGCCGGTTGCGGATTGCGCCCACGGTCCCTTCATCCGCCCGAAAACTACCGGAGCCGAACGATGACGCAGCCCGAGCAGGATCGCGATCGGTTGACGAAGTACGCCGCGAATCCGACGGCGCGGTCGGTAGCCGTCGTCGCGAACGTCAGCGCACTCGTGATCGTGATCTCCGCGATGGCCGTCTCGTTCAAGGGAAACTGGACGGGGGCGATCGCGGTGTCGCCCGAGCTGCCGGTCGCGATGCTCCTG
>JBBDNT010000231.1:1331-8507 GCA_040877445.1 Planctomycetaceae bacterium
GTCGGCGCCGCGATCGCCACGATGCGCTACCTGATGCTCGACCCGCTGATCCGCGAAGTTCGCCGCCTGCGCGACGAACTCGATCGCCTGAGCAAACCGAAAGAATCCGCTTCGTGACCCACGACCGGCACGACATCTACGACAACCCGCTCATCTCCCGCTATGCCTCCGGCGAGATGGCCGCCCTCTGGTCCGAGCGGCGGAAGCATTCCACTTGGCGGCGGCTGTGGGTCGCGCTGGCCGAGGCGGAGCGCGAACTCGGGCTGCCCATCTCGCAGGCGCAGGTCGACGAACTCCGCGCCGCCGTCGACGACATCGACTTCGATCTCGCCGCGAAGTACGAGCGCGAGAAGCGGCACGACGTGATGGCCCACGTTCACGCCTACGGCGACCGCTGCCCCGGCGCGCGGGGGATCATCCATCTCGGCGCGACGAGTTGCTACGTCACCGACAACACCGACCTGCTGCTCATCCGCGATAGCCTACGACTCGTGCGGAAGCGGCTCGCAGGCGTGATCGACTCGCTCGCCCGCTTCGCCGACACGCACCGCGACCTCGCCTGCCTGGCGTTCACGCACCTGCAAGCGGCACAGCCAACGACGGTCGGCAAGCGGGCGACGCTGTGGTGTTACGATTTGGTGTTGGACCTCGAAGAAATCGAGCATCGCTTGGCGACGCTCCGCTTCCGCGGCGTGAAGGGAACCACCGGCACGCAGGCGAGTTTTCTCGCGCTGTTCGACGGCGATCATGCGAAGGTCGATGACCTCGACCGCCGCGTCTGCGCGAAGATGGATTTCCCCGAAGCGTATGCCGTCACCGGGCAGACGTATTCGCGGAAAGTCGACGCGCACGTGCTGGCGGCGCTCTCCGGCGTCGCCCAGTCGGCTCACAAGATGGGGACCGACCTGCGAATCTTGCAGCATCGCAAGGAACTGGAAGAGCCGTTCGAGACGCAACAGATCGGCTCGTCGGCGATGGCCTACAAGCGGAACCCGATGCGGGCCGAGCGAATGTGCGCGCTGGCCCGCTTCGCGTCGAGCCTGGCCGCGAACGCCGTCGAGACCGCGTCCACGCAATGGATGGAACGCACGCTCGACGACAGCGCGAACCGCCGGTTGTCGCTGCCGCAGGCGTTCCTCGCGATCGACGCCGTGCTGATTTTGTACCGCAACGTGGTCGAGGGGCTGGTGACGTATCCGCGGGTGATCGCGAAGAACCTGCGCGAAGAACTGCCGTTCCTTGCGACCGAGGAGGTCATCATGGCCGGGGTGCGGGCCGGCGGCGATCGCCAGGAACTGCACGAAGCGATCCGCCGCCACAGCCAGGAAGCGGGCCGGCAAGTGAAGGAACACGGCCGGCCGAACGACCTCATCGAGCGGTTGCAGGGAGATCCGCTGTTCGCGTCGATCGACCTCACCACGACGCTCGACCCGCACCGCTTCATCGGCCGCGCCCCGCAGCAGGTGGACGCGTTCCTGCGGGACGTGATTTCCCCGATCCGCGAGCGATTGCGGGATGAATTGGGCGGCGATGCGGAAGGGGTCCGTGTATAGGCGGGTGGGCGTTGGCGTTTAGCTGGTGCGTGAGCCAAATCCCGGCACGGCATTGCGTCTGAAGAGCGTCATGATGGATACGGTCTACGTCGAGACGACTGTCGTCGGGAACCTCGCCGGGCGCGATCATCCCGACCCGCTCATCGCCGCACGTCAAGCGGTCACTCGAAGATGGTGGGCGACGGCACAGTCGCGATTCCGCTTGCTGATTTCGCAGCTTATGATCGAGGAATGCGCCGCCGGTGATCCGTCGGCCGCCCGAGAGCGGATGGACGAGATCGAGTCGCTCGATTCTTTGAGCATCACCGACGAGGTGCGCGACCTGGCTCATGACCTACACACGCATGGTGCCGTCCCCGCGTCCGAGCCGCGGGACGCTTTGCATATCGCCGTGTCGGCGGTGCATACAATACCTGGTGACGTGGAACTTCAGGCACATCGCCAATGCGGCGCTGCGGGGGAGAATCGAATCCGTCTGCCGCGACGCCGGCTTCGAGCCGCCCGTGATCTGCACGCCGGAAGAACTTGCTGAAGGAGACGCTGATGCCGACCTCGCCGACTGAAGATATCCGCGCCATTCGACACCAATTGGCGGCGAGGTTCGACAACGATCTCGACGCGATCGTCGTGGATCTGCGGCGACAGGAACGAGAATCGAATCGCCGCTACGTCGCGCTGCCGAAAAGGCCGCCGCAACGCTTGCGCGCAGCCGAGGTCGGCAGCCGCGAAGACGTGACCGGCGAATCACCGACGCTCGCTTGCCGGTGACGGCCGTTCGCCGCTGTGGCTGAAAACGCGGAGTGGCACAGTGAAAGTCCACATCACACGCCGTCGTTGGGCATCCTACTTCGTTCCCGGTACCATCGGCGCCGCGATCGCCGCGTGGATCAACTGGCGGCTCGGGGCGGAGAGCAAGGTGCTCCTGGCTCCCGGGTTCATGATCGGCCTCTGGCTGTTCATCGCGCTGCAAACGCCGCGCGCCGGTTTTCACGTGACTCCCGTCACTTTCGCGAACGGGAGGGCCCAGTTGCTTCTCTGGCAGTTTTTTTGCCTATTGGTGGGATTGGCCGCGATCGTGCTGATTCCCGAACCGGTTTCGACGCCAGCACTCATGTGGGTGGGCATCGGCTGCATCGCGTGGTTCGCGATTCTCATGGTCGGATCCCACCTGATCGATCGCCGCTACAAAGGGGCATCGAGCGTCGACGCCGCCGGCTGATGATGCCCCCCCTCGGGGATGCTCATTCCCCGGCCGAACCGCCGGCCGGGCGGCTGAGGCGCTCACCGAAGTCGATGGACGATCGCCTCCGATCGCCCGGGGACAGCTCGGTCGATGGTCAAGGCTATTGCCCGGATCTCAGCAGGACACGTCGTCCTGCGATTGACTGGGGCGATCGCTTCGATCATTCATCCACCCGCGCCGCGCATGGTTGCCCCTTTCGACTGCAAGCCCTGTCAGCGCCTCAGCCACCCATCGCGCCTCGATCTTTCGACCGCATCACTGTCGATCGTTCGCCGAAGACTGTATCTTCTTGGCGCTTCTTTGCGGCTTTGCGTCGAATCAACACGCCCCCAACTTTCGGCTCCCCATGACCGAAGCTCTCATCGCCCTGGTCGCCCTGACGACGATGGAGATCGTCCTGGGCATCGACAACGTCGTCTTCATCGCCGTCCTTTCGGGAAGGTTACCCGCGCATCAGCAGGCGCAGGCCCGCCGGCTGGGGTTGGGGCTGGCGATGGTGATGCGGATTCTGCTGCTGCTCGCCATCTCCTGGATCATGAAGCTCGACGATCCGCTGTTCACGCTCGAGGGGCTGGGCCTGACGCGGCTACTGTCGTTCGTCGACCTGCACGAGGAGGTCAACGAGGTCTCGATCAAGGATCTGATCCTGCTCGGCGGCGGGCTGTTTCTGATCGCCAAGAGCGTCCACGAGATCCACATCAAGATCGAAGGGGCGGACCACAAGCAGGCGAAGGAGGCCGCGAGCCTGGGGAGCGTGATCGCGCAGGTCGTCGTCCTCGATCTCGTCTTCTCGCTCGATTCCGTCATCACCGCGGTGGGCATGGCGAAGGATCTGTGGGTGATGATCACCGCTATCGTGATCGCCGTCGCGGTGATGATGATTTTCGCCGGGGCGATCAGCCGGTTCGTCGAGAAGCACCCCACGGTCAAGATTCTCGCGCTCTCGTTCCTGATCCTGATCGGCGTGATGCTGGTGGCGGAGGGGATCGGCACGCACATCAACAAGGGATACATCTACTTCGCGATGTCGTTCTCGCTGATCATCGAGTTCCTCAACATGAAGATCCGCACGCGGCGGATCGCCCACGCACCTGGCGACCTGGGAGACCGAACCACCGGCGAAACGGCCTGAGCGACGAGACGGCGATGCGGCCGGGGCGAGACCGGCTGAAGCCGGTCACTACGAACGATGAACGGCGAGCGTCACTCGCGCAGTTCGATCGGCGCCGAGAGCGGGTGGAAGGCGCCGTCGGGAGCTTGGCCGACAATCCGCGCGTGGAACGGCCCGTCCTCCGGTCGCCAGCCGACGAACTGTTGCAGCGTCCCCTGCCGATCGAGGGCCACCGGCTGGTCGAACCGGCGGCCGTCCCCCGCCTGGTACCGCAGCAGGTATCGCCAGTTCGATCGCGGCCCGTCCCGCAAGAAGCGGTAGTCGATGCTGAACCCCATGGCCGTTCCGTTGGGAAGCGTCTGCGCGAGCGCCACCCCTCGCTTCAGTTCGATCGCGAATGCCGGGGCAGTCGCGGTGGGCGACGACGCATTCCGCGGCTGCGGCACCGTCGCGGCGGACTCCGCGGCGTGAACGCGATCGTCGTTGTGGTGCGTCGCATCGACCGGCGCCGCGGGTGGTTCATCGACCGCGACGCGCTCGCCTTTGGCCGCGGCGGGCGGAGGCGAGACGGCGGCGGGCGCGGGATCGGCCGGCTCGTTTCGCTCGCCGGCGGCCTGCCGCGGCTTCGTCTCGATTCCCTCGTAGCTGCACCCGGCGAGCAGCAGGGAAGCAGCGATCCAGGCGAAAGGCTTCACTGCCTCATGAACGAGTTTCGATACCAATCCGGTTGTCGACATGGTTCGCCTCCGCGTTGGGAGTCTCAGCGAATGATCGAAGGATCCGCCTCGGGCTGAGATTGCGCGTGGGGAGCTTCACGCATTCGATCGACGACCTCCGCCGGCACCCGCAGGTAGCGGAGGACGGGCGTGACCGACTTTCATCCGATGGCGGTCGATGGTCAGGTAATTCGAGTCGCGGCACCGCGGGCAGGTGTGCAGCGTGAGCAGCAGCCGATCGTCAGGATCGATCGCTCGCCAGCGAAGCGACTCGAGAAATTCATATTTCCCCTCTTCCAGAGCGCACCGCAACGGAGCGGGATCGGCGCTGGCGGCCGCGGCGGCGTTCTTTCGGACGACCGTCCAGGCGCCGCACGGCTCGCAATAGGGCCTTCCCACCGTTCCCGCGGCCGCCAGCGAGATGAGGATGATCACTCCTGCCTCGATCGTCCACAGCGTTCGCAACTCGTCGCCGACCGGCGTGTAGTCGCCGATCGACCAGATCGGGTTCATCGCCAGTTGCTGGACGAAGCCCCACAGAATCTCCGGATCGAGCGTGAATCGACCGAAGTTGGTCGAAGCGACGACGTAGCCGACCCACGAAAAGTAAACGGTCGCCGCGCCGCAGAAGGCGCCGACGATCGTGGCGAAGAGCCGGTTGCGAACGTGTCCCCACTCGGCGCCGACGCGCACTGCCCAGCCCGTCCCGACTCCCAGGCAGCCAGTCGCGAAGATGGTGAAGAACACGACCGGATTGTACCAGCAGACCAGGGTGTAGATCAGCCCGAACACGACCGCTCCCACAAGTCCGGTCGCGAACGTCATCAGCGTGCCGATGAAAGGCACGCCCCCGGAGTTGCGGTAGTAGCGGTCGGCGTCGTTCATCGCGGCGGCCATCGGAATCGGTTCAATCCGAAGCAGTGCCTCGTTTCAACTTCTCTTCCAGCTTCTGCAGCGCCCGCATCCACAGCATCTGCACCGCGGGG
Organism: Planctomycetaceae bacterium; assembly: GCA_040877445.1. Lineage (GTDB taxonomy): Bacteria > Planctomycetota > Planctomycetia > Planctomycetales > Planctomycetaceae > JBBDNT01. The sequence goes on from JBBDNT010000231.1 coordinate 6,941, forward strand.
CGCGAGCGGTTCATGCGCTCCGCGATCTCGTCGAACGGCAGGCGCTGCAGATTCCGCAGCAGGATGACTTCCTGATGATCGGGGGACAGGTGCGTGATCGCCTCTGCCACTTCCAACTCGCGCTCGTGGCGCAGGAACGCTTCGCTGGGGCTTTCCCCCGGATCGCTCGGCTCGATGCCGCGGACGAAGGAATCGTCGGGATTCGTGCGGCCGATGGGAACCTCGCGGCCCGCCTGCCGCTTGTCGGTGCAGCGATAATGGCGGACGAAGTCGACCGCGTTGTGCTGCATGATGCGGCGCAGCCAGGCGAGCCACTCGGCTTCGGTCCCGCCGCGAAATCCGTCGAACCCGCGGTGAGCGTCCATCAACGTCTGCTGGACGAGGTCGCTGGCGTCGACCTTCGCCCGCAGCCAGCTTTCGACCTGCGCGCGGGCCACGAGTTGCACGTAAGACCGGCACGCCGTGAACAGCCGCTCGCGGGCCGCCTCGTCGCCGGCGCGGGCGCGATCGAGCAGGTCCGGAATGGACGAACTGGAGCCCGGCGCTGCCACGGATCGGTCGGCCACGTGCTCGTTCTCCTCAGCGGAAATCACATGTATTCCGCGGTGACTGTCGCACTTCTGGAAAATTTCGGCTACGTCCAGTCTATCGGCGTGGCGTAGTGGAACGCCAGGGGCGGGGAATCGGCCCGCTCGCCTTCCGCGTCGCACTGGCGTATGGTAGAATGTGCAGGCTATCCGCGAAGGCGGCCACGAGAAGGTGAAGCGATGGCGTTGTCGATCCAGACCGACCCCAACCCTCTGCGCGTCGACGAATACGGCGTCGTCCGCGTCGGGGACTCGCAGGTGCTCCTCGATATCGTGATCCGCGAGTTCCACAACGGCGCAGAACCTGAATCCATTGCCCATGGCTATCCGACGCTCGACCTGGCGGAAGTATACGGCGTGATCGCGTACTACCTTCGGCACCGGGAAGAGATCGACGAATATCTCGACACCCGCCGCCGCGAAGCCGGGAAGTTGCGGCAGGAACTCGAGGCGAAGCAGCCGAGCCGGGTCGAATTGCGCTCCCGACTTCTGGCCCGGAAGGCGCAGATGGAACTAGCCCATGCTTCGCCTGGTGAGTGACGAAGACGTTCACGACGATCTGATTCGAGGGCTGCGGCGACGCGCGCCGGCGGTGGACATCGTCCGGGCCGTGGACGTCGGTCTCGATCGGACGCCGGACCCACTGATTCTCGCATGGGCGGCCCGCCACGAGCGGGTTCTGGTAACCGGCGACTTGAACACGATGGTCGGCTTCGCTTGGGCCAGGGTGCAGTCCGGCGATGCGATGCCCGGCGTCCTCGCGCTGCTCGAAAACATGGGGAGCGGCCGCGTGATCGACGACATCCTGCTCGTCGCGCTTTGCTGCCCGCCGGAAGAAATCAGGAATCAGGTGTTGTTCCTTCCCTTTTGATCGACGACCGCCGACCGAAGGTCTCCGCGCCAAGAGCGCACCGCATCGCAATCGCGGGGCCGGACGGAGACCTGGCAGTCAGTCGTTCCGGCACGGTCAGGAGACCGTG
>JBBDNT010000231.1:8517-11752 GCA_040877445.1 Planctomycetaceae bacterium
AACGTCGCGGAAATGGGAGAGGTCGTAGCGGAACGTTCCGCGGAAAGGTTCGGTCATGGCGCCGTTCAGTCTACCCATGCGGACCGGTGCGATTCCGGCCGGGGGGGGACTGGGCGTTGAAACGGAGCAACCGCGGCGAGATAATCGTGGCGATGCCGACATGGCCCGTGAGTCGGTGTATCAAGCCGTCGGTGCTCGGCATGCCGGCGGTGACGGATCGTTCTCCGACTCATCGAAGATACCCGGTTCCCACCGCGGGGATAAACCCCGCGGCTCATGGACGTCTCACTCCGCGGCGCATCAGGAAATCTCATGAAACTCCTCGCCCTCCTCGGCTTCATGTTCGCCGTCACCGGGTTTTCGATGGTCATGGCGCGCGGCGACGATGCGACGCCGACTCCCGGAAAGCAAGTGCCGCAGGAATTCGAGTACGACGGGAAGACCGTCCATTACCTGCTGTTTCTGCCGAAGGACTACGGCGTCTCCGACAAGGAACGCAAGTGGCCGCTGATGCTCTTCCTGCACGGGGCCGGCGAGCGCGGCGAGGGGAACTTCGAACTGGTGAAGGTCCACGGCCCGCCGAAGATCGTCGAGTCGAAACCGGAGTTCCCGTTCATCCTCGTGTCGCCGCAATGCCCTCCGGGGCAGCGGTGGAAAGCGGCGACGCTGCTCGCGCTGCTCGACAAGGTGGAGTCGCAATTCTCCATCGACAAGAATCGCGTATGCGTGACTGGCCTGAGCATGGGAGGCTACGGCACGTGGTCGCTGGTCGCCGCCGCTCCCGAACGCTTCGCCGCGGCCGTGCCGATTTGCGGCGGAGGAAACGCCGGCGACGCCGAGAAGTTCAAGGGCGTTCCCTTCCGCGTGTATCACGGCGACCAGGACCGCGCGGTTCCCGTGACCCGCTCGCGCGAAATGGTCGAGGCGCTGAAGAAGGCGGGCGGCCGGGTCGAGTACACGGAGTACGAAGGCGTCGGCCACGATTCGTGGACGCGGACGTATGCCGCCGACGAACTCTACGACTGGCTGCTGAAGCAGTCCCGCCCGGCCGATTGAGCCGGTGAAGGGAAGTCAGGGACCGCGCGGCGAAGCCGCAATCAAGATCGGACTTCGCCACCGAATCGAACTCTCGGCGGCCTCGGCGTTCTCCGCGGTTCGACTCCTGCGCTGGTGAAAGCATCCGCGCTGGTGAAAGAATCGAACCGCGGAGAACGGTCGAGTAGGGGAGGGGCGTGAGCCGCCTCCCGCCTCTTCGAACCGGACGTGCGGATTTCCCGCATCCGGGTTACCCGAAAGCTCTCGGACTCGTCGCCCGAATTCCAACCGTGATTTCCGGCAATGTGGCTGCAAATTCGGATTCTTTCACTTTTTTCCCCCGGGCGGGAATAACCCGAACGCCGGGCGCATCCTGATGGTGCCCGTATTTCGTGTCGTGTCCGCGACCGCTTCCACGGGTGGAGCCGGGTTCGGCGGACCGAAGTCACCCCTGATGCAAGGATCTCCGCGATGAAGAAGCTGACTGCCCTGCTGATGACCGTCTGCCTGAGCGTGTTCGCCATCGGCTGCGGCGAAGACAAGCCCACCACCACCCCGACCACCAAGCCCGCCACGACCCCGCCGACGACCCCGGACACGAAGGCGAACGACACGCCCGGCACGCCGAACGGCAACAACCCGGCGCCCGCCGGCGGCGGCACCGAGGGAGACGCCCCGGCCCCCACGCCCTAGTACGAACGCCTTCCCCCGATCCGGAGCGGCGAGCGATCGGAATTCTCGCGAATTCCGCGGTCGCCGTTTCCCGGTCGCGGAACGGCGGAGCGATGGCTCCGCCAATCGAATTCGACTCGAAAACCCTCGCGAAAGCGGGGGTTTTCTTGTTGATTCGCACGGCCCGAGCCGATGCATCGTTGACAGTCGATGCATTTCGGCCTTATCGTGGGAACGTGGTTCCGCCGATACGACGGCGCCGAACGCGCGGACGCGTCGGGAGCGCCGAACAGCAGCCCACCTCGAATTCGGGAGCCTACCGATGCTCGTCATCCCCGGCCGCGGCGGCAAGGACACCTGCGACGGATTCACCCGTCGAGAACTGCTGCGGGTGGGAGGCTCGGCGGTCTGCGGCCTGAGTCTCGCCGGGCTGCTCCGCATGCGGCGAGCCGTCGCCGCGGAATCGGCCGAGGGCGCGAAGTATGGTGGCCCAGGCTTCGGCCATGCCGAGCATGTCATCATGATTTATCTCCAGGGAGGGCCGAGCCATCTCGACCTGTGGGATCCCAAGACCGGCTGTCCGGACAACGTCCAAAGCGAGTTCCAGCCGATCGACTCGGCCATTCCCGGCGTGCAGGTGACGGAACTGCTTCCCCGCATCGCGAAGGTGCTCGACAAGGCGACGCTCATCCGCTCGCTGAGCTACACGCCGGTCGGCTTGTTCAATCACACCGCCGCCATCTACCAGATGCTCACCGGCTACACGGCGGACAAGGTCAGTCCGTCGGGACAGCTCGAGCCGCCCAGTCCGAAGGACTTCCCGAACTTCGGCTGCAACATCATCCAGCGGCGGCCGCCGGAAGTCCCGATGCTCCCCTACGTGATGATGCCCCGCCCTTTGCAGGAAAGCAGCGTGATCGGCAAGGGGGGAACCGCCGGCTTCCTCGGCCGGGCCTACGATCCCTACTACCTCTATCCACCGGGCGACGACATGAACATGCGGAAGATGGACCGCATTCGAGTCGACGACCTCACGTTGCGGCAGGAGATTTCCCTGGAACGGCTCGAACGCCGCGCCCGATTGCGCGACCGCATCAACGCCGGCATGAAAACGCTCGACGAAGCCACGAAGCACTACGCCCTCGACGAATACTACGACAAGGCGCTCGGCCTCGTCCTGTCCGGCAAGGCCCGCGAAGCGTTCGATCTCGAAGCCGAAAAGCCGGAGCTCCGCGAGAAGTACGGCAACAACACCTTCGGCCAAAGCTGCCTGTTGGCGCGGCGGCTGATCGAAGCGGGCACCCGCGTGGTCGAGGTCAACTGGCCGAAGGTCGCCAATTCCGACAATCACTCGTGGGACACGCACCTCAAGCACCACGAGCGAATCAAGAACCAGGCGTCCCCGCTGCTCGACGCCGGCGTCTCTACGCTGCTCGAAGACCTCGACGACCGCGGCATGTTGGAATCGACGCTGGTCGTCGTGGTCGGCGAGTTCGGCCGCAGCCCGAAGCGCGGCGTGAGCACCTCC
>JBBDNT010000231.1:11762-15726 GCA_040877445.1 Planctomycetaceae bacterium
GGACCACTGGCCCTACTGCTACACCGGCCTCGTCGCCGGCGGCGGCGCGAAGCGCGGTTTCGTCCACGGCAAGTCGGACAAAACCGCCTCGTCTCCCACCGACGATCCGGTCCACCCGATCGAGTTGCTCGCGACGGTCTATCACTGCGTCGGCATCAACCCCCGCACCACCGTCTACAACCACCTCGGCCAGCCCCGCGAAATGGTGAAGGCGGACGCCGTCCGCGGGATCCTCGGCTGACGACGACCACCACCCGGGCGAATCACTGGCAAGCCGGTGGCCTTCGGCGGTATGCTCGCGGTGTCTCTTTCGGAGGTGCCGCGATGATGCGCCGGCCCGTGCGATTCTCGATTCCGCTCGTCGCTTCGATCACCGCGATTTCAGTGCCTTCCCTCATTCGGGACGGCGTCGCCGCCGATGCGCCGCCGGAGCCGCCCATCGTTCGATCCGCGACCGTCGATGAAGCGCCGCCCGTTCCGATCGACGACGTGAAGGCCGCGATTCGCAAGGCGCTCCCGCCGATCGAAACCGGGGCGGCGGGGCACCTTCGTCAGCGATCCTGTTTCGCCTGCCACAATCTTACGCTCCCCGTCCTCGCGCTCCGCACCGCGCGCGACCGGGATTTCGAGATCGACGGCGACGGCTTCGACAAGCAACTCGATCGAACGCACGCCGTGCTGTCCCGATGGGCGAAGAGCAACACCGATCGCAAGAACTTCATCGGCGGACAGGCCGACACCGCCGGTTACGCCCTGTGGGCGCTCGAACTCGGCGAGCGCCCGCCGGACGACACGACCGCCGCCGTCGTCGAGTATCTGCTGAACCGCGACGAAAGCCGCGGCTACTGGCGTTCGTCCCACGCCGACCGGCCGCCGAGCGAAGCCAGTTCCTTCACCACGACCGCCTGGGCGGTCCGCGGAATCAACCATTTCGGCACGCCCGAACAACAGGAACGAATCACCGCGCGAACCCGTGCCGCGCGCGACTGGCTGCTCCGCACGAAGCCGGCCGACACCGAGGACCGCGTCTTCCGCCTGTGGGGACTGAACTACGCCGCGGCCGAGCCGGAGCAACTCGCCGCCGCCGTCGAGGATCTGCTCGCCGCGCAGCGCGAGGACGGCGGCTGGGCGCAGCTCGAAGACATGCCGAGCGACGCCTACGCGACCGGCACCGCCCTCGTCGCGCTGCACAGGGCCGGCGGATTGGCGACCGACGGTCCCGCCTATCGTCGCGGGATGAAGTTTCTGCTGGCGAACCAACGGGAGGACGGCACGTGGTTCGTCCCCAGCCGCAGCGAGAACCGCTTCCAGGCCCAATTCGACAGCGGCTTTCCCTACGAGAAGGACCAGTGGATTTCGATCGCCGCCAGTTCGTGGTCGACGGCGGCCCTGGCGCTGGCCGTCGGCGACTGATCCATTGAATAAACGGCGGAGCGATTCGGGCTTGCCGGCTCGTAGCGGAATTCGCAAGAATTCCGAATCGTTTCGAATGCGTCGGAAGTCTTGCGACTTCCGCTACAAGTCCGAAAGCACTCACCAAGCGACCAAAGCCGCCATGACCTCGAAGTACTCGCCAGGACCGCACTCGCGAATCTCGCTGAGCGACGACCGCGAGCGGTTCGCCGCCGCGCTGTTCGACCGATTGTGGGAGCGCTATCGGACGCGCGTGTCGCACGTCGGCGTTTACGAGCGGGTGATCCGCGACGCGGGTGCGACGTTCGTCAACGACCACATCGCCTTCCGCACCTTCGCCTGGCAGCGGCCGTTCGCCGGCATCGGATCGGTGAGCCGCATCTTCGAGGCGCTCGGCTACGTGCCCGCCGGCTGCTATCACTTCGCCGACAAGCATCTCTCGGCGATTCACTTCCAGCACCCCAACGGCGAGTTCCCCAAGCTGTTCATCTCGGAATCGAAGACGTGGGAGCTGAGCGAGAGCACGCGCGAGATCATCGGCCGCTCGCTCGCGGCGCATCGCGAGCCGGTCTTATTGGAGATGCTCGCGCGGCTCGCGGATGCGAACCTGTCCCCGAATGACGATTCACTGCTCGCTCAAGCGGCCGCGGTCATTCAGGAGCGCCCCTGGCCCGCTCCGGAAAAGGCCGACGTGGAAACGCTCAACAACGAAAGCCAGTACGCCGCCTGGGTGCTCGTCCACGGTTACGAAGTGAATCATTTCACGTCGCTGATCAACTCGCACGGCGTCGCGGCGCTCGACGACATCGAGAAGACGATCGCCGCGCTCCAGCAGGCCGGCGTTCCGATGAAGGCGGAAATCGAAGGAGAACGCGGCTCGAAGCTGCGGCAATCGGCGACCGAGGCCGCGGTGATCGACGTGGCGGTCCGCGAGAACGGCCGCGAAACGACGACGCCTTGGACCTACGCCTATTTCGAGTTGGCGGAGCGGGGCGAAATCACCGACGGCGAAACCGGCCGCCGCGGCCGCTTCGAAGGCTTCCTCGGCCCGCAGGCGACGAACCTGTTCGAGATGACGCGCGTCCGCGGGAAGTGACTCGGCCAGCGTCGCATCCCGCGCCGAGATCGGCCTCGCCGTCCTCGCCCATACCGTGCCGACACCATATATGCAGCGACTTCTGGGACAAGACCATGCCGGATCGGCGGCGGATCGTCATCGTGGGGGGCGGGATCTGGGGGTTGAGCGCGGCGTTTCATCTCGCCATGCGGCCGGGATGCGACGTCGACGTGCTCGTCGTCGAGCGTAACCCGCGGACCGCCGCGGAGACCACGCCCCGCGCCTCCGGGCTGGTCGGGCAGATTCGCTCGCTGCCGGTGATGAACCGCGCCATCCGCTACGCGCTCGATCTGTTTGCGCGGTTTCCCGCGGAGCACGGGCACGATCCCGGCCTGCACCGCACCGGCAGCCTGATGCTCGCGCTGACGCCCGAGCGGATGCAGTCGTACGAGCGCCACCGCACTCGCGCCGCGGAGAACGGCGTCGAGGCCGCGTTCGTTTCGCACCAGGAAGTCCGCCGCCTCGCGCCGCACCTGCAGACCGATCGCGTGGAAGGGGCGCTGTTCATTCCCGGCGACGGTTACCTCGACCCCGAGCGCTGCGCGGCCGCTTATGAGAATGCCGCGCGCGACGCCGGCGCGCGGATCCTCCTCGACACGCCGGTGACCGGCCTGCGCATCGACGATGGCTGCGCCACGGGCGTCGAAACGGCCGACGGCTTCGTTCCCGCCGACGCGGTGATCGTCACCGCCGGGCCGTGGACGGGAATGCTCGCGCGCCTCGCGGGCTGCGAACTGGCGATGACGCCGATCCGCCATCAGCGGGCCCTCACCGCGCCCCTGCCCGGCATCCCCGACCATTTCCCGGTCGTGCGGTTGACCGATTTGAGCATCTACCTGCGGGCGGAGCGCGGGGGCTACCTGTTCGGTCCGTTCGAGCCGGAGCCGGCAAGCATCGACCTCGAAGACGAGCCGTCCTCCTTCCGCACCGACGACATTCCCCCGCCGGTCGAGACGATCGGAGAGGCGCGGCGGCAACTCGGACCGTTCTTCCCGATCATCCGCAGAGCCGAAATCGTCGAGTACGCGCAGGGCATGACGACGTTCGCCCCCGACGGCCGCTACCTGCTGGGGCCGGTTCCCGGCGTGTCGGGACTGTTCGTCGCCTCGGGCTGCGCGGCGCTCGGGATCGCCGGCTCGGCGGCGGTGGGGCGCTGGCTGGCGAACTGGGCGCTCGAGGGCGATCCCGGCGAAGACCTCTCGGACTTCGCGCTCGCCCGCTTCGGCGAGCGTGCCGCCGATCGCGACTGGGTCCGCGAATCGGCCGAACGATATTACGCGACGTATTACGCGATCCGCGATTGACGCGATTCGTATCGAGTCAACTCCGATGCCGACTGCCTGGTACTACGATCTCATCAAGATCGAACTTGTGGGTTGTCCGTAGTACCGCTTCAGGCTTGAACTTGGCGGTTGAAGCCGTGGTAAGACGGAT
>JBBDNT010000232.1:0-15655 GCA_040877445.1 Planctomycetaceae bacterium
CAGTTTCTCCAGCACCGCGCGCTCCTCGCCGGTCGGGCGGCGGGCGAGGGATTGCACGAAGGCTCGCTCGAGGCGGGCCGCGTCGTCGAGAGATGAATCGGCCGCCAGCGACCGGCCGAGCGCGCGGGACGACTCCACGAACAGCGGCTCGTTGAGCTGCGCCAGCGCCTGCAGCGGCGTGTTCGAGCGCTCGCGGCGGGTGCAGGCGACGCTCGGGTCCGGGCGGTCGAACGTCGTCAACAGCGGATGCAGCACGTTCCGCATCAGCACGATGTACATCGACCGCCGGTACAGCGCCTGCCCCTTGTCCGGCTCCCACGTCAACTGGAAGCCGATCCGCTCCAGTCCCGGCGGCAGCGGCGGGCGGAAGCCGGGGCCGCCGACCTGGCGATTCAACAGGCCGCTCGCCGCGAGGTACTGGTCGCGGACGAGTTCGGCGTCGAGGCGGTAGCGGTTCTGCCGCGCGAGGAGCAGGTTCTGCGGGTCGCGCTCGAGCAGTTCCGGCCGGTGATTCGACGATTGGCGGTACGTCGCCGAATGGACGATCCGCCGGATCAATTCCTTGCGCGACCAGCCGTGCTTCACGAACTCGGTCGCCAGCCAGTCGAGGAGTTCGGGGTGCGTCGGCGGATCGCCCTGCGCGCCGAAGTCCTCGGGGGTGCGGACGAGCCCGTCGCCGAACAGGTGCTGCCAGATGCGGTTGACTTCGACCCGCGCGGTGAGCGGATGGGCCGGATCGACGATCCAGCGGCCGAGATCGAGCCGGTCGAGTGGGCGGTCGCCGCTGGTCGCGTCCGCGGCTTCCCGTCGGTCCAGCCCCGGCCACCCGGATTGCGAAGGCGGCGGCAGCACCGCCGGCGTTCCCGGCGAGACCGTGTCGCCCTTCTCGAGAAAGTTCCCGCGGATGAAGATCCGCGTCGTCCGCGGCCGGTCGCGGCGGGCGAGCGCTGGCGCCTGCGGACCTTTCTTCGGATCCTCCGCGAGTTTGCCCGACTCGTCCGGCAGCGGGATGTCGGCGTCGTCCACGCGGTCGTTGAAGAAGGCGAACAATTCGTAGAATTCGCGCTGCGAAAGCGGATCGTACTTGTGCGAATGGCATTCGGCGCAGGCGACCGTCAGGCCGAGCCAGACGGTTCCGGTCGTGCCGACGCGATCGACGACCGCCTTGACCCGCGCCTCTTCCTCGTCGATCCCTCCCTCGCGGTTCTTCGGGGCGTTGCGGTGGAAGCCGGTCGCGATCCGCTGGTCGAGCGTCGCATCGGGCAACAGGTCGCCGGCGATCTGCTCCACCGTGAACCGGTCGAACGGCACGTCGCGGTTGACCGCGTCGATCACCCAGTCGCGCCAGCGCCAGGCGTGCGGGCGGAAGTGGTCTTTCTCGAAGCCGTCGCTGTCGGCGTAACGGGCCAGGTCCAGCCAGTGCATGCCCCACCGCTCCCCGAAATGGGGCGACGCGAGCAGCCGCTCGGCAAGCCGCTCGTAAGCATCGGGGCGGTCGTCGGCGAAGAACGCTTCGACCTCGTCGGGCGTCGGCGGCAGACCGGTCAGATCGAGTGACAGCCGGCGAAGAAGCGTCGCGCGGTCGGCCTCGGGAGAGGGGGGGATCCCCTCCCGTTCGAGCCGGGCGAGGACGAAGAGGTCGATGTCGTTCCGCGACCGGCCGGTCGCCTTCACGGCGGGCGGTTCAGGCCGGCGGACCGGCTGGAAGGACCAGTGGGCGTTCTGCGACGCGGCCGCCGACTGGACGGCGTCGGGAATCGCGCCGCCAGCTTCGATCCAGGCGCGGATCAGGCGGATCTCCGCCACGGAGAGCGGCGGTCCCTCGGGAGGCATGCGGTCGATGGGATCGTCGGCGGAAATGCGCTCGACGAGCAGGCTGTCGTCGGCTTGGTGCGGGACGATCGCCGGGCCGGAGTCGCCGCCCCGGCGGAGCGCCGCGCCGTCGTCGAGCCGCAGTCCCGCCTCGCGCTTCTCGGGCCCGTGGCAGGCGCCGCAGCGGGCGGCGAGAATCGGCGCGACCTCGCGGGCGAATTCGACCGGCGCGGTTCGCGCGGGATCGCTCGCCGCATCGGCCGCCGGCCGGGACGGAGCGGGTTCCGCGCCGTCGGCCGCCGGGCCGAGGAACGCGCCGACCAGCAGCGCGCCGCCGATCGCCAGCGGCAGGAATCGCGGCGTGACGAGTGCGTGGCGTTCGGACATGGCTGGCTCCCGATGTCGTCGTCGAGGCTTTCCCATCGTACCGCCGCGGGGGGTCCGTATCCATGCCGATGGAACCGTAGCCGGGAATCTCCCCGCCGCCGACTGCGTCGGGGCGCCGTCTCGCCCGGACATCGCGGAGGGTTGATTTCCAGCGAGTCGTATGGCCATTCTTGCGGCGTACCGAAAACTCCGCGGGCGATTGGTCGCCCATTTCGAACGTCGCACTTCAGCTCGATCTTCCCATGCAACGACTCCGCATCGGTCTCATCGGTCATGGCTTCATGGGCCGCGCGCATTCCAATGCCTATCGCAAGGTCGCGAACTTCTTCGACGTCGCGCCGCCCGTGTTGCAGGCGGTGTGCGGGCGCGACGCGGCGCAGACGCGGGAGTTCGCACAGCGGTGGGGTTACGCCTCGGTCGAGACCGACTGGCGGACGCTGATCGCCCGCGACGATGTCGATGCCGTCGATATCTGCACGCCGAACAATCTGCACAAGGAGATCGCGATCGCCGCCGCGAAGGCCGGGAAGGCGATCCTGTGCGAGAAGCCGCTCGCGATGGATGCCGCCGAAGGAACCGAGATGGTCGCCGCCGTCGAAGCGGCCGGCGTGCCGAACATGGTCTGGTACAACTACCGCCGCGTCCCCGCCGTCACGCTGGCGAAGCGGCTCATCGACGACGGCCGGCTCGGCCGCGTGTTCCATTACCGGGCAGTGTTCCTTCAGGACTGGACGATCTCGCAGGACGTGCCGCAGGGAGGCGCGGGAACGTGGCGGCTCGATGCGAACGCGGCGGGCAGCGGCGTGACCGGCGACCTGCTCGCGCATTGCATCGACACGGCCGTCTGGCTCAACGGGCCGATCGCGCGGGTCACGGCGATGACCGAGACCTTCGTGAAGGAACGCACGCACGCCGAGACGGGGAAGAAGCAGCCGGTCGGCATCGACGACGCCTGCGCGTTTCTCGCCCGGTTCGCGAACGGCTCGCTGGCGGTGTTCGAGTCGACGCGCTACGCCCGCGGGCACAAGGCGCTGTACACCTTCGAGATCAACGGCGAGTACGCCTCGCTCGCCTGGGATCTGCACGACCTGCACCGCCTGAGCTGGTTCGACCACCGGGACGAATCGCAGGTCCGCGGCTGGCGGTCGATCCACGTCACCGACGGCGAGCACCCCTACATGAACCGCTGGTGGGTGCCGGGCTTGCAAATCGGCTACGAGCACAGCTTCGTACACCAGGTCGCCGATTTTCTGGAAGGAATGGAGAAGGGCGAACCAACCGCCCCGACCTTCCGCGACGCGCTCGAGACGCAACGGATATGCGACGCGGTGCTGGCGAGCGCGCGGACGGGGGAGTGGGTGGCGGTCGAGTGAAAGATCGCCCCGCGAGAAACCGATTCGCGACAAGAAAGCGCGTGATGACTGTCGAATCCGAGATTCTCGTTCCTTCGCTGTTTTTCGGCAGCACAGCGGAGACGAAGGAGCGCTGGGCTGAGGTCATCGAGTCCGTCTGGGAGGAGGGTTCGTGGACCGCGGCACACGCCGCGCTTGCCGACAAGGTGAACATTCTGGATTCGGATGAACCGATCGTCGTCTGGAACAACGACCGCCTTTGGGCGAGCAGCAACCGGCCGATTCCATGGAGAACGGATCAGCCCGTATGGCAGATGAACTGGATCTTGGAGCATCCGCCAGCACCCTTCGACGAACTCGTGGCGAATTCCGAAAAGCACTTTGCGCTGTTTCTGGAAGGAATGAGGCACCTGTGGTTCGCTATTGGGCTCTTGGAGGGAGACAGAACCCATCTTCCGTTCGCTTTCGATTTCTCCGAGCCGGGACGCATCCATGCGCGGCACGATAACGAGTTCCAGCGAAGATTCCTGATGCCCTTCATCGAATGGTTGCCGCATATGCTCCCCCTCGATGCTCGAATTGCAACGGCGTCCGGAAGAAAGGGGAAAGGATTGGAACTGACCGGACTGGCCCGCCGCCTGGGATTCGCACTCGATCCGTTCTTTCTCGCAGGCTTGATTTCGCAGCCGGACGTGATCAGCTTACTAACCGAACGCGACGCGAACGAAGTCGTCGGCCAGATCGCGTCGCTGGCACGAACGTACTTCGGTTTTGCGGAACCGTCCTGACTGGAGGTCTCCGATGGGGATTTGCTGCGAAATCGCCGCCGTTCCGTCCGATGAGATTCGGCAACTGCTCGACGATCCCGAATCGGCCGTAGCGGCCGATTTCTCTCGCTCGGTCGGTCTCGAAAAAGCGTGGCACGGGTTGCATTTTCTCTTGACCGGCGACGTGATGGGCGGGGCCGAGCCGCTGTGCTTTCTGCTGGCCGGTGGACGCGAAGTGGACGAGACACTCCGCATCTTCGACGCACCGCAGGTTCGGAGCCTCGATCAAGCTCTGTCCCAAGTTTCCGACGAGGAATTGTGGCGCCGGTTCGATCCTTCGACCATGAGCGCGCAGGGAGTTTATCCCGACATCTGGGACGAGTCCGAGACGGAATTGCGCGACGAATACACGGAATACTTCCGAGACATGAAGACGCTCATCGCCGCCGCAGCCAAGGACGACATGGCGTTGCTCGTCCGGCTCGCCTAGCGATTTGCATTTTGAGGTGGAGTGCCGGCGAGTCGCATCCGTGACTTCGCGCCGACGACCTCGGCGAAAACGGCAGCGGCCACGAACGCGGGATGGAACGCCGCCGGAACCGCGATAGAATGACCGGTGAAGACGCAACACATCCGTGGAGGCACCCGTGGCCACCGATTTCCTCTTGACCGTTCCTCCCGCCGACGATCCCCAGGTCGTCGTCATCCCGGCCGGGATCTCGGACTTGCAATCGTTCCGCGACTGGGCGTACTCGGACGACTTTCCGGGCTGATCCGCGAGCGCAATCCGGTCGGCGGGTGGCGATACGATTTGCAAAGGCGGTGACGCAGCGGTGCAATCGGGGCGGACCACTATCGAATTCGATTCCGTGAGTCGGCGATCTGGCGGGTCGGACGGAATTGTATTCCGTCGTGCCCGCCCACCGGTGAGACTCGCAACGCGCGATGGTTTCCGATCCTGATCATGGTCGGCAACACGAAACGGAGCGGTTTTACTGGCGGACGGAATACAATTCCGTCCTACGGGGTCGATGGCCGCACGACGAAGCGACGCGGACGCAGTCCTACCCGTCTCGTCATGCGAAGCCCGGCGGACGGATCAGCGATCCGTCCTGCGCTCAACCCACCACCTCGATATGGACGGGATACTACGGCGGATTGGACCGGAGCGCGCGCCGCCGTTCAATGATGGCTTGGCGGATGCGCCGGTTCGACCGGTTCCGGTTCGTCGGTCGTCCGGCAGCAATCGACCGCGCCGGAGAGTTGCACCGCGCCGCACAGGAACGCGATCGAGAACAGCGCCGCGACGTAGACCGTCTTGCCGACGAAGTTGCTCAGCCGCAGCCCCAGGATTTCGTGCAGGCCGCCGGCGGGCGGCGCGACGGTGCCCCACACCAGGATCGCCGCCAGGCCGATCAGCAGCACCGGGATCCAACCTCCCTTGAGCATCACCTCGCGCAGCCGCACCCAATCGACGGCGAGCAGCCAGAACGCGGCCCACGCGACGAGAGGCAGCCACGGAAGGATCACCGCCCCCAGCGAGACGAACACCGCCCACAGGGCTTCGAACAGTTGGATCAGATTCTCGAGCAGAGCGTGCATGATTGGGGCAGCTGTCAGTTGCTGGTTGTACGTAGTAGCCGATGATTTCGAACTTTTGGGTCGATGAAGGGGCGGGTAGGACGGATTCGTAATCCGTCGTGCCCGCCTTCCGGCATCCGATCTCAGGTGAGCCTCCAGGTACGTCGTTGATCGAACAATGACGCAAAGTGGTTCTTTGGCGGACGGAATTCAATTCCGTCCTACAGCGTCTGCGGTCGCTGAAAACGCCGACACACAATGACGCACCATTACGGGGTTGACGACCAGCAGTCGGTCGTCGTCGATCGCATCCTACAGGTTTTCCAGCGACACTCCCAGCTTGGCGGCTAGTTCGCTGATCAGTTTCCACGTGCCGTCGGGAATCGGGATCCCTTCCTGCTCGCGGACCTGGCGGCGACGCAGTTCGATTTCGCCCGGCAGCAGGATCTCGTCGCAGCCGGGAACGCGCTTCGCGCTTTTGATGTAGTCCGCGTACTTCTTGATCTGGGCGTCGAACTCGCCGCGCGGAAGGAACCTCTCGACGTCGACGAAGTACATCCACAGGCCATTGGCGCCGGGAGGAAGATCAGTGCGGGCGATGCCGCTGCCGGAGAGGATGCCGCCGAACACGTCGATCATCACGCTCAGCCCGAAGCCCTTGAAGCCCATCGCGCCGCCGAGCGGAAGAATCGCCCCGGCAGGGGGTCCGTAGAGATCGGCGGGATTGCACGAGGGACGGCCTTCGCAGTCGATGATGAGTCCTTCGGCAAGCTGCTCGCCCTTCTGAAGGGCGACGCGAATCTTGCCTTCCGCCGTGGCGCTGGTGGTCATGTCGAGAACGATCGGCACGTCGCCGCGGGGGGCGGACATGGCGATCGGGTTCGTCCCCAGCCGCCGCTCGATCCCGCCGAACGGGGCGGTTCCGCCCGGTCCCGGGGCGTTGACGCACATCATGCTGCAGAACCCGGCGCGGGCCGCGGTGTCGGCATACGAGCCGAGCCGGCCGACGTGATTGCAGTTGCGGGCCACGACCGTCGCCGAACCGGTTTCCCGCGCTTTGATCAACCCGATTTCGAGGGCCTTGGTCGCGACGACCTGGCCGAAGTGGAACCCCCCGTCGACCACCGCCAGCGACGGCTCGTCGCGAAGCACGGAGAACTCGCCGTCCGGCTTGATGAATCCCTTTTCCATCTGGTCGACGTATTGCATCAGCCGGATGACGCCGTGGCTGTCGTGCCCGACGAGGTTCGCGTCGCGCAACTCGATGGCGACGACTTCGGCATCGGCGGAAGAAACGCCGGCGGCGGTCAGCACGCGTTCGGCGATGGTGTGGATCTGTCGAGAATCGAAAGTGGGCATCGAGAAAAGGCGATCGAGGTGCGAGGACGAATCGTCGGGGAGCCACAGCATATCAACGAGGACGAGCGCCGTCGAGGAGAGGGCGTAGCACGGCTTCACCTTGATCTTATGGGCGGCCAACGGGCGGGTAGGACGGAATTTCATTCCGTCGTGCCCGCCCGCTTTCGAACGTGTGCTGGAAGTTCCCGTGGCGGGCCGATCCGCCTCGGACGGACCGGCAGTCAATCCTACGGGAACTTCGCCCCCAAACCGTCGAGGTTGACGACGTGTTGCGAAGGCACTGGATTCCCGCCTCCGCGGGAATGACGGGAAGCTCGCGGGAATGACGGGAAGCCCGCGGGAATGACGGGAACCGAAAGTTGGAGGCGGGTAGGACGAACTTCAGTTCGTCGTGCCCGGCCGTTTTGGGCTGAAAAGCTTGTGAAACGCTGGATGTGCCGGTCTCCGTATTTGCTCGACGACGGCGAATCGGTGCGTTCCCGGGCGCCGCCCCCGGGGGGCGCCCGTGTAACGAGTCTCCGCGGACGCGGCGCCGCCCCGGCAGGGGCGGAGGAGGGGCTCGCCGATGAAGCGGCGCCGAAGCGATGCGACCGTCACGCGCAGGGCCGATCTCTCCCATCGCCCCTCCGGGGCGGTCGAGAAGAATGCCCACCGTCATCCTGAATTCGAATGCCTCGTGAACTCGGCCCGCGGATCGAGCCGCGACCGTGACGGAAGCCACCGGCGCGGGAATGACGGAAGGCGCCCGCGCGTCATTCCCGCGAATGCGGGAATCCAGTGGATGCGCGGACGGGGATCACATGGGTAGCCGACTTGGCGATTGCTGGATTCCCGCCTGCGCTGGAATGACGGAAAGCGCCTGCGCGGGAATGACGGAAGCCGCCGGCGCGCGTCATTCCCGCGAAGTGCCTGCCCTCGCGAAGTGCCTGCCCTCGCGCAGGCGGGTCGGGGGCGGGAATCCAGTCGATGCCCGTTTCTGCGGAGGCCACCGGTCGATGATTGTCACGCCGCTGCCTTGAAGGCGTACTACGAACTCGCCGGAACCTCCGGCCGCCGGGTGTGCCAGTCCGTCTTCGCCTGGTAGGCGTCGGCGAGTGCGAGCAACCGGGTCTCCTCGAAGGCGCGGCCGACGAATTGCAGGCCGGTCGGCAGTCCCTCTTCGCCGAACCCGTTCGGAACGGTGATCGCCGGAACGCCCGCCGCGTTCCCAGCCCCGCCGATTTCCGTGCCGGCGAATCCGCGGCCGTACTCGCCGAACGGCGCGTCGATCGGCGGCGCGACGGTCGCCAGCGTCGGCGTGACGACGGCGTCGTACTTCGCGAGCACCGCGTCGAGTTCGCGCTGCATCTTCGCGCGAAGCCGCAGCGCGTTGATGTAGTCCTTCGCGGGAATCACCAGTGCGGCGTGCGCTCCCCAGCGGTCCTCGGGGGCGGTCATCTCCCACACGTCGCCGCTCGTCACCAGTTCCTCGAACGCGGCCGCCATCTCGCACGAAATGATCGTCCCCGCGACGGTTCCATAGGGCAAGTCGGGAAGTTCGATCTCCTCGAACGTCGCGAATTCGCGGAGCACTTCGAGCGACTTGCGGTAGTTCTCGCGGACCTCCGGCTGGACACTCTCATCGGCCCCCCGCAGCGTCGCCAGCCGGAACCGACCGGCGAGTTTTTCCCGCGGCGGATACGCGTATTCGCGCGGCGACGACGTCGCGTCGGCCGGATCGCGCCCCGCGATCGCCGCGAGAACCAGGCCGCAATCGTCCGCGGTGCGGGCCATCGGGCCGAGCTTGTCCATCGTCCACGACAGGGCCATCGCCCCGTGCCGGCTCACGCGGCCGTACGTCGGCCGCAACCCGGTGATGCCGCACTGCGCAGCGGGGTTCATGATCGATCCCCAGGTCTCCGAACCGATGGCGAACGGCACGAGACCGGCGGCGACCGCCGAACCGGGACCGCTCGACGATCCGCCGCTCCAGCGTGCGACGTTCCACGGATTCAGCCCCGGCCCGGTGAACGACGCGTTCGCCTGCCGATAGCCAAGTCCCCCGGCGATCTCGACCATCGCCAGTTTCGCGACGAGCACCGCGCCGGCGGAGCGCAGGCGGACGATGACGGTGGCGTCGCCGTCGAACATTTGGTCCTTGAGCGGCGCCGCGCCCCACGACGTGGGAATGCCGCGCGTCGCGAGCAGATCCTTCGCCCCGTACGGAATGCCGTGCAACGGGCCGCGGTCGCGTCCGGCGGCGAAATCGGCATCGGCCTGCTTCGCCTGCGCGAGCGCCAATTCGCGCGTGACGGTGACGACGGCGTTGTACTTCGGCCCGAGCTTTTTCAATCGGTCGAGAAAGAACTCCGCCAACTCGACCGCGGTGAATTCCTTCTCGCGAAGCTGCTTCCCCAGCGTGCCGACGGAAGCGAATGCCAGCGCGGGATCGACGGCCATGATGACTCCTCGAATGAGGACGAGAAACGAAACGGCCCACCCCACGCTTGCGGCTTCGCGCCGCCCCGACTTCACGCGCCCTCCGCACGCCAGGCGGAGAACACGAACGCCGGCTCGTCGGCGTTCTTCAAGCCTGCGTTCGCCAGCAATTCGCCGTTCCGGATGTGGCCGCGGATCTTCGACGCGATGCCGGCCAGCGCCGCGTCGTCGAGCCGCGGATCGGGATAGCGACGGCGGACGAGCGCGAGCAGCAGCGCCGCCTCGTCCGGAAGTTCGGGCCGCGGCGCGGGTGGCGGTTCGGCATCGGTTCGCGCGGCGTCGGTCGCCATCGGCGGACGCGATTCCCGGGCCGATGCAACCTCGGCGATGAACGGGGCGCCGGCAAGTCCGGCCGCCAATCGCTTCCCGAACTCCCGCCGATCGAGACCCGCGCGACTGCGAGACATGAGGCACCTCCCAATCATCAAGAGTCGATCGGCAGTACGTCCCGCCTGCCGGGCGGGACGTGGTGCGCGCGGTGACGCCGCCGTGACCGCGCGGCGAAATCGCCAGTCATCAGCGGGCAAATCGGGGCTCGTGCGGTCACGCGCGGCGTCTTGCATTCCGCACCCGCCTTCCCGCACCCCAGGTCCATTCCGGCGGAATGGACCTACAGTATCGTGCCGCCCGCCGGGCGGCAGGTCAATGAACCAACGCGGCCGCCACCCCGCGCCGCAGGACGGATCGCCGATCCGTCCGCCCGTCGGTCAGGGTGGTATCGAACTCTTGATTCTTCGGTTGGCGCCATGCATGAGCGGGATCCGATCCTACCAACGAATTCCGGACACGCGAAATGTAGGACGAATCGCCGATCCGTCCGGCCGTCGGCCAGGGTGGTATCGGATCGCGAATTCTTCGCTTTGGGCGACTCTCTTTCGATTCCCCGGTATCCTTCCGTGTCGAGGGGGATCTCGGAACCGCCGAGGGCGCGGAGACCGCCGAGATGCGCGATCGCCAGGGCCGTTGCGATTTCGAGAGCGGTCCTGCCGCACGATGCGGCTATCGAACTCCTCGCACGCCAACGTCTCCGCCCTCGATCGGCGCTTCCCCCGCAGTCGCTCCTCCGTGGCGATCGCGAAGTCGAGCGAATCCGTCATCCGCCCGCTGAACAGCGCGAGCGCATCGGGATGCCCCGCGGGATGTTCCGCATGGAACGCCCCGACGGCGGCGAGAATCGCGACTCGCGGGGCTGGTGCGAAGTCGGTGTGGTTCATTTCGAGGGCTCACTGATCGGGATTTCCGCGCTCGGCCGCTTACGCAACAACAGTGGACCTCAAGTTTCGGCGATGGGTCAAGAGGAATTCGAGAAGTTTTTTCGGCTTGCCGAACCCTCTCGGAAAATTCGGTTGCCGTTACTACGTCGTCAACGTCGAACTTGTGGGTCGATCGATCGGGGCGGGTAGGACGGAATTTCATTCCGTCGTGCCCGCCCACCAGCATCCGGTACGATCTTCCGGCGAGGCTCGGCGAGGTCGTTGACCGAACGATGAGCCTGCAATCGGTTCTCGCCGGACGGAATACAATTCCGTCCTACGACATCCGGCGCGTCAATACCCCCGCGACTTGCCGTTCTTCCGCGGGTCGCTCGCGCCGAAGACCGCTGCCTCGGCGCGGTGCGCCGCCTGGCAGGCCGAACCGGCGGAGCGCTTCAGCAGCTTGTGGCCGCGGGCGGCGAGCGATTCGTGCACCTTGTCCCACAGCGAGTCTTCGACGTCGAGCACCTCGGGCAGCCATTGATGATGAATCCGCGGACGGTGCACCGCCTGTTCCACCGTCATGCCGAAGCGGGTCATGTTGAGCAGCACCTGCAGCGACGCGCTGATGATCCGCGGACCGCCCGATGCACCGACGACGTACACCGCCCGGCCGTCCTCCAACGCGATCGTGGGCGACATGCTCGAGAGCGGCTTCTTGCCCGGCGCGACCGCGTTCTTCTCGCTCTGCATCAGGCCGAAGGCGTTCGGCTGGCCGGGCACGGCGGCGAAGTCGTCCATCTCGTTGTTGAGCAGGATTCCGTACTTCGGCTCGACCACGTAGCTACCGAAGCCGGTGTTGATCGTCTCGGTGCAGGCGACCGCGTTGCCGTCGGCGTCGACGATCGAGAAGTGCGTCGTCCCGCCGTCGCGCGGGGGAACGAATCGCCCGTAGGCTTCGAGCGGCTTCGTCTTCTCCGGGTCGATCCGCTTGGCGAGTTCGGCCGCGTAGGCGCGGCTGGTGAGGCGGGCGACCGGCACGTCGACGAAGTCCGCGTCGCCGAGGAACTCCGCGCGGTCGGCGAAGGCGTGCTTCATCGCCTCGGTGAGCAGATGCAGATAGAGCGGATCGTCCGGCCCGAGCTTGTCGATCTTCGCGTCCGGATGCGCCGCCTCGTAGGCCGAGAGAATGTTGAGCGTCTCGAGCAGCGCGATCCCGCCGCTCGACGGGGGAGGCATCGTGAGAATGGCGAGTTTGCCGTACCGTCCCCGTAGCGGCTCGCGGACGACCGGCTTCATCGCCGCGAGATCGTCGAGCGTGAGCAGCCCGCCGCCGCGCTGCGACTCGGCGACGATCGCCTCGGCCACCGGTCCCTTGTAGAACGCGTCCGGGCCGTGCTCGGCGATGAGTCGCAGCACGCGGGCTTGCGGCGACTTCACGATCGCGCCGACCTCGGGCGCTTTCCCGCCGTGCAGATACTGCTCGTGGAAGGCGGCGTAGCGCTCGCGGGTTTCCGGCTCGCGCTCGAATCGCGCGATCGCCGCCGCCTGCGCGCCGCGGAGCACGCGATCGACCGGGAAGCCGTCTTCGGCGTACTTGATCGCCGGAGCGAGGACGGTCTTCAGGTCGAGAGTGCCGTAATGCTCGAGCGCGTAACACAACCCCGCCACATGTCCGGGCACGCCGGTCGCGAGATGGCCGGTGACGCTCAGCCGCGAATGCTCTTCCTTCGAGAGTCCTTCGGGACGGAACATGTCGCGGGTCGCTTTTTTCGGGGCGCGCTCGCGGTAGTCGAGGGCGATCGCCTCGCCGGCGTCGGCGTTCCAGATCACCATGAACCCGCCCCCGCCGATGCCGGATGATTCCGGCCGCAATACGGATAGCGCGAACCCGGTGGCGACGGCGGCATCGACGACGTTCCCCCCGCGCTCGAGCATCTCGACGCCGGCCGCGCTCGCCAGTTCGTGATCGCTCGCGACGACGGCGTGCTCGTACCCGCCGCCCCGCGATTCCTCCGCCCGTAGCGACGGCGGGGTGAGAGCGGGGGCGAGCGTGAGCAGTCCCACGAGAATCAAGACGGTGAAGCGGCGCATCGGAATGGCTCCCGGTCGGTCGACGATATCGAACCACCGGAGCGTACCCGCCGAAGGCCCTACCGGCAATGTTCCGAGCCCGGCCCCGCAAACAGGGTGTGGCAAGGTCGCTTGGCGAAAGGGTGGCTGGGGTCGAAGCGCAGCGCAGCTCCAGCGAACCACCAACGCCCTCGCCCATCACTGGGGGCGATCCGCCGAGCGTCGTCGCCCGAAGTGGATGCCGATCCACGGCGGATCGACCCCAGCCACCCCACGGCAACCGCCGCCAAGAGAAATTGCCACACCCCGCGAACAGTCGATCCCGCCAGGTTTCTTCATGCGATCATCCGGCGTTCCAAGCCGCGCGAAACGATTCGACGAACTTCCGCACGAACTCGCCGAGAGTATCGAGATTCGGCCAGACGTAGAACACCAGCAGCACGTGGCACGCGAGAATCAGCGCGCAGAGGATGAACGTCCAGAAGGTGCATCCGCCGCGGCGTCTCTTGCGTCGGTTCGGTGGTTGATACATTGGAAGAAACGAATCGCTGTAGAAGAAGCAACTAGCTGCGCCGCTATCTCGCCGCCTTTTTGTGCTGTCCGTCGCCCCGGTTCAGCGTCAGCCGTCGCCGTTGGCGACAGTTGTCGCGTCGAGGAAATCTTGTGGCACCAAGATCGGAATCCCTCGGAAAGGGTGGAGCACGAGCAGGTCCGCGTCGCCGGAGACGACGTGCGTCGCAACTCCGCTCACCGCGAGTTCGAGCAGCTTGTCGTCCTTCGGATCGCGACATTCCTCGACCGCCGCCGCGACCTCCACGATTTCGGCCTCACCGATCAGCGCCGCCAGGAATTCGAGCCGCACTTCCTCGGATACGTACTTGTCGAACTTGGGACGCCGCAGGACTTCGGCAATCTCCGCCATCGTATCGGCCGACAAGAGCACCCGACCCCGAGCGACCGCCCGATCGACCGCGCGGCGGGGAACGGAGCGTGGAAGCAATGCGGCGCTCACCACGACGCCCGTGTCGATCACGACGCGGAGATCACTCGTCATTCAACAGGCGCTCGAGAGTTTCCGGCGTCAGCCCCCTGCGCTCGGCGTCTCTTCCCATCTCGTCCATGATTTCCGTCAGGGGACGCGCGGGCCGCGAAGTCAGATCGGACAGCCGCAGACTGAGGAGCAGTTCAAGCTTCCGCCGCTTATCGGGCGACGCCTCGGAAAACGCCCGGGCCGCCTGGGCATCGACTTCGATGGAGATCGTTTCCGTAGTCATCGCACGCCTCGACTGTTCTTCAGCAGACGATCATGGCATTCTGCGTTTGATTCTATCGGGACGGCCGCTCGCGGGCTATGGCGTACCACCAGGATGACCGATGGCAACGGTCCGCCGATTCCACAGAAAAGGGGACGCAGCTCATTTCCGGTTCCACCTTGATCGAGAACGGTCGTTGCCGGAAATCAGCCATGAGTTGATCCCTCGCAAATCACCGGGGGGCTTACGCCCCCCGCTCGCCTATTGGGCATTCACCCAGCACCGCAGCGGCTCCCCCTTCAGCCCCGCCAGCAGGTTATCGGCGGCGATTTCCGCCATGCCGTTGCGGCTGGAGACCGTGCCGCTGGCGATGTGCGGGGCGATCACGCAGTTGGGCAGCCTCAGCAGCGGGTCGTCGAGAGGGATCGGCTCCGGGTCGGTCACGTCGAGACCGGCCGCGAAGATTTCGCCGTGCTCGAGCGCGTCGTGCAAGTCCTTGTGCACATGGATCGGCCCGCGGGCCGTGTTGATGAAGACCGCCGTCCGCTTCATCTTGCGGAAGGCGTCGGCGTTGAACATGCCCTGCGTTTCGGCGTTGAGGTCGGTGTGGACGGAGACGAAGTCGCTGTCGCCGAGCAGCGTGTCGAGATCGACCTGCTTCGCTCCCAGGTCGTGCTCGGCCGCGTCGTTCTTGAACTTGTCGTGGTAGAGCACCTGCATGTCCCACCCCATGCGGCACTTCTTCGCGAACGAATAGCCGATGCGTCCCATGCCGACGATGCCGACCGTGCGGCCGACGAGGTCGACGCCGATGTGCCCCAGCGGCTCCCACGTCTTCCAATGTCCGTCCTTCACGTACTGCACCGACTCGACGATTCGCCGGCCTGCGGAAATCAACAGGGCGAAGGCCATGTCGGCGGTCGCCTCGGTGAGCACGCCGGGCGTGTTGCCCACACGGATGCCGCGCTTCGTCGCCTCGGCCACGTCGATGTTGTTGAAGCCGACCGCGTAGTTGCTGACGACCTTGAGCTGCGGCCCGCAGGCGTCCATGAACTCGGCGTCGACCTTCTCGGTCAGCAGCGTGAGCACGCCTTCGCACCCCTTGATGCGGCGGAGCAATTCATCTCGCGACGGTGGAAGATGTTCGCCCCACACGTCGGCCTCGCAGGCGGCCTGCACGCGATCCAGCCCGGCGGCGGGAATCTCGCGGGTGACGAACACTTTCGGTTTCGGCTTGGTCGCGGTCATTGCGGCGGTCTCTGGGCGGAATCATCAGGAGAACAAAAAGGCGACATCGACGACGCGGATTCTACCGCGATCGGCCGATGGACGCGACCGCTCTCCGCGGCGAGTTCCTATCGGAGGCCGCAAGACTTCCGATGCGCCGCAAGCCAGCGACC
>JBBDNT010000233.1:0-14683 GCA_040877445.1 Planctomycetaceae bacterium
GCGACCTCACCGTGTCATGGCCAATCCATCCTACGGTCGACCCACAAGATCAAGGGTGAAGGCGTACTACCCGCCCGTCCCACAAGTTCGACCTCGACGAGAACGTAGCGGAATTCGCAAGAATTCCTACCGTTGCCGCGCGCGCATCGAACGTCTTGCGACTTCCGCTCTGGTTTCGGCCATGACGATCACAGACCAAGACCGATCGCGCGGGCTTCGACTCGCGCGGCGCCTCATCGTGAGCGGACTGAAGTCCGTCCTACGCGAGGTTCAGCGGCGGAAGCCGCTATGGCCGGCCGATCCGCCCCCGCGGCGCGTGCCGCCGGCATGGATGACTTGCTGTTCCCGCTCGCGGGCGACTTGATCGAGCAGTTGCCGGGCCTGGCGGAGTTCGGGCTTCATCACGACCGCTTGCCTCAACTCGCGTTCGGCGTCGTCGAGGTTCCCCTCGTCGAAGAGGATGTAGCCGATGTTGTAATGGGCTTCGGCGTCTCCCACGGCGCGGGCGAAGTGCGGCCGCGCCTGGTCGACGTTGCCCGACCGCGCGAGCGCGATGGCGAGGTGATGGCGATAGCCCGCGTCGTTGGGGGCGGCGACGGTCGCCTCGTGCAGATGGCGGACCGCTTCCCGCCAGTTCTGCCGCGACGCGTGGAATTCGCCGAGCGCGGCGAGCACGGCCGGATCGCCGGGGCTGGCGCGGAGCGCCTTCAGGAAGCCCTGTTCGGCTTCCGTCGTTCGTCCGGAAAGCTGGTCGATGCGGGCCAGGCCGAGCGTGGCATCGATCGACCGCGGATCTTCGCCGAGCACCAGTTGGTACGACCCCCGGGCTTCGTCGAGGTTCCCCCAACTCTCCTGAAGGCGGGCGTAGGCCAGATGCGTCTGCCCGGGGTTGGCGAGTTCCTTTCGGGAAATCTCGGCCTTCTCACGAAGGGCGGGGGACGCGCTTCCCCCGAACGGGTTGCCGAGCACGATCGCTCCGGAACCGTTCGCGCAGCCGGCCGCCGCGACGACGACCAGGCAGGCCGCGCTTCGCAAAGCGCCGCCGAATCCGCGGGCGAGAACCATGCCGCACCTCCGTGTGGGGCCGTTCGATTCCGACGAGTCGTCGTCGTGTGGATGACGGCGCGCACGCCGGTCGAATCATCGAGCAATCACAACTGACAGAAGAACCGCTCCGCGGCCTCGCCGATCAGGTCCGGCGTGAGCAGCACCTCGTCGTTTCGGAATCGGCAGATCGACTGCACGATCTCCAGTAAATCTCGCGGGTCGCTCGATCTGGGGGGTTTGCCCTGAATGTAATAGCGCGAAAACAAGTAATCCACGGCGGCCTGGCTGAATGGGATGCGCCGTTCCCGACAGCATCGCTCGAAGATGTCCGTGAACAGTTCCCGCGAAGGCGAATCGATCTTGATCTTGTGGCGAATCCGGCGGAGGAACGCTTCGTCCACCAGTTCCCGCGGATCGAGATTGGTCGAGAACACGATGAGCTGCTCGAACGGGACCGAGAACTTCTTGCCGGTCGCGAGCGTCATGTAGTCGATGCGGTCTTCGAGCGGGAGGATCCAGCGGTTGAGGAGGTCGCGGGGGCTGACGATCTGGCGGCCGAAGTCGTCGATCAGGAACACGCCGCCATTCGCCTTGATGTGCAACGGGGCGGTGTAGAAGTTGCTGGTGCGGTTGTAGCGGAGATCGAGCATGTCGAGGGTCAGCTCGCCGCCGGTCATCACCACGGGGCGGCGGATCCGTCGCCAACGAAGGTCCGGCTCGTGCGACTTGCGGGGTCGATCGGAATCGGCGCCGCTTGCTTCGGGTCGGAACGAATCCGCCTCGGGCTGATCGGTCGCCTGGTGCAGCGTGGGGTCGAAGATGGTGATGATCGCCCCTTCGGTCTGGATCGCATAGGGGACGTAAATCTCGCCGCCGTTCTGGTTCAGGAATTTTCCCAGCCCCTTGGCGACCATCGATTTGCCGTTCCCCGGAGGTCCGTAGACGAAGATCGACTTGCCGCTGCACACGGCCGGGCCGAGTTCTTCCAGCAGGGCGGGCGGAATGATCAGTTCATTGAAGGCGGCGAGCAACTTGTCCGCGTTGCACGTCGTCCCCGCGACCGATTGCAACGCGCACTGGTCGATGTACGCCTGCAGCGACACGGGGGCCGGGCCGACGTACCGGCATTGCTCGAAGGCGTCGTGAGCGCGGCGGCGGCCCTGCTCGGTGAGTTGAAAGCGGTACGAAGCCGGCCCGATCAACTCTCCGGACGAGACCTCGATGCATTTCTCGTCCTTCAGCAGCCGCAGCGGCTCTTCGACGATGCGAAACGGCAACCGCGCGTGCCGGGCGAGCTGAATTCCCAGCAGATTGCCTTGCAGATAAAGCTGCTTGAGGAGCAGGTTGGCGACCTGCATGACCGTCAGCCCGCTCTCGTCGATCGACGTCGGACCGCGCGGGGCGGGGACCGAAGTCAGGCGGTCGCTCACCGGCGGCAGCGGCGCGGGGGTGGCGCGCGGCACTCCGGCCGCGTGCTCGCTCGAGCCGAAGATGTCGTCGAACAACTCGCTTCCCGCGCCGCGCGTCGTCGCGGTGGCGGCTTTTCCGCCGGAGCGGGAGGCCGACCGCTCCGACGAAGGGGACGACGAGCCGGGCGGAGTCCAGTCGATCATGCCGCGGTCGCCTCGATGCCGTGTCCTGCGATTCCTGATTCAGTCAAGCCTAGCTCGCGAAACGGACCCGGAAGCGATGAAGGCGAGATTTCATCGATTTCGGCGAACGTTTCGCGAGCGTCTTCAACGAGACCCCGGTCAGTTCCCCCCCGCGCCCGCTCCGGTGGGCACGGCGATGTACTGGATGCGCGGCTCGGGAATCGTCTCGAAGATTTGCCGCTGGATCGCGTCGATCTCGCGTGCCGGACGGCCGAGCGGCTCGGTCACGCGGG
Organism: Planctomycetaceae bacterium; assembly: GCA_040877445.1. Lineage (GTDB taxonomy): Bacteria > Planctomycetota > Planctomycetia > Planctomycetales > Planctomycetaceae > JBBDNT01. The sequence continues at coordinate 2,933 of JBBDNT010000233.1, forward strand.
GCAAGATCGGCGGGAGGTCCGCTTCGCCGACCTGTTCGATCGCCGCGAGACGCGTGGCGGCGAGCCGGGCCTCGGTGAGGGCGGCGTTCTCCGCGGTCTGCACGTGGATCACGCGGTACTCGGGCCGCGGGTTTTGCAGAATCCACCGCATGTGCAGCCGGCCGGGCTGGTTGACTTCCTGAGTGTCGGCGTCGAAGTGGTACTCGTACATCGTGGTCGCCTCGGTCCAGCCGTTGTGCTCCTGCAACGCGAGGACCGTGCGGACGTAGGCGCGATCGTCGCAGACGTAGGGATAGGGCCAATAATGCGCGGCGTGATAGATGTGCGAGAATTCCGACTTCTCACCGCGGGGACGCGCATAGGGAGGCCATTGCTTCCCAGCGTGGTCGACCTGGCGGGCGCTGACCGGATCGCCGGATCGCTGCGCGTACCATTCCTCGCTCCACCGCTTGGGAGGCTCGCAGTTCGGACAGCCGCCGTGCGGGCAGTTGCCGCTTCCGTCGCGGCAGACCGCCCCGCTTCCATTTCCATGCGGTCCTTCGCCGCGGATTTGCGGGCGAACGATCGTCCCTCTGTTGGACGTCCCGGCGAACGCCGGGCCGGCGGCGCCGTCGGCATGGCATTCACCGGGAGCGCACTCCCCGGGAGCGCACTCGGCGGAGGCCATGCCTCCGGAGTTGGACAGCGATCGGCAACCGGTTCCGACAGCGAGCGCGGCGCAGGCGACGGCGGCAAGCGCCGCCCCTTGGTACGTGGCGGACCTCATCCGTGATTCCCCCTTGCAGTCTGGATCCTGGACCGCGGCGCGTGCGGGCGCATCCGCGGACCTCATCCGCCGAAGCGGGTTCGGCGGGCATCATCAGAATTATCGGCAGGAACGGACCCCGCCATGACGCGAATGCGGCCGGTTGTTCGCAGCGACCGGCTTCGTTCGCAGCGACCGGCTTCGTTCGTAGTGACCGGCTTCAGCCGGTCTTGCCGAGCGGATCGAACACGCGCACCGTAGGACGGATCCAGACACATGAAGCAGGGAGGCCTGTCCGGGGATCGCAGGGGCTGTTTTCCTTGACCGCCGCCCATGCCCTGGCCAGTCAATCCTCTCGCAGGTAAACCATCAACCGGAGAGCCGTGTGCGGGAGACCCGCACGCACGGTTCGGAGGGGAGGGAGACCGAACTCGATCGGACTCCCTTACTCTATCGAAGCCGGCCACGTCGAATTCCTCAGGCCGCGGCCGCCGCGAGTTCGCTCAGCGCTTCATCGAGAATGCGGATCGCCGTGTCGGCTTGCGCGCGGTCGATCACCAGCGGCGGGCAGAGGCGGATGCTGTTCTCGCCGCAGCCCAACAGCAGCAGCCCCTTGCGGAAGCAACGCTGCACGACGTCATTCCGCTCGGTGGTGGCGCGTTCCTTCGTTTCGCGGTCGCGGACGAGTTCCACGCCGATCATCAGCCCCTTGCCGCGCACGTCGCCGATGATCGCGTGCCGGCCCGCCAATGCGCGGAGTTCGCTCAGCAGGTGATCGCCGATCGCCGCGGAGTTCGCCATCAGTTCCTCTTCGATGAGCCGAATCGTCTCGATCGCCGCCACGCACGAGAGCGGGTTCCCGCCGAAGGTGCTGGCGTGCGAGCCGGGAGGCCAGTCCATGATGTCGCCGCGGGCGACGATCGCCCCCAGAGGCAATCCCGAGGCGATCCCCTTCGCAAGGCAGAGAATGTCCGGCTCGACGCCCCAGTGCTCGAGAGCGAACATCTTTCCGGTGCGGCCCATGCCGGTCTGCACTTCGTCCGCCACGTAGAGGATGCCGTGCTTCTCGCACAGCGACTTCAACCGGCGGTGAAACTCGGGCGGCGGAACGATGTAGCCCCCTTCCCCCTGGATCGGCTCGACGAACACCGCCGCGACTTCCTCGGGAGGAAAGGCCCGCGCGAAGAGTTGCCGTTCGAGATGGTCGAGCGTGGCGAGCGGGTCCGCGCCGTCGGGCGTGCGGTACGGATCCGGATAGTCGATGTGCGTGACTTCGGGGACGAACGGCCCGAACCCGCGGCGCTGCCCGGTCTTGCTGGCGGTGAGCGAGAGAGCCCCCATCGTGCGGCCGTGAAAGGCACCGTAGAAGGCGATGATCCGTTTGCGCTTGGTGTTCCAGCGGGCGAGCTTGAACGCCGCCTCGACCGCCTCGGCCCCGGAGTTGGTGAAGAACACACGGCGACTTGCGGATCCGGGCGGGGAAGCGACCCGGACGCTTTGAGCGTCCGGGACACTTGCGGCCGGAAAGATTTCGGCGAGCTTCCGCGCGAGTTCCGCCTGCGGCTCGTAATAGAAATCGGTCCCCGACATGTGCAGCAGCTTCCCCGCCTGCTCGCGCACGGCAGCGACGACGCGCGGATGGCAATGCCCCGTCGCGCAAACGGCGATCCCGGCGGTGAAGTCGAGAAACAGATTCCCATCCAAATCCTCGATCACCGCCCCCTCCCCGCGTTTCACGGCGAGGGGATACACCCGCGTGTACGAGGGGGACGTGAATCGCTCGTCGGCCTCGATGAGCGCGCGGGCCCGCGGCCCGGGGAGCGGAGTGCGGATGGAGGGGACTGATGTTTGTGTGGTGGCGGACGTCTTCATGTAATCCATTTTCGGTTCGACGCGCTACATCTCGTTCCCAAGCTCCGCTTGGGAACGCACGCCTTGGAAGCTCCGCTTCCCGAGGTCGCGAAGCGGAGCTTCGCAGAAGGCCGTTTCCAAGCGGAGCTTGGAAACAAGGGAATGAAAGCCGTGCATCATGTTCTACCCTGAAGGGCTTGCATTCCATAGCCCAGGGTCGCGAGCGGAGCGAGCGCACCCTAGGGCGCTTTCCTGACGCCGTCCGTATCCATCAGTACGGGGAAACCAGCCAGACAGTTTGCACTGGCGACCAGTACGAAGTCAATGACTTGCACTCGGCACGGGACGCCGGGCGCCTTCCACGCGGCACGGGTTTGACGCCGGTCGCCGCCGCCGCTAGGATTGTCCGCTTGATGATCTCGGGGTGCGAAATCCCGCCCATGCCGGGCCGCTTGGAGGCCCGCGTGGTCGCGCCGGTCGCTCGTTCCGCGTGAGGACGAGCATCGCCCCCATCCATTGCGGCGTCGCCGCCAGCGCTCGAACGGTCCCCGATCACCCGCGGGACCGTGCCGGTTCGCATCCTCGCGATGCGATCGGTGGAGCGGCGGCGAACCAGGGAGCATGTGCCCGTGTCGGAACAGCCAAGCATCGTCGTTCAGGACATTCTCGAAGCCGGGGTTCACTTCGGCCACCGCACCAGCCGGTGGAACCCGAAGATGCGGCCGTATATTTACGGCAAGCGGAACCTGATTCACATCATCGACATCAAGGAGACCGTCCGCGGACTGCTGCGGGCTCGAAAGTATCTCCAGCAGGTCGCCGAACAGGGCAGCCTGATTTTGTTCGTGGGAACGAAGCGGCAGGCGGCCGAGCCGATTCGCGAGGCGGCCGAGGCGTGCGGCATGCCCTATGTCAACGAGCGCTGGCTGGGAGGGACGCTCACCAATTTCCGCACCGTCCGCAGCCGGCTTCAGCGGCTGGAAGAGTTGGAGACCCTCGACGCCCAGGGGACGATCGGAATGTACTCGAAGAAGATGCAGTCCTCCCTGCTCCGCGAGAAGCGGAAGATCTTTCGCAACCTCAACGGCTTGCGGAACCTCAACCGGCTTCCCGAGGCGGTCGTGATCATCGACCCCCGCAAGGAGAAGAACTGCGTCCACGAGGCCCGCATCGTCGGCGCGAAAATCGTCTCGCTGATCGACACCGACAGCGATCCCGACCAGGTCGACCTGCCGATCCCCGGCAACGACGACAGCATCCGCTCGATCCGCCTGATCCTCGAACATCTCGCGGCGGCGGTGAAGACGGGACGCGGCGAACCCGCCGAGGAACGCAAGGAAGAACGCGCGCCCGAGCCGCGGCCGATCCCGTCGTTGTGAGCGGCCTTCGGATTTCGTAGTGCGAACTGAAGTTCGCACTACGAAGGATTGGGAGGAGAGAAAGAAGCCATGGCGGAAATCACCGCGGCCCTGGTCCAGAAGCTGCGCTCGATGACGGACCTGCCGATGATGCTGTGCAAGAAGGCCCTCGTCGAAGCCGAAGGCGACATCGACAGGGCCGTCGAGATCCTCAAACGCCAAGTCGGGAAGGTGCACACCGACCGCGCCCAGAACGTCACCGCCGAGGGTCGCGTCTTCACCCGCGTGAAGTCCGGCTGCGCCGAGGCCGCGATGGTCGAGGTGCAGTGCGAGTCGGCCCCGGTCGGCAGCGGCGAAGACATGCGGAAGTTCGGCGAAATGCTCGTCGAGCAACTCCTCGAAGGCCCCGGCGCGAGCACTCCCGAGGCGCTGCTCGCTCAGAACGCCCCGGGTGGAAGCAAGCCGCTGAGCGAAATCTTCGACGAGATGGTCAACAAGATCCGCGAGAAGATCGTCGTCAGCCGCGTCGCCCGCGTACGGGGACCGGTCGACGCCTACGTGCATCACGACGGGAAGACCGGCGTGCTGTTCCAGGCCCAGGGAAAGGACGGGTGCGACCCCATCCTCCGCGACGTGGCGATGCACATCGCCGCGCTCAAGCCGACCGTCGCCACCGAGGGCGAGGTCGACCGCGACCTGGTGCGGGCGGAGCGCGAGCGGCTGACCGCCGAGGCGAAGGCCTCCGGCAAGCCGGACAATATCATCGAGAAGATCGTCGCCGGCCGGATGAAGACGTGGTACGTCGAGCAAGGCGTGCTGGTGATGCAGCCCTTCGCCAAGGACGACAGCAAGACGGTCAGCCAGGCGCTCGCCGAGCGCGGCCTCACCGCGGAGGGCTTCGTGCTGTGGAAGATCGGCGGGTAGTTATTTGGATCCCATTCTTTCGACGCAAAGACGGAAAGGCCGCAAAGAAGCGCAAAGGGAAACGAAGTCCTTTTTTTCCGACAGAAAGATTGATGACAGAAAGATGAAACAGAGAGAATTCTCATCATAGCCATTTTTCTGTCATCAATTTTTCTGTCTCTTCTTCCTACTTTGCGATTCTCTGCGTCCTTTGCGGCTTTGCGTCGAAACTTCGTCTGACCAAATCGTGATGGAACCCATGCCCGATGCCGCGCCCGTGTTTCGCCGTGTGCTGCTCAAGTTGAGCGGCGAGAGCTTTTCGCGCGCGGGGGAGTCGGGCATCAGCATGGTCGAACTGTCCTCGATCTGCGAGCAAATTCAGCGCGTCGTCGCTTCCGGCGTCGAACTGGCGATCGTGTGCGGCGGGGGGAACATTCTTCGCGGAAAGGAATTCGCCGCCGTCAGCGCCGCCATTCAACCCGCGACGGCGCACTACATGGGCATGCTCGCGACCGTCATCAACGGATTGGCCTTGCAGGACGCGCTCGAGAGCATCGGCGTGGCGACGCGGCTGCAATCGGCAATCCGCATGGAAGGCGTCGCCGAGCCGTTCATCCGCCGCCGCTGCATCCGGCACCTCGAAAAGGGCCGCGTGGTGATTCTCGCCGCGGGGACCGGCAGCCCCTTCGTCACCACCGACACCGCCGCCGCGCTCCGCGCCCGCGAGATCGAGGCCGACGTGATCCTGAAGGCCACCAAGGTCGACGGCGTCTATTCGGCCGACCCGGAAAAGAACCCGCACGCGGTTCGTTATTCCGACATCTCCTTTCAGGACGTGCTCGACCAGAACCTGCAGGTGATGGACGCGCAGGCGATCCAGCATTGCCGCGAGCACGGCATCGCGATCATCGTGTTCAACTACCGCAAGGTGGGGAACATCGAGCGTGCGGTCGCGGGTGAGCGGATCGGCACGCGCGTGTTGCCGGCCGATCGCCTGCCCTCTCCCGGCGAATGATTCCAGCGCCCCGGACGCTGGAAGCATACGCGCCGCTTCGTTCGCGAGGGGTGGCTGGGGTCGATCCGCCGTAAGACGCCTTCCACGTCCAACGACGTCGCCCGGCGGATCGCCCCCAGCGATGGGCGGGCGGGGCGGCGATTCGCTGGGGGCTTCGCTGCGCTACGACCCCAGCCACCCCTCGCAACTTCCATGCGGCATCCAGGATCGTGCCGCGCGAAGCGCGTCGCACGCCCCGGGCCAACCGGGCCGTGGAATTGATCTTGCGGAGATCGCCCGCTCCTGCGAAATTCCCGCCGTCGACGCGGATTCCCTTCCCGCTCAGGAGGAGCACATGATGAAGATGCGCAGCGTTGTCGTCGGATCGTTGGCCTTGTTCGCCTGGGCATCGGCCGCCGAAGCCCAGTACGGTCCCGGCGCGCCGACTCAAGGGGGCTATCGTCCCGGCCAGATCGCGCCGCAGACCCAGCAGCCTCGTTACCAGCAGCCGCAGTACCAACAGCCGCAATACGGGCCGCAATACGGGCCGCAACAGTATGGCCCGCAGCAGCCGCAATACCAGCACGGCCCACAGCAGCCGCAGTCGTCGCGGGAAGGGTACAGCTACCGGTTCGGCGCGCGGGGCCACTTGGCGCGGTTGGCCGGCGACCTCGAGACGCAGGCCAACTCGGTCTGCTGGGAGATGCATCGCAATTACCGCCTCGCCCGCAACTGGGACGAGAACTACCGTCTGATGTACCAGATTCTGCAAGACGCGAAGCACATTCGCCAACTGGTCCGCGAGCAGTACCGCGGGGCGGAGAATCAGGACCACATCGCCGACGACCTGCACAACATGGACCGCCTGTTCGATCGCGTGCAGCGTCGCGTCGCGCGGTGGGAGCCGGATCGCGTTCCCCGCAACGTCCCCGTGCATGACGTCCGCGACCTCCGCGACCCGCGGGGCGGGCAGCCGGTGCAGACCGTCGCGATCAGCGAACTCCAGCAGAGAATGCAGCGGTTCGACGGATCGCTGAACCACTTGATGGTCGATTACGGCGTGAAGACGCGCCTCGACGAGCGGGCCGACGGCCGTTGGAGGGGCGGATCCGGCGGGTCCGACGCTCCCCCGCCGCCGCGCTGATCGCCTTCGACCACCTCGTTTCATTCGCGGTGATCGCGCTCGTGCGATCACCGCACGACGGGATCGTTCGACCCAGCCGCGCCGACACCAGGGCGGCACTTCTCCGGGAAGTGCCGCCTTGTTCTTTCCCCGGTAGTTCTTTCCCCGGGCCGGTGCGGCGGTTACCATCGTGACACAGGCGGGCGCCGCGCTACGGGAATCGGTCGCCCCGCTCCCCTTCGCCATGTCCCATCCGCCGGCCCCCCTCATGGCCCGAGACGACTCCCGGCTTCCGCGATCGTTCCTCTGGACCGTCGTCGCGTTGTGCGTCCTCCCCTGGCTGTTCAACTTGTGGGGCGTGTATTTCGAGGCGCGGTCCGACGACGTTCCTCCCGAGGCGATCGGAAGGTCTGCCGATCATGTCCCGCATCTGGCGGTCTCCGACAACGCCGTGCTCGACGCGCCGCGGAGCCAGTCGGTGCACACCATCCTCGAATGGACCGCCTTCTGCACCGCGCTGTTCACCGCGGTGTTCGCGTTCGCCCATTACCACATGAAAGGCGACGTCGCGACTCCCGTGCTGGGAACGGCCCTGTTGTTCGCCGGCGCGTTCGACGCCTTCCGCACGCTCGCCGCGGATGGACTGATCCCCACGCGCCATCCCCCCGAGCAGTTCCTGCCCTTCACCTGGGCCATGTCCCGCACGTTCAACGTGCTGATCATCATCGCCGGCACGGTCCCCTTCCTGCGCGGCGAGCAGTCGCGGCGAGGCAGAAAGCGGGGCATTCCGTTTCTGATTCTGATCTCGATCTTCTTCGCGCTGGCCGCGTACTCGCTGGTGCTGGCGCTCGGTTTGGCGCCGGACCTGCCGCGGGCGATCTTCCTCGACCGATTCGTCCCCCGCCCGTGGGACGCGCTCCCCCTGGTGCTGTACCTGATCGCGGGCGGGTTCATCCTGCCGCGGTTTCACAAGCTGCACCCCAGCCTGTTCTCTCACGGTCTATGGGTCAGCATCCTGCCGATGGCGGTCGGGCAGCTTCACGCGACTTTCGGCTCACAGGTGCTGTTCGCGAACCACTACAACATCTCGCTGTATCTGAAGATCGTCGCCTACCTGGTGCCTCTCGCCGGCCTGATCCTCGACTACACCCGCGCCTATGCGACCGAGGTTCAGTTCCGCACCACACAGGAAAAACTGAAGGTCGCCCGCGATCTGCAACAGGGGCTGCTGCCGCAAACGTCCCCGACGATCCGCGGCCTCGACGTGGCGGGAAAGTCCCGCTCGGCCGACGCCGTCGGCGGCGACTACTTCGACTATCTGCCGTTGAGCGACGACGCGCTGGGCGTGGTCGTCGCCGACGTGAGCGGGCATGAACTCGGGGCCTCGATCCTCCTCGCCCAGACGCGGGCCTATCTGCGGGCGCTCGCCGACGCGGACGGCGACGTCAGCCGCGTCATCAGCCGGCTCAACGAATTCCTGTGCGACGACGTCCGCGACCGCTGGTTCGTCACGCTGTTCTTCGCGCGGATCGACCCGGCGGCGCGACGCATCCGGTTCGCGGCGGCCGGGCACGAAGCGCACCTGTTCGACGCCGCGGGCAACCTGCGGGAACTCTCCTGCACCAGTCCGCCGTTGGGCGTCACCGCGGAGACGGCGATTCCCTGCGGTCCCGAGACCCCTTTCGTTCCCGGCGACGTCCTGCTCGTCCTGACGGACGGTCTGACGGAAGCCGCGAACTCGTCCGGCGAGCAATTCGGCATCGCCCGCGTCGCCGCCCATGTTAGGGAACATCGCGACCGCCCCGCGCGGGAAATCGTGCAGGGGCTGTTCGCCGCCGTGAACGATTTCTGCGACCACGCCCCCCCGCAAGACGACCGCACGGCGGTGGTGGTGAAAGCGGTGGAGCGGTAGTGTGCGGGTGATCGGAAAGCGGCTCGTACGCAGCGAGTCGTACGCAGCGAGCCTCCCGCGTCAGCGGGGGGAGCCACTTTCGACCTCGGCCGCACTTCTTCGATCGCCAGTCGCCTCCACATCAGCGATCCGCCCATCCGGCCCGAGAACCAGCGTGCAGCCGAAGACTTCGATCCCCTCGTCCGTGGCCTTCAGCAGTCCGCCGCCGTCCGTCACGTCGTGGCATGTTCCCTCGGAGCAACGAATCTTCTTGCGGCGCCGCTTGGCGATGACTATGATGCCCTACGTCAGGAGACGGCGGATGGAGTATGTCGACACGGTGACCGAACTGCTTGGCGGCGAGCGCACCTTCCCTCGGACGCCGGAGTCCGATCACGAATTCATCGTTGCCGTCCGGAGCGGACTTCCGGTACGGGCCGTCGCCAACGTCGCCCGGTCGCTCTCCATGACTGAAGACGAGGCGTTCCACTGTCTGGGGATCACCAAACGGACGGCGGCCCGTCGCAAAGCGAAGAACGAGCGGCTCCGTGACGTCGAGTCCGAGCGACTGCTTCGGCTGGCGCGAGTCGCGGCCAAGGCGGAGGACGTGCTGGGATCGCGCGACAAGGCGGTGCACTGGTTGAACCGACCGAACCTCGCCTTGGGCGGAGTGCCGCCGCTGGAATCGCTCGACACCGATCTCGGGTTCCAGAGCGTGCTCGACGTGCTCGGGCGCATCGAGTACGGAGTTCCCAGTTGATGCGCGCCTGGCGCATCTGCCGTGATCGCTGGGCCGATGCCGCGTACTCCGGCGAGGGCGCCCGCCGTCACGGAGGCCGTTGGAACCACAAGGACGCCCTGCGGTGGCCTATGCGTCGTCGTCGCTCGCGCTGGCGGCTCTCGAGTTGTTCGTGAATCTGACGACCGACGAATTCCCCGCCGATCTCGTCGCCGTCGAATTGTTGATTCCGGACGACATCACGATGGACGCCGTTTCCGCGGACGAACTTCCCACGAACTGGCGCGACTATCCCGCCCCGCTCGCATTGCAGGAGTTGGGGACGGAGTGGCTTCGATCGGCGCGATCACTCCTGCTCGTCGTCCCGTCGGTGCTGGTGCCGCGCGAGATGAATCTTCTGATCAATCCCGGTCATCCGGAGTTCGAGCGTTGCACCGTCGGCACCGTCGACCCATTCGAGTACGACTTTCGAATGTGGAAGGCCGCCCGTCCGAGCCAAGCTAGCCAAGGTATATGATCCCGCATCGACGTGCGCCGAACCTGTTATCGTCGTCGCTCGAACGTCGCGGCGATCCCGATGCCGACCGCCGCCATGCCGACGAGGTGGGCCGCCAGTCGAACGGGGTGCTCGAACATGTTCGCGGGCGAAGCGAACAGCCACGTCGTCGCCGCGATTTGCCCCGCGAGCAACGCTCCCCCTGCGTACAGCACGACGCGGCCGCGTCCCATATATCCGGCCGTGAGGGCGATCGCCGCGAGCGATACCGCACACAGATACGCCGCCGCGACGGGAGTTCGCTCGGGTTCGAAAAACGTGGAAATCCACGACGTGAACGCCAGTACGATCCAGAAGACCGCGACGCCCGTCTGCACGAGAATCGCGGCGGCGCGCAAGCCATGACGATGACCGCCATCCCCGAACGTCATGAATTTCCACTCCATCGGATGGACATCGATGAGCACGGATCTTCCTTCCCATCAGTGCCCATCCGTGCTACCAACGTCTGAAGTTTTCGCGGCGTGCGCAAATTCTCCGACCACGGATGACACCGATGGCACGGAAATCCGAAGGCTGGAATCACCACGACGACACCACGGCACGAAGCACGGAACTGCGAGGTCCGCGGCAATTCGCTTTCTTCGCACCGCAAACGTTCGACTTCCGTTCTTTCCGCGCGAATTTTCGACCACGGATTCCACTGATGGGCACTGATGAGAAGCGGGTCTTTCGGCCGGTTCCTCTCCGCGACCTCGGCGGCCTCTGCGGTTTCGAAGAAGCCGGGTTGCAGTCGTCGAAGATTGCGAACCGCCGAGTGCGCCGAGGGCGCCGAGGAACGGGAGCGCGAAGCCATCGAGGTACCGGCCCTGCCGCGACTTTCGACCATCGGGTTTCGCTCGTCGGCGAGGGTCGGACAGCAGATATCCGTGTCGATCCGTGCGATCCGTGCGATCCGTGGTGAAAACCGCTTCGGTTGCGGCTGTGCCGCGCTGGGTCATCCGTGGTCGCGAATTCGCGCAGAAAGTGCGGACGTGAAACGATGGCGCTGCGACGAGAAACGACTTCGAGGACTCGTTCTTCGTTTCTTCGTGATTTGGAGGTTCGATCGCCTCCCCCCGCTGACGCGGGAGGCTCGCCATGCTTGTTTTCTTTGCGCACCTTGGCGGCCCTTGGCGACTTTGCGTCGAAACTCGCCTTTGGTTGCGGCTTCGCCGCGCCGTGGAATCCGTGGTCGAAAATTCGCGCAGAGAACACAGAATCCGATCGCCAGAACTTCGGTTTGACATTCCCCCCGCGGCGACCGTATCATGATCGAATTCGATCCGGACGTACAAGGTTCTCGAGGTTCTTCCAGTGTCCCGCGTCGCCGTCGATATCCGCATTCGCAGCGTGGCGGTCCCGGTCGTTCGGGGCGGCATCGCCATTATCATCGCACAACCTGGCGCGCGACTCTGAGGCGGTTCGATTCAATCAGAATTCCACCTCCCCTCGGGTCGCGACGGCCCGAGGGGATTTTTCGTTGATGCATCGTAATCCCACCGGGCGCCGCCAGTGGGCTTGTAACGACTGACGACTGACCGCGGACAACGGACAAATGCGCATCGAAACCTACGACACCACCCTCCGCGACGGCAGCCAGGGGGAAGGC
>JBBDNT010000233.1:14693-15612 GCA_040877445.1 Planctomycetaceae bacterium
GCTGTCGAACCCCAAGGACGCGGAGTATTTCCGCCGCGTCGCCGAGATGGACCTCGCGCACGCCAAGGTCGCCGCCTTCGGCATGACCCGCCGCCGGGGCATCTCCGCCGCCGAAGACACCGGCATGGTTGCCCTCCGCGATTCGCACGCGCCGGTGGTGACGATCGTCGGCAAGACGTGGGACTTGCATGTGCGGGAAGTCCTCCGCGTCGACGAAGCGGAGAACCTCGCCATGATCCGCGATTCGATTTCTTTCATCGCGAACGGATCGCGGGAAGTGATCTACGATGCCGAGCACTTCTTCGACGGCTTCCGCGCCAATCCCGAGTTCGCGCTCCGCACCATTCGCGAGGCCGAGAAGGCCGGGGCGCGGATCGTCGTGCTGTGCGACACGAACGGCGGCAGCCTGCCGGAATGGATCGCCCAGTGCGTCGAGGCGGCCCGCGCCGCGCTGTCGATCCCGGTCGGCATCCACACCCATAACGACTGCGAACTGGCGATCGCCAACTCGCTCGCCGCCGTCGATCGCGGGGCGATCCAGGTGCAGGGGACGATCAACGGCATCGGCGAGCGGTGCGGCAACGCCGATCTCGTCAGCGTGATCGCGAATCTCGTCTTGAAGAAGCAGCACGAGTGCCTCGTTCCCGGCGGCGTGCAGCGGCTGACCAAGCTGTCGCGGTACGTCTACGAGATCGCGAACCTCAATCTCCGCGCGTCGCAGCCGTTCGTCGGCGCGAGCGCCTTCGCCCACAAGGGGGGCATGCACGTCCATGCGGTGAACCGGTTGGCGTCGAGCTACGAGCACATCGACCCCGCGACCGTGGGGAACGAACGCCGCGTGCTGGTCAGCGAACTGTCCGGCCGGTCGAACATCGTCGCCAAGACGACGAAGTACAAGCTCGACCAGGACCGCGAGCTG
>JBBDNT010000234.1:0-15598 GCA_040877445.1 Planctomycetaceae bacterium
TCCGAAGAAGAGAACCGACCAGCCAACCGCTCCTCAAGACGCACCGCTACGAAACCCCCACGAAACACTTCCAAGAGTGACCTCTTTTGACTGACACTTTGTCGTCACGCGAACAAAAAAGTGACCTCTTTTGACTGACACTTGGCCAATAAGCAAAAGAGAGAAAGCATCGAAGTGCAATGCAGTGACCTTTACCGCGTCGCTGCCGATGCACGATCGTCGGCTGGTGTTCGACCCGCCCGTCAAGACCCGAGGAACGACACCGAGCTCGCTCGGACGAAAAGGGGCGAGGACGAGTCGCCAAGAGATCACCATCAGTGCCCGGCACCGGCGAGTCGCTTCCGAGGAGCGCCGTAGCCGATCCTCATTGATCCGACGATCGGTCGCTCTCTCGGACCGTCCGGACGCCCCACGGCAAGCCGATTCGCGGCAAACAAAGCAGGCGCTTGGTCGCAATCCCCATGACCAGCGGCTTCAAACCTGGCAAGCTGGGCATTGTTTTCGGTGTGTCGGCGGAAAACTTGGCCTTCCCACGCCGTGCGCCGGGATTCTTCTTGAACCGTCGCTGCACCAAGCTCAAAGTAATCGGTTTGTTCTCAATGTCACGGCCGAGCAATCCAACGAAGAGAGGAGGGCGCGATGGCGTCTCCAGCTCTCTCGACCAAGAACCTCTCCGACTTCGATCGATCGATCGAGTTGCGCCCTGCCGAGCCGGCCGACGCGGACCGCGGGTTGCTGGATGTCCTGGAGCAGCTTTCGCCATCCGGGACCGGCGGAGTGACCGCCGACCGCGCGCGGACCGTGATCGCGGAAATGGTCGCCGGCGAGACGCAGTTCCCATGGACGGCGCTGCATGCCGGGCGTGTGGTCGGTACGGCCATGCTGATCGTCGAACGCAAGCTGATTCACGGCGGGAGCCGTGCAGGAAGGATCGAGGACGTCGTCGTCGATCGACGGTATCGCCGCCGGGGGATCGGCCGCATGCTCATCGAGCGCCTCTGCCTGATCGCGGCGGAAATCGGCTGTTACAAGGTCGTCCTCTGCTGCGACCTTCACAACGTCGGGTTCTACGAACAGTGCGGTTTCCGCGAACACGACGCAGGAATGCGGATCGACGTCGGCCCTCCTTGAATCGGTGCCCGCCGCGGAATGCAGGAGATGAAGTCATGTCCACCGATTCCGTTCCTGACTTGGAAGCCCGCTATCGGGCGGCCGTCCGCTTGGCGGAGGCGGACGATCACGAACGTGCCGCCCGTTGTTACGCCGAGTTGGAGCAGGCGGCTGACGACGACCGGCTGCGGGCCCTGATCGCAAACGATCTGGGAGTCCTGGCCGCCGCTTCCGGCGACCGAAGGGCGGCGAGGGATCGGTTCCGCCAAGCGTTCGGGTTCGATCCGGATTGCGAGCCGGCCCGCAGCAATCTCGCTCTGCTGGAACAAGTGCAGCCGACGGATCAGGCGGAAGGAAGGCCAAGCACGCCGGCGCAAATTCGAGACGAAACACCAATCGACGACCGTCCGCACCCGACGCGGCCGACGCGGGTGGCGATCTTGAGCTTCCTGTTCAACTGGCCTTCGACGGGGGGCGGGATCGTGCACACCGTCGAATTAGCGCAGTTCCTCGCGCGGGCGGGCTACGAGGTACGGCTGATCCATGCCCGGCACGAGCCGTGGCGAATCGGGATCGTGGACGAGTCGTGTCCGTACCCGGTCGAGACGCTCGATTTCGACGAAGCGGACTGGACTCCCGAGACGGTCAAGGTCCGCTTCCGACTGGCCGTGGACCGTTTCGAGGCCGATATGGTCATCATCACCGACAGCTGGAACTTCAAGCCGCATCTGGCAGCGGCGGTTGCAGGCCGCCGCTATCTCTTGAGAATGCAGGCTCTGGAATGCCTCTGTCCGTTGAACAACTTGCGGCTGCTGCCCCGTCCGGAGGGGGTTGAATGCTGTCCGCGGCACCAGCTGGCTACCCCGGATACCTGCCGCGAGTGCGTGGCCGCCCACGACCATCGGATCGGCGTACTGCACAAACAGGAGCGGGCGTTCTCGGGGTTCGGGACGCCCGCGTACGATCGGTTGCTGCGGCGCGCGATCGCCGGGGCGGATGCGGTCCTGGCGGTCAACCCGCTGATCGCAGAGATGTTCGCGCCTTACGCACGGGCGGTACGCACCGTCCCGAGCGGCTTCGACCCGGACCGCTTCCGCGCGATTGGGGACCAAGACGTCGCCGCGGCCACGGCGCGCTCGAGGTTATTGTTCGCCGGGTTGGTCGACGAGCCAATGAAGGGCTTCCGGATCCTGCATGCCGCCTGCGCCCAGTTGTGGAGTAAGAGGCGGGACTTCGAGTTGGTCGTCACCGCCGACCCGCCAGGATCTGTCGACGAGTTCACCCGGTTCGTCGGCTGGCAATCGCAGGCCGAGTTGCCGGACCGGCTGGGCGAGGCCGACCTGCTCGTCTTCCCGACGATCGCCCAAGAGGCCTTGGGCCGTAGCGCCGTGGAGGCGATGGCCGCGGGGATCCCGGTGGTCGCCAGCCGAATTGGCGGCCTGTCGTACACGGTTGCGGACGGGGCCACCGGATTGCTGTTCGAGCCGGGGGATGCAGACGATCTGGCGGCGAAGATCGAGACGTTGCTGGACGACCCCGCCCTGCGGTCCCAGATGGGAAGTGCGGGACGCCGGCGTTTCGATGAGCACTTCAGTTGGCAAGCGGTCATCGACCGCCATTACCGGCCGCTCCTCGGGAGACCGGTGCGGGCCGCAACCTAAGAGGCATGGCCGGGGACGATCGAATAATGGTTCGGCGCGTCGCGTTGATCTTCGACGACACCTTGCGACCGGAGACGACCGGCGTCTACTGCCGCCGCGCGCTGGAGGCGCTGGTCGAGGTGCGCCACTTCCGCCCGGCAGAGTTGGAGCGCATCCCGCGGGATGAGTTCGACCTCTATCTGGGAATCGACGACGGGCTCCATTGGCGGTTCCCCGTCGGCTTACGGCCGCGGGCTTTCTGGGCGATCGACACCCACTTGGCCTTCGAGCGGCTGCGGGAGAAGGCGGTGGACTGCGACTTCGTCTTCGCCGCGCAGCGCAACGGTGCGGCCAGGCTGCGCACCGCCGGGATCGCGCAGGCGACTTGGCTTCCGCTCGCCTGCGATCCGAACTCGCACCGCCGGCACGAGGTTCCCAAGCGGCACGACGTCGCCTTCGTGGGGAACCTGGTACCGGGGAAGCGGAACGAGTTGCTCAAGCGGATCTGGCGCGAGTTTCCCAGCTCGTTCGTGGGACGAAGGTATTTCGACGAGATGGCCCGCGCCTACTCGGAGGCGCGGATCGTCTTTAACCGGAGCGTGGCGGACGACGTCAATATGCGGGTGTTCGAGGCAGCCGCGTGCGGATCGTTGCTCGTCACCAACGACTTGGCATCCAACGGTCAGGAGGAACTCTTCCGTAGCGGGGAACACCTCGTGACCTATCGGGACGGAGACGAACTCGTGGAACGGATCGCATGGTACCTGGACCACGGCGAGGAACGGGAACGAATCGCGGCGGCCGGGCGGGAGCACGCGCTGCGAGAACACACCTACGCCCGCCGGATGGAAACGATCCTGCGAACCGCCGACCGATCCGACGGTCGAGGCCGGACGACTGGGCGCGGAAGATCGACCGGGATCGGCGGTTCGGCGGCAACGCGACGCGCCTCCGGCGACCCGGCGTACTACGAATTCGCCCGTCCCGAAGTGCTGGCGTTGATTCCGCAGACGGTCCAGCGAGTGCTGGAGATCGGTTGCGGGGCAGGTTGCTTGGGGCGTTCGATCAAGGACCGGCAGCCCACCCATGTCGTCGGCATCGAGGTCGACCCGGTCGCCGCTACGGACGCCGTCGAGCGGCTGGACGAGGTGCGCGTCGGCGATGTCGAGACGATGGACCTCGACTTTCCCGCCGGTTCCTTCGACTGCGTCGTCTGCGCCGACGTCCTGGAACACCTCCGCGCCCCGGAGCAAGTGCTGACCCGCGCCCGCGGCTGGCTCGGCCGTGACGGGGTTCTCGTGGCGAGCCTCCCCAACGTCCAGAACCTGAGCGTGATCGTCGGACTTCTCGACGGGAACTGGACCTACGAACCGGCCGGACTGCTCGACGAGACCCACCTACGGTTCTTCACGCGGCAGGGGATCGAGCAACTGTTGGGAGCGGCGGGCTTCGATCTCCGCTCAATCGCCGTCGTCGGCGACGCGAAGTACCATGATTGGCTGCGCGAGGGGCAGCCCGCTCGCGTGGAAGCGGGTCGCTTGCGGATCGAGTGTGCCGCGCCCGAAGCGGCCGAGGCGTTCTTCGTCTATCAATACCTCGTGACGGCCGCTCCGAAAGTGGGCAGTCTGTCGGCTTCGTCGCTCGGAGACCGGTTTCCGCCCTCGGCGGAAGATGCGGAACTCCACGAGCGGTCGGCCGCGCCCGCATTCCGCACGGACCTCTCGAAGCTCGACGTAGAGGACTTTCCATTGCGGCCGATACCCATCGGCGACTGGCGTCGCCATTGGGACGACTTGATGAAGGACGCCTGGCTGAGCAGCAAGCTGGACCGCACGCGGCGTCTGCGAGAACACCTTGACTATGTCCGACGCCACGTCCCCGGACTGGGTTCCATGCCACCTGGGCTGGTGATCGACTTGGGTCCCGGAGCCGGCGAACTCCTCGAGATCGCCGGTCGGCTCGACCATCGCGGACTCGGGATCGACGCGGAACCGGGAGCCGGAGGAATGGGGGCCGAGTACATCGATGCCTGCCGTCTCGTTTGGGAGCGGCAGGGGATCGAGGTCCATGCGATCGGAACGCTGAGGTTCTTGGCTGGGGAGCCTGCGCAACTGCCTGCGGGAGAGGCGGTCCTGGTCAACAGCCGCGGGTCGATCGAGCAGATGTTCGCGGCACACTTGGACGGGCCGGCGCACGAGGAGCACCACGACTGCCGCCGGCTGGCCTGGCGGGTCGAAGAGCCGCTCCGGGAGGCGTTCGCGGCGCTGGCGGTCCGGGTCGCCGACCTGCTGCGTCCCGGAGGGATCTTCCTCGTGCATGCCAACGGGGCCGGCCGCTCCGAGGCGGCCGAGCGGTTGCTCGCCGAGCAGGCGACGCGGTTCGGGTTGGAACGGACGCTGGCGGCGCCGCGGCTGATGCGGTTCGTCCGCCGCTGAGAACCACCAGATACGCAAGGGGAGGGGCCCATGAATCACAACCGCTCGCGGCGGGTTCACTTGGTCTACGACGTGGATGGCTGGGCCTTCCACGGCACCTGCCGCGACATCGAGAAATATGCGCCGGCCGGGTGGGAGCTGGTCTCCATGCCCGAGGCGGAGTTCGCCCGTCTGCCGGAAACGGATCTCGGCCGGGCGGACGCGGTGCTCCACTTCTCCTGGTACGCCCACCGTCCCGAGCTGCGGGTCCGGCAGGCGTGCGTCGTGGCGAACCACGGTTGCGAACACGACCCCTGGCCCTGCCGCGGCTCGCGCGGATCGTGCGATCACGGGAGTCATGACTGGCCAGCGGTCGCCGCCACCCGGACCCGCAACCGGCAGGCGGCGGCGGAACGGCTCCCGCGGTTCGACGCGGTACTGTGCGTGAACCCCCTGTTGGCCGCCCGCGTCCGCGAGTGGAACCCCCGCGCGGAGTTCCTGCCGATCGGGATCGACGGCGAGATCTTCGCGCCCCGGTCCCCGCTCGAGCGGGACTCCTCGCAGAAGCTGCGGGTCGGCTGGTGCGGCCAGCTCGACGATCCTCCCTTCCCCAACCAGAAGGGGTTCGAGTGGGTCTTTCAGCCGGTACGGGAGCGGTGCGCCTCGTTCTGCGAGTTCGAGGTCAACACCCGCAACTACAAGACGGGGCTCGACCGGGCGGCGATGGGCGGCTGGTACGACGGCATCGATGTGTTCCTGTGCACGTCGATCAGCGAAGGCTCCCCCAATACGGCCATGGAGGCGCTCGCCTGCGGCCGACCGGTCGTGGGGACCGCGGTGGGGGACCTGCCCCAACTCGTTCGCTCCGGCGAAACCGGCTATGCCACCGGCACGTACCAGGATGCAGATTCGGCGGCGCAGGTCATCGAGCGGAGCTGCGCGGCGCTCCGGGCCCTGGCGGCCGACCGGGATCTTCTCGTGCGGATGGGGGAGTCCGCCCGGCGGACCATGGAAGCCGAGCGGAACTGGCGGACGCTTGCTCCCCGTTGGCTTGCGGCGATCACCGGTGCCGGGGAGGTGGCGGCATGAACCGGTCCTCCGAAACGAAGAGACTGCTCCTCGTCTACGACGTGGAAGGCTGGGCCTGGCACCGCCGGGCGCTCGATCTCCTGAAGTCCGCCCCGGCGGGATCCGAGCTCGCCGCGGTCTCGGCCGCCGAGTACGCGGCGCTCCCGGAGGTGGAGCTCGCACGGTTCGACGCGCTGTTCCTTTGCTCGTGGTCGGCCGATCCGCGGAGGTTCGCCGGGCGGAAGGTGTGCCTCGTCGCCAACCACGGGATCGAGTTCGATCCCTGGCCCTGCCGGCTGCCGGGACACGGCGGCGCGTGCGACCACCGCGGGCACGACTGGCGGGCGGTGTGCGCCACGCCGCGGAGGAACCGGCGCGAAGCGGCCCGGCGGCTGCCCGGTTTCGACGGGGTGATCGCGCTCAACCGGGAACTGGCGGCCTCGGCGGCGCAGCTCAACCCGCGGACCAGGTTCCTGCCGACCGGCATCGACGGCGAAGTCTTCGCCCCCCGCTCCGTGCCGCGGGCGGACCCGTCGCAGAAGCTGCGGGTCGGCTGGTGCGGGCAGCGCGTCGCGGGGGAACCCAACCAGAAGGGCTACGACTGGGTGTTGGCCCCGGTGCGGGAGCGCTGCGCCGGCTTCTGCGATTTCCTGGTCAACGCGCGGGGCCACTCCGAGGCGCTCGGCCGGGAGGAGATGGTCACCTGGTACGACGGGATCGACGTCTTCCTCTGCACGTCGATCAGCGAGGGGACGCCGACGACCGCCATGGAGGCGCTCTCCTGCGGTCGGCCGGTCGTCTCCACGGCGGTCGGCGAGATGCCCGTGCTCGTCGAAGACGGCCGGACCGGTTTCCTTACCGGAACCTATCGCGACGCGGACTCCGCCGCAACGGTCATCGACCGGATGTGCGGCGCCCTGCGGCGGGTCCACCAGGACCGCGGGCTGCTGCGGCACATGGGGTTCCAGTCGCGGGTCGTGATGCGGATGAAGCGGAACTGGGACTCGCTGGCCAACCAGTGGCTGCGCTACATCGCCGGAGACCGATCATGTTGAAGCTCCTCGTCCTGTTTCCCCGCCTGCTGTGGGACCGGAAGATGTCCCCCGTCCGCCGGCACGCCGTCGCGGCGCTCGCTCGGCGCACGGATGTGGAAGTCGTCCTGAGCGGGCCGGGCTGGCCGGACTACGACGCCGCCCGCACCCTGCGACAGAACATGGCCCGCATCCTCCCCGAGGCCGATGCGATCCTGTGGTACAAGCCGCTTGGTTCCCCGGAGGTGCCGGCCCTCGTCGCCCCGGCCGACAGGGACGTCCCGGCGGTGTGTGCCTACAACGAGTGCTACTGGCCGGACCGGCGGGCGCTGCGGGAGTGCCAGGCGAGCCGCACCGACCTTGCCGTCTGCCATCACCGGAACGACATGGCGCGCTTCGAGCCGGTGAGCGGGGAGGACCGGGCGCCGCGGACCGTCTGGATCCCGCACGCCGCCGACGAGATGTTCGCTCGGGCCGTCCGCCGGTGGGAGGAGCGGGACATCGCGTGTCTGCTGACCGGCGCGGTCGACCCCGACGTCTATCCGCTGCGGACCCGGCTGGCGCGTTTGATCGCGGCGGGGCGGCTGCAAGGAGCCGAGGTGCTGCCCCACCCCGGTTACCGGCTCGATTCGCCGGCAGCCTGCGAGGCGCAGGAGCGACGTTACGCGGAGATGCTCGGCCGCACGAAGCTCGTGTTGACGACCGGCAGCCGGTACGGCTACGGACTGGCGAAGTATCCCGAGGCGGCCCTGGCCGGAGCGGGGCTGGCCGGCGACGTGCCGCCCGACTTCGCGGAGACGCTCGGTCCGCACATGGTCCGGCTCTCGCTCGAGGATTCCGACCAGGAACTGTGCGCCAAGGTGCGCGAGGCGCTGGCCGACGACGAGCAGTTGCGGGGGTTGGCTGCGCGTGGCCAACTGGCAGCCGCCGAAGCGCACTCGATGGAGCTCTACGCCGAGCGGCTGGTCACGGCGATCCGCGAGACCGTCGGACGGCACCGGTGCGCGGCTCGGCCGGCCCGGATCGAGAGCCGATCGTTCGCCGACCGATGCCGGCAGGCGGTCCAGAAGCACGCGGCCTCGCTGCGGGAGTGCGTGTGCTCGATCGGCTACCGGGAGAGCGGCGTCCTTCCCTCCGAGATGCTGCTGTTCGCGGGACTGTGCGCCGAGCAGCACGTGACCCGCCTGTTCGAGTCGGGGCGGAAGCAGGGTTACAGCACGAGGGTGCTGGCCGCCGTCGATCCGACGCGACCGGTCACCAGCATCGAGCGGGAACCGATCGCGGACATCGACCGGGAACTCGGCACAAGGCATGCGAACCTGACGCTCCTCGTGGGCGACAGCGACACGTTGCTGCCCGAGGCCGTCAATGCAGCCGCACAGGCGGGAGAGCGGGTGGCCGTCCTGCTGGACGGTCCGAAAGGGGAACGGGCTCTCCGGTTGCTCGAACCGCTGCTCCCCCGGCTGGTCTTCGCTGCGATCCACGACGCATCGAGGGACCGGCGGGCGCCCGGCGGGGGGACCGAGCCGAACCCGGTCCGGGGCCGTCTGGCGGAGGACGAACATGTCGTCTTCTTCAGCGACGACGACGTCTACCTTGAGCAGTGGGGGGAACTCGACCGGCCGGCCTGGGAGGGGAGCTACGCGGACCGCGACCAGTTGACGCGGCACGGGTTCACGCTGGCGGTGATCCGCGGGGGACGGTGGCGGGACCGGGAGACGTCGGAGCTGCTACCGGTGGAGACGAACGAGACGGCCCCCGTCCAGGACGAGACGAAAGCACCGCCCGCTGCCGGAGCATCATTGCCGAGCGCACTCGACAGGGTCCGGTTGCGGTTGATCTATGACGTGCCCGGTTGGGCGCTCCATCACCGGGCCGCCGCCCTGGCGGCGCATGCGCCGGACGACTTCGCCGTCTCGATCGGCGAGGACATGGGGGCGGGACCGTGGGACGTCGTCTTCCAGATGTGTCCGCTGGGGTCCGATCGGACCAGGGCGCAGCTGCCGCCGGAGACGAAGCTCGTAGTCGGTTACAACAGCTCGCTGGAGAACCGGGCGACGGCGCTCCATCTCGGGACGGCGTTGGCCCAGGCCGATCTCGTCCTGTTCAATAACCGGAGGAACCGGTCCCGCGCCGGCGACCCGGCGGGATCGGTCGCGGTCTCCAACGGCGTCGACTGCGGGACGTTCGCCGTCCGCACCCCGATCGAGAGACGTCGCCCGAGAGTGGTCTGGTGCGGCTCGCACGGGCACCGGCGCGTCAAAGGCTACGACGACTTGCTCCTGCCACTCGGCGAAGCGCTCGCGGCGCGCGGGATCGAGTTCGAGTGGAGACTGACCGACCCGCACGATGCGCGCTCGCTGTCGCCCCCCGCCGAGTTGGCGTCGTGGTACAACGGGGCGACCCACTACGTCTGCGCCAGCCGCTACGAGGGAACTCCCAATACGGCCCTGGAGGCAGCCGCTTGCGGTTGCGTCGTCGTCAGCACTCCCGTCGGCGACATGCCGGAGTTCATCTCTCACGGAGAAAGCGGCTATCTCTGCGCGCGAACGGTCGATTCGCTCTTGGCGGCGATCGAGGATTCGCTCGCCGGAGACAAGTACCTGCGCCAGTCTGCGGCCAGCCGCCGTGCGGCCGAGGGGCGGGATTGGCGGCTCGTGGCGCCGCGATACTTCGAACTTTTTCGGCAGGTCGCTCGGTCGGAGATACCCGAGGCGGAAGAGAGCCGACGGGGTAACGCAAGCATCGGCGGAAGCCCGCCGCTGCACCGGGTTCTGGCCGTCGCGACGGACGAGGCGGAAGCGGGTGCGCCGGAGACCGCCGAGAATCCCCGCGTTGCCCGGATCACGGTCGCGGATCTCGAAAGCGGTTGTTTGCCCGCCGGACCGTTCGACCGCATCGAGTGCGGCGACACCTTCGACTTTCTCAGGGATCCGCTCGGGGCGCTGCGGACGTTCCGGGAGCGGCTCGCCGCGGAAGGAGAGCTCACGGCCGACTTCTCGAACGTCCGCCATCTCACGACTGTGGCCGAGCTGCTGGCGGGCCGGTTCCTGACCGCCGAGCAGACCGGCCGCCGACCGCTCCGGTTCCACACCCGACGGGAGATCGAGAAGTTGTTCTTCCGTTCCGGCTACCGGGTCGCCGAACTGGCGATCCTGCCCGGTCGCGGCCGCGCCGAATGGGAAGCGCGCGGACGGCCTGGGATGATCGACGTCGACGGACTGCGGGTCGACGGATTGTCGATGGCGGACGCCGAGGAATTTTACGCCCGCGGCTTCACCGCGACCGCCATGCCGGTGGACGTCCCGGAGCAACTCCTGACGTCGATCGTGATCCCGGTCCACGACCAGCTCGACTACACCCGCCAATGCCTGGAGAGTGTCCGTTTCCGCACCGACGGCCCGTACGAGTTGATCGTGGTCGATAACGGCTCGGCCGACGGCACGACCGGGTACCTCCGGGCCCGCAGTGACGTCCGGCTGATCGAAAATCCCCGTAACCACGGGTTCGCCGTAGCGTGCAACCAGGGGATCGAAGCTGCCCGTGGAGATCGGATCCTCTTGCTCAACAACGACACCCTGGTCACGACCGGTTGGCTGGACCGGTTGCATGCCGCGCTTGATCGCGATCCGAAGATCGGGCTGGTCGGTCCCTGCTCCAACCGGGTCAGCGGGCCTCAGCAGATCCCGATCGATTACACTGACTTGGCGTCCCTGGACGGGTTCGCGTGGGATCGAGGCAAGCGGCATCACGGCGAGCTCGAGGAGACCGAGCGGCTCGTCGGCTTCTGCCTCTTGTTGCGGCGCGAAGTCGTCGAGCGGGTTGGCCTGTTCGACGAGCGCTTCGGATTGGGCAACTTCGAGGACGATGACTACTGCCGCCGGGCGCGCGAGGCGGGCTTCCGAGCAGTGATCGCCCGCGACGCGTTCGTTCATCACTTCGGCGGCCGAACCTTCATCGGGAGTGGGATCGATCACGGCGCGCTAATGCGCCGCAACGCGCAATTGTACCGCGAAAAGTGGGCGGACCGGCCGGCGCCCCCTGCGGACGGGACGATTTTTCTCCGGCAGACGCCTCGCCCGAATGAAACGCCGGCAACGACGCTGCCAGCCGGATCGGCTGCGGCTGAAGAGGTTCCGGCGACGGCGTTCTCCATTCGGGCGGCCGACGGGGGCGGGCTGCTCCTCGTCCCGCGGCGGATCCGACTTTCGCTGTGCATGATCGTCCGCGACAACGAGGGGACGATCCGTCCCTGCCTCGAGAGCATCCGTCCGTGGGTCGACGAGATGGTCGTGGTGGATACCGGTTCGTCGGACCGCACGCCCGAGATTTGCCGCGAACTCGGGGCGAGGGTCTTCGAATTCCCGTGGTGCGACGACTTCGCAGCGGCCAGGAATGCCTCGTTGGCGCCCGCACGGGGTGAATGGATCTTCTGGATGGACTCTGATGACACGATGACTCCGGAGTGTGGGCGAAGGCTCCGTGAACTGGCATTGGGAACGCATTCGTCCCAGGTCCTCGGCTACGTGATGCAGGTCCATTGTCCCGGCGCAGACGCTGACGATCTGACAGTCGTCGACCACGTTAAACTTTTCCGCAACCGGCCCGACTTGCGGTTCGAGGGACGGATCCACGAGCAGATCCTCCCGGCCATCCGACGTACCGACGGGGAGGTGGCTTGGAGTAGCGTGCACGTGGTGCACTCGGGATCCGACCACAGCCCCGAGGGGCGACGGCGCAAGCTCGAACGCGATTTCCGGCTGCTCGAACTGGAGCTTGCCGAGAAGCCCGAGCACACGTTCGTCCTGTTCAACCTGGGGATGACCTGCGCCGATGCCGAACGACCGGAGGAGGCGGTCGCTTACCTGCAGCGGTCTCTGAGCGCCGCGCAGCCGGGAGAGTCGCATGTTCGCAAGGCCTACGCGCTTCTGATCGGCTGCCTGGCACAGCTCGGTCGGCACTCGGAGTCCGAGAAGGCATGCGCGGGCGCGCTGGCGATCTTTCCGGACGACAAGGAGCTCCTCTTCCGCCGTGCGATCCTGCACCACCACTTCGGCAGGCTGGGCGAGTCGGAACGGGACTATCGCCGGGTGTTGCACGATCCCGAACCGCGGCACTTCACGAGCGTCGATTCGGGGATCGCCGGGTTCAAGGCCCGCCACAATCTGGCCCTCGTTCTCGAGGATCTCGGCCGGTTCGAAGATGCCGAGCGCGAATGGCGGGCGATCGTCGACGAGCGGCCCGGCTACCGGCCAGCCCGGCGGGGACTGGGCGAGATCCTGCTGCGACAAGGACTCATCGACGAGGCGGAACGATTGGCGTTTCAGTTACAGGCGGATACGCGGTTCCGCTCGGAGGGTGGCCTCTTGATGTCCCGGGTTCGGGAACGGCAGGGCGACTCGATCGGAGCCCGCGCGGCGCTGGAACGAGCGGTCGGCGAGTCACCCGAAGATCCGGGGCCGTTGCGGGAGCTGTGTCGTCTCCTCTTCGAGCAGGCCGACTGGAGCGCCGCCGAGAACCGTCTGCGTCAAATGGCGGAAGCCGATCCTCGCGACGCCTCGGCTCGGCACAACCTGGGTACGGTCCTATTGCAGTTCGGAAGGTTCGACGAAGCGATCAGGTGGTATCGGGCGTCGCTGGCCCTCCGGCCTCACCATTCCGCTACGTGGCGGCTGTTGGCGGACGCGCTTGAAGCGGCGGGGCGCCCGGACGAGGCGCGGGAAGCTCGCCGTCGGCTCGTCGAGCCTTCCGCCGAGTCGATGGAACTCGTCGGCTGAACCATGCTGCCGAGTCGTCGGTCGAGGAGTCCACGGAATGCAAAGCGTCGTGCAGAGCGGTTGCTGGAATCGTCGCGCACGCCGTGCAGAAACGGAGCGCGGCCGGCCCGTCGCGCTCGAAGAGCTGCGCGACAAGATCGCCAAGAAAATCGCGGTCGTCGGCGTCGTCGGGCTGGGCTATGTCGGCCTTCCGCTGGTGAGCGCCTTCGTCAACGCCGGCTTCCGGACGATGGGCTTCGACGTCGATCCCGCGAAGATCGAGTCGCTCTCCGCCCGCAAGAGCTACATCCGCCACATCGACTCGGCTTCCATTGCCGACTGGGTCGGCAAGAAGCAGTTCTCGGCGACGGCCGATCTCGCGCGGATGGCCGAAGCCGACGCACTGCTGATCTGCGTTCCCACGCCGCTTTCCGACAGCCGCGACCCCGACCTGTCCTTCATCGAATCGACCACCGAGGCGATCTCCCAGGCGCTGCGTCCCGGTCAGCTCGTCGTGCTCGAAAGCACGACCTATCCGACGACGACGCGCGACGTGGTGCTCCCGATCCTCGAGAAGAGCGGTCTCGTCGCTGGCGAGGACTTCTTCGTCGCCTACAGCCCCGAGCGCGAGGATCCGGGCAATCCGGACTTTTCCGCCTCGCGGATTCCCAAGGTCGTCGGCGGACTCGACGAAGCGAGCAGCGAACTGGCCTGCGCGCTCTACGGCCACGCGATCGTGAAGGTCGTGCCGGTCTCGTCGCCGGAGGTTGCCGAGGCCTGCAAGATTCTCGAAAACACCTACCGCGCGGTCAACATCGCGCTGGTCAACGAGTTGAAGACCCTCTTCGACCGGATGGGAATCGACGTCTGGGAGGTGATCGACGCGGCGAAGACCAAGCCGTTCGGCTACCAGGCGTTCTATCCCGGTCCCGGTCTGGGGGGACACTGCATTCCGATCGACCCGTTCTACCTGACGTGGCTCGCGCGGAAGGAAGGGCTGACCACGCGGTTCATCGAGCTGGCGGGCGAGGTCAACTCGCGGATGCCGGAGTACGTCATCTCCCGGCTGGCCGAGTACCTCAACGACGCATCCAAGCCGATTCGGGGCAGCCGCGTGTGTCTGTTGGGCGTGGCCTACAAGAAGGACGTCGAGGACGCGCGGGAAAGCCCGTCGTTCGAACTAATGGACCTGCTCCGCGAGCGTGGGGCCGCCATCACCTACAACGATCCGTACGTGCCGAAGCTCCCCAGGGTGCGGCACCACGACGTCCCGGATCTGACGAGCAGCGAACTGACGCCCGAGTTCCTCGCCAGCCAGGACTGCGTGCTGATCGCGACGGACCACTCCTGCTACGACTGGGAGCACGTCGTGCGTCACGCCCGGTTGGTGGTGGACACTCGCAACGCCACGAAGAACGTGACGGTCGGCCGGGAGAAGATCCGCAAGGCGTGAGGGAGTGTAATTGGAGGCCTCATGAGACACGTCCTCGTCACAGGCACGGCCGGGTTCATCGGGTTCCACGTAGCGCGGCGGCTGCTTGCGCGCGGGGATCGGGTGATCGGCGTCGACAATTTGAACGACTATTACGACGTAAGGCTGAAAAAGGCGCGCCTCGCGCTGCTCGTCTCACAGCCGGAGTTCGAGTTCCACCGGCTCGACGTGGCGGATCGGGAGGGGATGCAGCGGCTGTTCGAGTTTGGGGACTTCGCGCGAGTCGTGCACCTCGCCGCACAGGCTGGTGTGCGATACTCGATCGAAAACCCGCAGGCCTACGTGGACAGCAACCTCGTCGGGTTCGCCAACGTGCTTGAGGGCTGCCGGCACTGCAAGGTCGGCCATCTCGTATATGCGTCCTCCAGTTCGGTATATGGCGCGAACACGCAGATGCCGTTCTCCGTCCACCAGGCGGTCGATCATCCGGTGAGTCTGTACGCGGCGACGAAGAAGGCGAACGAATTGATGTCTCACGCATACAGCCACCTGTACCGACTGCCGACGACGGGGCTGCGGTTTTTCACTGTCTATGGGCCGTGGGGCCGGCCCGACATGGCTCTGTTCACGTTCACCCGGGCGATCCTAGAAAATCGCCCGATCGACGTGTACAACCACGGTCGGATGCGGCGGGACTTCACATACATCGACGACATTGCCGAGGGGGTGCTCCGCATCGTCGACCGCGTCCCCGTCTCCGATCCCGATCCCGGCGCGAGCGACGCACCCTACCGGCTCTACAATATCGGCAACAACCAGCCGGTCGAGTTGATGCGGATGATCGAGGTATTGGAGCAGTGCCTCGCCCGGAAGGCCCGAAAGAACTTCCTGCCGCTCCAGCCCGGGGACATGCCGGAGACGTACGCCGATGTGACCGAACTGCTGCAGGACGTCGGCTTTCGGCCGCGGACGCCGATCGAGGAGGGGATCTCGCGGTTCGCCGACTGGTATTTGGAGTATCATCGAGCAGAAGGCCATCGCGTGGCTGCTGCGCGGTGAGGGTGGGGATGATTCGACTTCGATCCCCCTCCTACCTACGACGCGGCCGGAAGGCTCACGCAGCTGGCCAACATCTCGTCCACCTTCG
>JBBDNT010000235.1:0-15589 GCA_040877445.1 Planctomycetaceae bacterium
CAGCAGAACCGGCGCGGCGATCAGAATTCTCGCGAGCATGAGAGCGGCTCCCGCGGCGTGACGTGACATCCTGCGGTCAGAATGACCGGCTTGCTCGCGAAAATCCAGCGCCGAACGCGCCATCGACGGGACATCGCGAACACCAACTCGCAGCTTCATGATCGCCTTGCGCGTCTGCGGACGGTTCTTGTCGAGGAGAATCTCCTCTGCCGATTCGCCGATTCGTGGACCAGAAGTCGGCGCGAAGCCGGTCGATCTGCCGCCCGAGCCGTTCCCGCTGCTGGCGGAGGTCGTCGCCATCGAGCGAATCGTCGACCCGCCGCACCGGGCGCACGCCGCGGAAGCGGTTGCGGAGGGCGACGATCTCGTCGGCGGCTTCGAGCGGATTCATCCGCACGACGCGGGCGAGATACCGCGCCCGGTCCGCGTCAGAACGCGTTGGAGCCGGATTCGTCGCTCGTCGGTTCGCCATAGGAGATTCCCAGCCGGGAAAGCGTCATCAGCAGCCCGTCGTGGGCATGCTCGAACAGTTCGCGATTGCCGGACGACATCGCCGTCTCGAAGACGTCGAGCGCCTCTTCGAGTTCCTGCCGCAGTAGCGGGCTGACCTCGCCGATCACCCGCTCGCAGAACAACAGCAGCCTCTGGTTCCGCACGTCGTCGCGGGGATAGAACTTCAGCCCCTGCATGCGGGCGACGGCGGCGGCGACCTCCTCCTCGGTGAGATCCTGAGCGTGCTGGGTGAGCACGGTGCGGAACTTGCGACCGGTCTCGGGAACGTAGGCCTCGACTTCCAGGATGCCGTTCGAGTCGTAGGTGAACCGCACGTGAACCGGCTGCCCCGCCGGACCGGGCGGGATCCCCGCCACCTGCAGCTCGCCGAGTTTCAGGTTGTCCTTCACCCGGCGGCTTTCCCCCTGGTAGATCTGGAGCAGCACTTCCGGCTGATTGGCCGAAATGGTGGCGAACACTTCTTCGCGCGAGACCGGGATCGTCGTGTTGCGGTGGATCACCGGGACGTATGGGAGCCCCGGCGGACGAAGTCGCCGTCGAAGTCACCCGCCTCCTCGGCTTCCGTCAAACCGGTCCGCAACTCCGCGAGACGGTGATCGGGGAAATCGAGTCGCTCACGAACTCGGCCCGCTTGGAAGTGCGGAACGGCAAGCTGTATCCATCCCGCGCCGTGGACGTGGTTGGGATGGGATCGAAGCCGGAGGAGCGACCCTCCTCGGCTCGATGAATCGCACGTCATGGAAAAATGCCGACAGCCGTGGTAGGCTGGCGGCATCAAGCACAGGCTCGTCAACCTTTTCCCATCGTCGCGGACTATGGTTCGCGAACGCGGCCTAATCGCGAATTCCGGAGCATCGCCTTGTGCGGAATTGTCGGACTGCTGTTGAAGAGTGACGCATGGCAACCGGATCTGGGGCCGCTCGTCACTCCCATGTTGAATTGCATGGGGACGCGGGGGGCGGACTCGGCGGGGCTGGCGGTGTTTCACCGGCCGCTCGATGCGCCGGACCGCCGCTTCTCGCTGTTTTCCGGGCAGCCGCAGTTCGATTGGCAGACCTTTCAGGATGATTTCCGGCGCGACACCGGCAGCCGGGGCGCGATCCGCTGGGACGATTCTCACGCCGCCTTGATTTCGCCGATCGCGGTGGAGGAGTTCGCGGCGTGGTTGCGGACGGCCTGCCCCGGGGTGCATCTCGTTTCGGTGGGCCGGGCCATCGAGATCTTCAAGGATGAAGGCGCCCCGGAAGAGATCGCCGCGCGGTTCGGCTTCGCGGAGCTCGCCGGCACGCACGCGGTGGGACACACGCGGATGGCGACGGAATCGGCCGTCTCGCCGGCGCACGCGCATCCCTACACCGCGGGGGAGGACTTCTGCATCGTCCATAACGGGTCGCTGTCGAACCCGCACAGCATCCGCCGCAAGCTGGAACGCCGCGGCATTTCGTTCGAGACCGACAACGACACCGAGGCCGGCTGCCGGTTCCTCGAGTGGCGAATGCGCGAAGGAGACACGCTCGAACAGGCGATCGAGGCGTCGTTCGACGAATTGGACGGCTTCTTCACGTTTCTGATGGCGACTGCCGAGCGGATGGTCCTGGTGCGCGACGCCTTCGCGTGCAAGCCGGCCGTCGTCGCCGAGACCGACGTTTACGTGGCGGTCGGCTCGGAGTTCCGGGCGCTCGCGCATTTGCCCGGCATTCGATCGGCCCAGGTCTTCGAGCCGGTTCCTCAGCAGATCTATTCGTGGGTCGCCGGGGAAGAGCGCATGAAGGGGGCCGCATGACGGAGAGCGCGAACGGCCGCGTGATGCGGTTCGACCTGTCGGCGGCCAGCGTCCGCGAAGTCAACCAGTTCCTGCACCGCGAGCTGCCGGGGAGCGGCATCGCGCGGGTGGAAATTCACGATCCCGACGGCATGCACAGCATCGCCGCCGGAATGGATTGCGCCGTCGAGATCGATATTCTCGGGCACGGAGGCTACTTCGTGGCCGGCATGAACAAGCTCGCCACGATCACGGTTCACGGCAACGTGGGCTGGAGCGTCGCCGAGAACATCATGTCGGGGAGCGTGCGCGTCCAGGGGCACGCCTCGGAGTGCGCGGGGGCATCCGGTCATGGCGGGCTGCTGGTGATCGAGGGAGACGCCTCCTCCCGCTGCGGGATCTCGATGAAGGGCTGCGACATCGTCGTGGCGGGAAGCGTCGGGCACTTTTCCGCCTTCATGGCGCAGGCGGGGAACCTCGTGGTCTGCGGCGACGCCGGGGCGAACCTCGGCGACTCGCTATACGAGGCCACGATCTACGTCCGCGGCAAGATTCACGGTCTGGGGGCCGATGCTCAGGAAGAAGAGATGCAACCGGCCGATCGCGAGTTCGTCGCTCGTCTTCTCGCCCAGGCGGGAATCGACCACGACGCGGCGGAGTTCAAGCGGATCGCGTCGGCCCGCACGCTATACCATTGGAACGCCGACGCCCACCAGGAATACTGATTCTCTCTCGGACCAACAGGATAGCCGTGTCGCCCAGGCCGATTCATCGCGAGGAAAGCGCTTCGATCGATCGTCGCGCGATCCAGTACATCCGTCAGGCCGCGGACGTCGGCCTGTACGAGATCCGCGGTCTGGGCGCCAAGCGGGCCGTCCCCACGTTCGACGACCTGGTGTTCCTCACCGCCTCGGCCTCGCGTTATCCGCTCGAAGGGTATCGCGAGAAGTGCGACACGAAGACCATCCTCGGCAGCCGCTACGCGAAGAACCCGGTCGAGCTGGAGATCCCGATCACCATCGCGGGGATGAGCTTCGGGGCGCTGTCGGCCAACGTCAAGGAAGCGATCGGCCGTGCCGCGACCGCGATGGGAACCTCCACCACCACCGGGGACGGCGGCATGACCGTCGAGGAGCGGCAGTCGTCGACGACGCTCGTCTATCAATGCCTCCCCTCGCGCTACGGGTTCAATCCCGACGATCTGCGGAAAGCCGATGCGATCGAAGTCGTCATCGGCCAGGGCGCGAAGCCGGGAGGAGGGGGGATGCTGCTCGGTCAGAAGGTCAGCCCCCGCGTCGCCGAAATGCGGACCTTGCCGGAGGGGATCGACCAGCGTTCCGCCTGCCGCCATCCCGACTGGACCGGCCCGGACGATCTGCGGATCAAGATCGAAGAGCTCCGCGAGATTACCGACTGGCAGGTGCCGATCTACGTCAAGCTGGGGGCGACGCGCGTCCGCGACGACGTCAAGCTGGCGGTCAAGGCGGGGGCCGACGTGGTCGTGATGGACGGCATGCAGGGAGGGACGGCGGCGACCCAGCAGGTGTTCATCGAGCATACGGGCATCCCCACGCTCGCCGCGCTGCGGCAGGCGGTGGAGGCCTTGGAGGACATGAACGTCTTCGGCGAGGTGTCGCTGATCATCTCGGGGGGCATTCGCACCGGGGCCGACGTCGCCAAGGCGCTCGCGCTCGGCGCCGACGCGGTCGCGATCGGGCAGGGCGTGCTCGTGGCGCTCGGCTGCAATCACGATTCCTACGTCCTCGACGGCCGCGACGTCGACGCGAGCGAGGATTACGCGGAGCTCGGCACGGCCCCCGGTTTCTGCCACCACTGCCACACCGGGCAGTGTCCCGTGGGAATCACCACGCAGGATCCCGTGCTCGAACGCCGGCTGACTCCGGAAGTCGGCGCGAAACGATTGAAGAACTACCTGCAGGTCCTGAACCTCGAATTGACGATCCTCGCCCGCGCCTGCGGCAAGTCGAACGTGCATCACCTGGAGCGGGAGGATCTCGTCGCGCTCACCGTCGAATCCGCCGCGATGGCGAAATTGCCACTGGCGGGAACGGACTGGATCCCCGGGGAAAAGCCATGACCAATCGAGAACAGCTCCGCGGACGGATGAACGAGGACGGCATCGAGTTCATCCTCGTGCAGTTCGTCGATCTGCACGGCTCGGCGAAGGTGAAGATGGTGCCCGCCTCGTGTCTGGACGACGTGCTCGACGCGGGGGCCGGATTCGCGGGAGCGGCCGTCTGGGGAGTCGGACAGGGACCGCACTCGCACGACATGCTTGCCCGCATCGATCCCGCGAGCTACACGCCGCTTCCCTGGATGCCGAACACCGCCCGCTTCGCGGCGGATCTGTACGTCGACGACAAGCCGTACCCGCACTGCGCTCGCAACAACCTCCAGCGCGTGCTCGGCTGGGCGCGCGATGAAGGGTACGTCTTCAACGTCGGCATGGAGCCGGAGCATTTCCTAGTCAGCCGCAACGCCGACGGCTCGATCGCCCCCTGGAATCCGGACACGGTCGACGGTCTGGCCAAGCCGTGCTACGACTTCCGCTCGATGGCGCCGGCCATGGCGTATCTTCAGGAACTGACCAGCGCGTTGAACCAGCTCGGCTGGGGCGTCTACCAGACCGATCACGAGGACGGGAACGGACAATACGAAGTCAACTTCGCCTATCAGGACGCGCTGACGACCGCCGACCGCGTCACGTTCTTCAAGATGGCGTCCTCGCAGATCGCCAAAAAGTACGGCGCGATCGCCACGCACATGCCCAAGCCGTTCGAGGATCGTACCGGCAGCGGGCTGCACATTCACTTCCATCTCGCCGACGCGAACGGCGGCAAGTGCCTGTTCGAGGACGCATCGGACGCGCGCGGCCTGGGTTGCTCGAAACTGGGCTACCACTTTCTCGGCGGCGTCCTGCACCACGCCCGCGCGTTGTGCGCCGTGACCAGTCCCACCGTGAACTGTTACAAGCGATTGAAGCTCGGTTCGGGCCTCCGCTCCACGCGGAGCGGCTACACCTGGACTCCGGCGTTCATCACCTACGGCGACAACAACCGCACGCAGATGATCCGCACCGCCGGGCCGGGGCATTTCGAGGATCGCACGGTTTCCGCCGCCTGCAATCCGTATCTCGCCCTCGCCGCCTACGTCGCCGCCGGACTGGACGGAATCAAGCACGAGATGGATCCGGGCGAGCCGAACCTCGGCAACATGTACGACCGGCCGCTCGAGGAGATCCTCGCGCGCGGGACGCGGATCCTGCCACAGTCGCTGCCCGAGGCGCTCGACGAGCTTCGCGGCGACGAGGTCGTCCGCGGTGCGCTGGGCGTGATTGCCGACGACTTCATCCAGCTCAAGACCCGCGAGTGGGACATGTATCACGGACAGGTGACTCGCTGGGAAATCGACGAGTACCTGACGATGTTCTGAGGCCGCGCGCCGCCCGATCCGCCCATGCCCCACCGCTTGCTGAAGTTCGCGCTCCGCAAGGACCATCCCGAACCGCGGATGTTCCGCGCGCCCGCGCGCCTCGAGGACGAGTACGACGCCGTGATCATCGGCGGGGGAGGGCACGGTCTCGCAGCCGCCTATCATCTCGCGAAGGACCACGGCATCACGAACGTTGCGGTCCTCGAGAAGGGCTATCTCGGCGGGGGCGGAACCGGACGGAACACCGCCATCATCCGCTCGAACTACCTCACCCCCGAGGGCGTGAACTTTTACCAGGCGAGCGTCGAACTGTTCCAGGACCTCTCCCGCGAGCTGGACCTGAACCTGTTCTATTCCGAACGCGGACACTTCACGCTGGCGCATTCCCCGGCGTCGCTGCGGACCCAGCGCTGGCGGGCCGAGGTCAACAAGCATCTGGGCATCGAGAGTGAAGTGGTCGGACCGGAGTTCATCCAGAAGACCGTTCCGGAAATCGACCTCCGCGTGGGAGGACATCAGGCGCCGATCTGCGGGGCCTTGTATCATCCGCCCGGCGCGATCGCCCGGCACGACGCCGTCGCCTGGGGCTACGCGCGGGGCGCCGATCGGAAGGGCGTGGAGATTCACCAGCAGACGGCCGTCACCGGCATCGAGCTTCGCGACGGCGAAGTCGCTGGCGTGCACACCGACAAGGGCTTCGTCAAGACGCGGAAGGTGCTTTCCGCCGTCGCCGGCTGGACGACGCACATCACCGCGATGATCGGCCTGCGAACGCCGCTCGTCATCCACCCGCTGCAGGCGCTGGTCACCGAGCCGTTGAAGCCGTGGTTGAACAGCATCGTCGTTTCGGCGAGCCTGCACCTGTACGTCAGCCAGTCGTCGCGGGGCGAGCTGGTCGCCGGCGCCTCGCTCGACCCCTACGAGCTGATCTCGATGCGCTCGACGCTCGACTTCGCGGAGCAACTTGGCGGCCATCTGCTCGACCTGTTCCCCTGCCTGGGCGACGTCAAGGTGCTGCGTCAATGGGCCGGCCTGTGCGACATGACCCCCGACTTTTCGCCCATCATGGGGACCACGCCGATCAAGGGCTTCTACATCGACGCCGGCTGGGGGACGTGGGGCTTCAAGGCGACTCCCATCTGCGGCAAGACGATGGCCTACACCCTGGCCCACGACCGCGATCACGAACTGATCGCGCCGTTCAACCTGTCGCGGTTCGGCCGCTTCGAACTCGTCGGCGAGAAAGGCGCCGCCTCCGTGGGACATTGACCCGTCCGAGAATCATCATCCCCCCGCCCGTATGAAGATCATCCACTGCCCCATCAACGGCCCCCGGCCGCTTCAGGAATTCCGCTTCGGGGGCGAATTGCGGACCATGCCCGACCCCGCCGCCGCCAGCGACGCCGAGTGGGCGGACTACGTCTTCAACCGCCGCGGCGAACCGGGCGTGAAGCGCGAGTGGTGGTGCCACGTGCCCAGCGGCACGTGGTTCATCGCCGAGCGCGACAACCGCACCGACGAATTCCTCCGGACCTTCCTTCACGGCGCGGGGCGGGCCGATGGATAGACGTTTGCCGCCCCGCCCGGGCGAATGGATCGATCGCGGCCGAAGCGTCGAGTTCCGGTTCGAGGGGCGGACGTACCGCGGTTTCGCCGGCGACGTCCTCGCGAGCGCGCTGTGGGCCAGCGACGTGCGGCTCCTCGGCCGCAGCTTCAAGTATCACCGGCCGCGTGGCCTGTACAGCCTCGCCGGCCACGACGCGAACGTGATGGTCGAAGACGGCCGCCGGACGAACCTCCGCGGCGACCTGCTGCCGATCGTACCGGGTCTCGACGCGCGCTCGGTCAACACCGCGGGCGGGCTCGAGCGCGATCGCCTGCGGTTCATGGAATGGTTCGGCCGGTTCCTGCCGGTCGGGTTCTACTACAAGGCCTTCCACACGCCGCGGCTGCTGTTTCCGTTCTACGAGAACAACATGCGGAAGATCGCCGGGCTGGGGCGGATCAATCCCGCGAACACGCCCGACGATTCTCCCAAGGACTACGCCTTCTGCGATCTGCTCGTGGTCGGCGCCGGGCCGGCCGGACTGGCGGCCGCCATCGCCGCGGGAGAGAGCGGCCTCCGCGTGCTCCTCGTCGACGAGCGGCCGCGGCCCGGGGGGAGTCTCGCGTGGCAAACCGGCGACTCCGCGAACGGCCCGCGGCTGGAAGGACTGCTCGCGCGCGTCCGCGCGTGCGGTAACATCGAGTTGCGATGCGGCACGCAGGCGGGCGGATGGTATGCCGATCATTGGATCGCCCTGTTCGACGACCGCCGGCTGACGAAGCTCCGCGCGCGGGCGACGCTCGTCGCCGCCGGGTGCTTCGAGCAACCGGCCGTGTTCCGCAATAACGACCTCCCCGGCGTGATGCTCGGTTCGGCCGCCCAGCGATTGATTCATCTGTACGCCGTGAAGCCGTTCGATCGGGCCGTCGTGCTGGCGGCCAACGGCGACGGCTACCGCGTCGCGCTCGATCTGCACGCCGCCGGAGTCGACGTCGCGGCGGTCGCCGATTTGCGCCGCGAAGGCGAACCGACGGAGCTCGCGCGGCAGGTCGCCGAGGCCGGGATTCCCGTCCACCATGGGCACGGGGTCGGCGCGGCGATTCCGGGCGCGGGCAAGAAGCGGATTCGCGGCGCGACGCTGTGCCCCCTCGATTCCGCGGGCAATCCGCGGACCGACCGCGCGCAACGCGTCGAGTGCGACGGAATCGCGATGAGCGTCGGCTGGACGCCCAACGGCGGATTGATCTCGCAGGCCGGCGGGCGATTCGTCTACGCCGAGAACGTCGAGCAGTTGGTCCCCTCGATTCTGCCGAAGGGGGTCTTCGCGGCCGGGCGCGCGAACGGAGTCTTCGACCTCGATGACCGAATCGCCGACGGGACGCGCGCCGGACTCGCCGCGGCGGCTCACCTCGCCTGCACGGACTCATCGACGAACGGAACTCCGCCGGCCGGGCCGGAGCGGATCGTCCATCGCGGACCACCCCCCAGCCATCCTTTTCCCATTTTCGCCGACAAAGGGAAGAAGAACTTCGTCGATCTCGACGAAGATCTGCACCTCGCGGATTTCGCGAACGCTCACCAGGAAGGCTACGACAACGTCGAGCTGCTCAAGCGGTTCACCACGGTCGGCATGGGGCCCAGCCAGGGGAAGCTCTCGAACGTCAACGCGGTCCGCATTCTCGCCCGGTTGAACGGCGCCTCGATCAACGATACCGGCACGACCACCTCGCGGCCGTTTCACCAGCCGGTCTCGCTGGAACTTCTCGCGGGTCGCCGCTTCCATCCGCTGCGCCGCACGCCGATCGACCCCTGGCACGCGCGGATGTCCGCGGTGATGATGCACGTCGGCGATTGGCTCCGCCCGGAATACTATCCGCGCGAAGGCCGCAGCCGCGACGTGTGCATCCATGACGAAGCGGCGAACGTTCGGCGGAACGTCGGCCTGATCGACGTCGGCACGCTGGGCAAGCTCCGCATCGACGGACCGGACGCCGCCGCGTTCCTCGAACGCATCTACACCGGCCGTTTCGGCAAGCAGGCGGTCGGCAGCCTGAGATACGGACTGGCGTGCGACGAAACCGGCGTGATCATCGAAGACGGCATCATCGCCCGGCTGGCGGACGACCGCTTCTACGTCTCCGCCACGACGAGCGGCGTCGCTGAGTTCTTTCGTGAAATGCAGCGCTGGGCGTTGATCTGGGGCATGGACGTCCGGCTCTCCAATTCCACGGGGCAGCTCGCGGCGATGAACGTCGCCGGTCCCCACTCGCGCGAAGCGCTTCACGAACTCACGCAGACCGACCTGTCGCCGGAAGCGTTTCCGTATCTCGGCGTACGCGAGGGAACGGTCGCGGGGGCGCCGGCGATCCTGCTGCGGGTCGGGTTCGTCGGCGAGTTGGGTTATGAAGTTCACGTCCCCGCGTCGTATGGGCTGCACGTCTGGCAGTCGCTCGTGGGGGCCGGCGAACGATTCTCCATCCAACCATTCGGCGTCGAGGCGCAACGCCTGCTGCGACTGGAAAAGGGGCACCTCATCGTCGGGCAGGACACCGACGCCCTCACGACTCCCGACGAGGCCGACGTCGCCTGGGCGATCGGCAAGGGGAAGCCCTTCTTCGTCGGCATGCGGAGCCTCGAGATCGTCCGCAAACGGCCGCTTTCGCGCCGCCTCGTCGGGTTGACCTTCGCGAACGGGACGCCGCTGCCGGAAGAATGCCACCTCATCATCGCCGAGGGGGAAATCGCGGGGCGAATCACGAGCATCGCCCCGAATTCGACACTCGGCCACCCGATCGCGATGGCGTTCGTCCGCCCGGATCTCGCCGAGCCGGGGACGGCCGTGCGGATCCGCCTGGACGACGGGACATTCTCGGAAGGGCGCGTGGCGAAACTCCCCTTTTACGATCCGGAAAGCGCACGACAGCGATGACGATGCCCGAGACGCCCCCGCGGCGCAGTCCGATTCACGATCTGCTCGAGGCCCGCGGGGCGGAGTTCCGCGTCGTCGGCGGAGTCGCGCTCGCGGTGCGTTTTCCCACTGCCGAGAACCACGCCGATGTACCGAAATCGGTCGGCCTCTGCGACCAGAGCGGCCTGCCGAAACTCGGACTGAAAGGACGCGATGCCGAGAGTTGGCTCGCCAACCAGAGAGTCGACGTCCCAGCCGCGATCTACGATTCCCGGCCTCTTCCCGACGGCGGCGTGATCGTCCGATTCGGCACGGACGAGTTCTTCCTGGAAGGAGGCGTCGGAGGCGAGTTCGTCCCGGCCCTCGCGGCCGAACTCGAATCGCGGAGCGGCCACTTGTATGACATCCACCGCGAAGAAGCCGCCTTCGTACTGCTGGGCTCGCGAGTGGGCGAGGTACTGTCGCAAACGTGTGCGCTCGACTTCCGCGCCTTGCCGCCGCGGCGCGTCGTCTTCACGCGCGTGGCGGGGGTGAGTTGCGGCATCTTCCCGGACTCGGCGGACAACGTCCCTTCGTACCGGATCTGGGTCGATTACGCCTCCGCGCCGTACTTGTGGGAGACGCTGGTCGAAATCGTCGAGAGCCTCGGGGGAAGCGTCGTCCCTTCACCACGCGGACGAGTGTGACGCTGACCATCACGCCCTGCACGCCCGGTTATTCGGCTTCGCCTCGCTTGGGCACTCGTCAGGAATCGGATGCGGCGGAGATCTGAATGATGCAATCGCCCCATTGGCGGGCGGCCGCCAGGCGATCGCGAAGATTTTGCACTTCGGCCGCGTCCCGCAGCAGGGCGAAGATCGTCGGTCCCCATGACGATTGCCCCACGCCGGCGATGCCCTCGCGCCGCAATTCGGCGACCAGTTCCCGCATTCGCGGATGAGCGTAAGTCCCCCCCTGAGCCGGCGCGAAATACTCGCCCACGATCCGGTTGAACTCGTGGAGCGCATCGCTCGTCGCGTCGAAATCGGCGGCGGTCACCGCCGGCTCGAGTTGCTCGAAAGCGAGTTCCCGCAGGCGGGCCGTCGTCTCCGCGGGCATCGGCGGCAGCCGGGCGAATGCCTCGCGTTCGATCGGCCCGGAAAGTCCCGTCTCCTCGCGCGGAATCACCAGCAGGAATCGCCACTCCGCGGGGAATTCCAGCCGGCGTGCGAGCGAACCGACCGGCTCGCCGAGAGTCTTTCCGTCGTCGAAGAGCAGGCCGCCCCGACGGTAGCCGTGAATTCCGATCGCGGAGCGCACTCCCCGACCGACGCGTTCCGCCAGTACGACCGGATCGACTGCGCCCTCACCGGCGAGCCTCGCCAATCCGTCGGCGACCGCCAATGCCGACTGCGTTCCGGAGCCGAGTCCGACATGCGGGGGGATGCTTTCGTGAATCTCGATCGCGCACCGCGGCGGCGGCTCGTCCGAATCGACCGAGCGGCGATAGCGGGCGACGAACTCGCGGAAGCGAGAGGCGGCATCCTCCGGACCGAACACCATGTCCCGTTCGGCGGGGCGGAACGACAATCGGCCGCGCGGGGCGCGCAGCATGAGGCCGACGCCGCCGAACTCCCGGCCGCACGCGGGTCGGTGGGAAAAGATGCCGAAATGCAGCCGGCAGCCGGTGGTGATCGCGATCGGGTCGCTCATGCGAACCGGATTCTCGCGCTCGGTGTCGATCGGTGCAAGCGAGGCGTCGGGGGGCGGGGGCGCTTCGCGCAGCGAAAGCCCCCGGCGCGCCACGGGGGCTTCCGCGTTGCGGAGCGCCCCCGCCACCCCGAAGAGAAATTGGCGTCGCCAGAAACTCTTGCCACACCCCCAACGAAGCGGGTGCTTTGCGGAAGTTGACCCTCGCGGCGCGCCGCCGATACAATCGCCGCAATGCCGGCGGCAGGGAGGCCGCGCGGCCATTCCGTTCTCGTGGGAAGGCAAGTTCCCGTGGCGTTTCTGACGATCGTCGAAGGCGGGGCGCCGGGTCGCATCCTGCAGCTCCACGAGGGGCGGACCGTGCTCGGCCGCCACCCGCAGTGCCAGATCATCCTCGAAAACGCCGCCGTCAGCCGCTATCACGCCCAAATCCTCGAAAGCCACGGCAGCTTCTTCGTCGAGGATCTTCGCAGCCGGAACCGCACGCTGCTGAATGGCGAGCCGATCGACGGCCGCGTCGAACTGCACGATGCGGACGAGATTCAGGTCTGCGACGTGCGGCTGCGGTTCCACTTGCAGCAGGGGGCCGAATCGCCGAAGCCGCCTCCGGCGTCGGTGCGGATCTCCGCATCGGACGGGGCGTCGCAGGGTCGGCGGCGCTCCGCGGGAACGACCACCAGAACCGCCGACGAGGTCGATCAACTGTTCGAGGGGGTGGGCGGCGGCGGCTCGTCGATCGTCAGCCGGGTGGGGACCGATTCGTCCCAACTGCGGCTCGACGTGCGGCCCGAGGCGAAGTTGCGGGCGGTGCTCGAGATCGGCCGGCACCTGGGCCGCGTGCTCGACCTCGAAGACGTGCTGCAAACCACGCTCGACCGGCTGTTCCAGATCTTCCCGCAGGCGGACGACGGGTTCGTCGTGCTCGTCGAGCCGGACGGAGAGAAGCTCTCGGTGAAAGCGCTCAAGTCGCGGATGCCCGAAGGGGATCTGGAAGTCCGCGTGAGCAAGACGATCATCCAGCAGGCGCTCGACTCCGGCGAAGCGATCCTCAGCGCCGACGCCGCCGAAGACTCCCGCTTCGATTCCAGCCACAGCGTCTCGAACCTCCGCATCCGCTCGATGATGTGCGTGCCCTTGATCGGCAACAGCGGAACGCCATTGGGGGCGATTCAACTCGACAGCAAAGGCCTCAGCCGGCAGTTCCTCGACGACGACCTCGAGATGCTCGCCAGCGTCGCGTCGCAGATCAGCCTCGCCGTCGAAAACGCGCACATGCACCAGGAACTGCTCCAGCAGCGCGACATGCAGCGCGATCTGGAGTTCGCCACGCAGGTGCAGCTCGGATTTCTGCCGAGCCAGCGGCCGCGGATCGCCGGCTACGAGCTGTGCGACTACTACGAGGCGGCGCTCCGCGTGGGGGGGGACTGCTTCGATTACGTCCCCCTGCCGGACGGGCGGCTGGCGATCACTCTCGGCGACGTGGCGGGCAAGGGCGTTCCCGCCGCGCTCTTGATGGCCCGGCTGTACTCCGCCTCGCGCTATCAACTGCTACTGACCGACACCGCCGCGGCGGCGCTCGCCGGGTTGAACGGCGAGATCGCCTCGGGCGGGTTGGGACATCGCTTCGTGACATACGTCGTGGCGGTGCTCGACCCGCGACGACATGTCGTCACCATCGCCAACGCCGGGCACCTCCCGCCGCTGACGCGGTCCAAAGCCGGCAAGGTCAAGTCGATCGGCAAGAAGGATTCCGGCATGCCGCTCGGAATCGTCCCCGATCAGACCTTCAAGGAAATCGAGTTGAAGATCGCGCCCGGCGACACGCTGTTGCTGTATACCGACGGCATCACCGAGGCGATGAATTCGCGGCACGAGATCTACGGCCGCCAAGGGCTGGAAAAATACCTCGCCGGGGCGCGGGGGGACGTCGAGCGGACCGTGCAGGAATTGGTGGAAGACGTCGAGCGGTTCAGCGAAAGCCAGACTCAGCGGGACGACGTGTGCCTGGTGGCGATCCGCCGCCTTCCGGATGCGTGAGGAAGACGGAAGAAGGAAGAGAGAAGAGAGAAGAAAGAAACACAGCAGTTCCAAGTTCCGTGTCGGCAGGTCGGTCAGGCCGCACCGCGCGTCATGCCCGCGAAATGCCTGCCCTCGCGAAGGCGGGGGCGGGCATCCAGCGGATGCGGAAGTCGGCTTCACGCATCGGTGCCGCTGCGGCGTGGGACTGGATTCCCGCCTTCGCGGGAATGACGGGACGCCTTCGCGGGAATGACGATCCTTCCGAGCGAAATCCTGGAACTTGGAACGACTGAAACAGGAAGAGAATCGCGCAGCCCCAGCCGCGCCCCCGCCAACCTCCAACCTCCATCCTCCATCCTCCATCCTCCATCCTCCATCCTCCTCCGTTCTTCCGTCTTCCTTCTTCCTTCTTCCTTCTTCCTTCTTCCTTCTTCCTTCTTCCTCCGCGCCATGCCCGACCTCGTCCGCAAGGAAATCATCGAGACGGCCCGCACGCTGGTCGTGAAGATCGGCACCAACGTGCTCTCGCGGGCCGACGATCGGCTCGATCTCGACCGGCTCGAAGCGCTCGCCGAGCAGATCCACCGCGTGCGCGAGTCGGGCCGGAAGGTGGTCGTCGTCTCCAGCGGGGCGATCGGGGCGGGCATCGGCCTGTTGAAGCTCCAGGGGCGGCCCAGCGATCTGCCGCACCTGCAAGCCGCCGCCGCCACGGGGCAGGCGCATCTCATCCGCCTGTACGACGACTGCCTGCGGAAGCACGGCTATCACGCCGCCCAGTTGTTGCTCACCGCGAACGACTTCAAGAGCCGGGCCCGCTACCTCAACGTGCGGAACACGCTCTCGACGCTGTTCGAATTCGGCGCGGTCCCGATCGTCAACGAAAACGACACGGTGAGCGTCGCCGAGATTCGCTTCGGCGACAACGACCAACTCGCGGCGATGGTCACGAACCTGCTCGACGCGCCGCTGCTGGTGATTCTCTCGACGGTGGACGGCCTGTTCGCGGGCGATCCCGGCAGCCCCGACAGCCGCCTCGTTCCGCTCGTCGAAAAATGGGACGATGCGATCCTGGGCCTCGCGACCGATCAGCGGAGCGCGCGGGGCACCGGCGGGATGCGCTCGAAGCTGGAAGCCGTTCGCGCGGCGACCGCCGTCGGCGAGAACGTGATCATCGCCAACGGCACGCGGCCGAACGTCCTCGACGAGATTCTCGCCGGAGAGCCGGTGGGCACGCTGTTTCTCGCGAGCGGCCGGACGATGCCGGCCTGGAAGCGGTGGATCGGCTACACGATTCCCCCCAAGGGGCGGTTCCTGCTCGACGACGGCGCGCGGGCGGCGGTCGAGTCGAAAGGAAAGTCGCTTTTGGCGATCGGCATCACCGGCGTCGAAGGCGACTTCGCCAAGGGAGAGGTCGTCGCCCTCGTCGACGCGGAGGGGGTCGAATTCGCCCGCGGCCTCACGAACTACGATGCGCGCGACGCCCGCGCGATCATCGGCAAGAAGACCGACGAAATCGCCACGATCCTCGGCCGCGTCCCCTACGTGGAAATCATCCACCGCGACAACCTGGTGATGCGGCGGTGATCGCAGGCGGCCTTCAAGACGAGCGTCGCACGGGCGATCCCCGACTCGATGCGCCCATTGCCGTAGTACGCCTTCAACCTTGATCTTGTGGGTCGACCGTAGGATGGATTGGCCA
>JBBDNT010000236.1:0-15484 GCA_040877445.1 Planctomycetaceae bacterium
CTGCCACGCCGACCTCGTCCCCGTCGACCGAATCGGCCTCCACACCGGCCGCCTCACCGTGTACAATTTCCATGTCCCCGACACCCACTCCTACGCCGTCGGGCATGTCGGCGTGTGGGTGCATAATCAGAGCGGCACCTGCCCAGATCCCCCATTCATCGCCCCGGGTAGCCTTCCGGCCGAAGAGGCTCAAGCGTTGCGATTCACCATGGGTAATATTGACGCCAACACAAGACCCGCCGGCCCATTGAGGCGTAAGTGGGGGACGCGTTGGGGCAACTATCCCAAGGACGGACTCAGGTTGCTCCCGGGATCTTCTGGACCCAATTCCCCATACAAAGAATATCGCGTCACTCCTGCCCCCGGTGAAACGGGAGCTGGCGGCCGGCGAGTCGTCACGGACACCACCACCGGCAAGGTCTACTACACGTGGACGCACTACGGCGACGCGGGCCCTCCGGCCTTTGTGAGGATCCGATAGCAATGCAGCCAATGGAATATCAACCTGAATTCGTCCGCTTCGATAGATCAGCGAAGGCGGACGCGACGATTCGCACGCTGAAGGACGATGGATTCACCGTATTTGTAATTGACGGCATCGACAGTCCTGAGGCATTCTTCACCTACGTCAAAGACAACCTTCCCATGGACCCTCCGTTGAGCGGGGATGTCAATTGGAACGCTTTCGCCGATTCATTGTGGTACGGATTAGATGCGACGCAAGAGACCCATGTGTCAATTTGTTGGCTGAACGCCGACCAGATGGTAGAGGCGCGTCCGCAGCATTTTTGGCTTGCTATACAGTGCCTTGACGATGTTGCACGTAACTTCTCGGAGGACTGGGACGAT
The DNA here is from genome assembly GCA_040877445.1 of Planctomycetaceae bacterium. GTDB lineage: Bacteria > Planctomycetota > Planctomycetia > Planctomycetales > Planctomycetaceae > JBBDNT01. Next base: position 850 of record JBBDNT010000236.1, read on the forward strand.
CCCGATGGGCGGCATGTCATTGTGCGAATTTGGGTCTTTGGCGACGGCGCGCTCTTTGAGGAGAGCGAATTTCAGCGAACCTGATGGCCCCGCGTGCTCCTACGCCGTAGCCAATTTCTCGGTTGTTGCCTCCTCACCAGAACCTGTGGGTGATTTTTAGAATCCGGTGGGCGATGTCCGCTTCAAAACAACAATGGCGATGAGGATGGTCCAATGCTTGAATACCACGGTTGGGTTACGGTGTGGCGGCCCACCGAATCGTGAGTATCCGGGCGTATATGGGGCACCGCTGAAACCGTACCGCGACCTTCGATCTTTGGCAATCTGAACCGACTTGCGAACGAATCGGCATCGCCGGCGCGCACTGTCCCCTCGCAATTGCACGCTTCCGCTTCGAGGTTCGGCGCCTACGCCGCCCGCTTCAACGTCACGACAGGCAGGTGCCGCCGCCCGGCGACGAACTCGATTACGAGTTCGCAGCGGTCGCCAGGTTGTCCGGCAACCAGCGTTTGCGGCGCGGCACACGGCGATGGCCGTGGCCAATTCGTCCGCGGCTCGATCCGAGGATTGCGGTTTGCCGGTCGAAGTCCGTGGTAGAACTCGTGCGACGTGGCACCGTCGAGCGTCGAGTGCGGGCGGTGCTCGTTGTACCAGCGAACGCGGTCATCGACTTCCCGGCGAAAGGCAACGCGGCGGAACGGCACGAGGATCCGTCGCAGCCCCTCGCGCTTCAACGTCCCGATCAACCGTTCGACCACCGCGATACTCCCATGTCGGCCGACGGCGCCGTAGCGGATTGCGATGTTGTACCGCTTTGCCCAGCGGCGAAAGCAGTGGCAGTCGAACTGGACGCCGCGGTCACAGATGATGTACTTGGCCGTGGCGCCGACCAGGCGGATCGTTCGACCGAGGAACTGGCGGATTGCAACCGAGCCGGGCTGCTGGTCGAAAACGGCGAAGCCCATGACGCGTCGCGAGTAGCCGTCAACTACCACTGCGAGCCACCAAGCGAACGGGTGGCGCTGCAGCATGGCGTTCGGCAGCCACGATGTCCAGAGGCCGGAACCGGTCGGTACCACCGTGAGGTCGACATGCCAGATGTGGTTCGGCCGCTTTGCCGTATGGCGACGACTGCTGATTGGCAATCGAGCGGGAGAGGCAGGACGGGCCGGTTCCCGCAGAATGCGACCGACGGTCGTCGCGCCAAGGTGCAATCCGGCGCGAGCGAGCATTTGCGCAATCTTCCGCCGACCGAGGAACGGGCAGACCATCTTCAGCGAGCGCACGATGTACCGCACGAAGTCAGGAAAACGGTTCACCGGCTCGCGGAGACGAACCAGCGCATTCGGCCCCTCCTCGTCGAGGCGTTTGCACCACGAGGTGATCGTCGCGGCGGACATGTGGAAGACGTCGGCCGTTCGTTGCTGGGACCAGCCGCGGGCGGCGCGTAGTTCAAGAATCGCCATCCGATCGAGGGGCGAGAATCGCGGCCAATACCTTGCGTCGATGCGTTCCATCCGAGCATCCTTGATGCGGAGTTCCTCGCCGAGCAAGAGCACTTCGGACTGGAGGCGATCGATCTCCGCCCGCTGGCGGACACGCTCGTTGGCACTGTTCGCTGCCCAACTGCGGGTGTGGATCGCCACGAACCGGGCGAGCGAAATCACGTGCAGGGCCGCCGAACAGACAGTAGCCGGCCAAGACTTCGGAAGTGGGATCGTAGGAGGCTGCATGTGATTCACAGTGGGTTTCGTGCCGACATTGCGATTGTCGCGCAGCGCGCCGTCAACCATCGAGTGGTTCAGGAGGCGGATGAGAAGAATCCGCCGGAAGCTGTCGAGTGGCGTCACCTTCCGCCGACCGGAAGGGCGTCGGCTCGTAGCGGGTTCGGATCGACTTGGATCGAATGGACGCGAATCGTGACACCCTCGTAACTCGCTTCCGGAAGCCGTAACTCGCTTCCGGAAGCGCCTCGCGCGAGTGATACCGACGGGGATAGAATACGGCGAAGGCGATGCCGTCCGAAGCCTCGCCACGGCCGAACCCGATCAACTGCTCCGAATCCTGAGGGCGTCGTGAAGCTGGCAGCGGACTCCTTCGCGGCGTAGTACGAGTTGCGCCACTCGCCGTTCCAAGCGCTGCCGTTCGTCTCCCGTCGTCGTCGCGAGCAGCCGTTCGAGTTCGGCGATCTGCCGATCGTACTTCGCCAGGTCGCGCGGCTGCACCTTCAACCGCCGCTCCAGTCGCCTGCGGGTGTTGATCTGCCGGAGCGCCATCGTGGTCGCATCCGCAAGAGCGCCGCGCCTCCAGGGAAGACTCGTGTCGACGCCGCCGATTCCATGCTGGGCCAGAAGCGCGCCGACTCGGTCGCGGTCGGCGGCGGACATGCTCGTGTCCCGCTCCCATTCCGGATCGGCATCGTAGCAGAGCACGAAGCAGCGGGGATCCTTCCGCAATTCGCCCACGTGTTCGGCAAGCGACCGTCCGCGGACGCGGTGGATGCTCAGGTCCAGCCCCGCGAATCGCTGAGCCAGATCGGTCCACCGGAGGGGCTCTCCGCGATAGCCCAGCGAAATCCCGCAGGGACGGCGAACCCGGCGCCCCGGTCCCGGACCGAGGGCCGTTTCCGAAAGCACGATCGCCTCTTCCCCCGCGACGGACAAGCTGGCCGAGGCCCTCTGCGCGTTCAGTGACGTTTGCGATGGCGACGGACACGCGGCCCGGACGCACAGCGTGTCGAACGCGGTCTTCGTCGCCGGAGGCTCGTTTTCCCCCACGTCGTAATAGGTGTCGAACGCCTGCCCGGTCTGGTCCGCGAAAGTATCGGTCTCGGCGAACAGCGGCTCGCCGTCGTAGCTGACCAGAATGTAATCGTCGGTGACGACGGCTTCGCAGTCGACGAAGCCGGCGGCGGGCGGCGACTGCAGGTAGGCGAAGTCCCAGACGGTTTCCCCTTCTTCGTGCCACTCGATCAGTTCGTGGAAGAAGGTTCCGGGATCGTTCGGCTGATCGTGGTGCCAGCCGATCTGCCAATGGAACCGCGAGTCCACGTCGGCCCTCCGAAAGCTTCTCAACGCCCACAACGTCCATTGCTCGGACTGCGGGGCGCTGGGAAAACGCAGGCGATGCGTCGCGTCGTAGGCGGTGATTCCGGGGTCGAAGAGGATTTCGTTGTTCTGGTTCTTCGGGACGGTGCCCGTCGCGGCATCGTCCTGGATCGTCCAGTCGTCCGAACCGCTGTAGGGGGGATCGCCGACGGTGACCTCGCCGACGTGGTCGACGACCTCGACGCCGTTCGTGTCGGTGAAGCTGTCGTACCACTTGCCGCACTGGCAATCGGTGAAGCCGACGGCCAGGCACTTGATGCGCACCTTGAGGGCTTCCCACACGTCACCGGTGAACTGAATCCAGACGACGAGCCAGTTGTCGACGTCGCCGTCGCCGCCGACCGCGTCTCCACCCTGGCAGACGGTGCGATCCTGGTCCGGCTCGACGATGAAGCGGAAGTTGTAGTAGACGCCGAGCGGATCGCCGGGGGGCCACAGTTGCTCGACGATGAGGACGACCCCCTTCTGGGCGTCCGCCGGCGGCCTTGACGACGGCGCTCCGGGGTCGGTTCCGTAATAGACGCGAGCGTAGGCTTGCGCAATGTTGGTATCGCTCCGCCCGAGGCCGACGACGCAGATTCGGCCGTACTTCACCTCCTCGTCCGTCTCCGGAAAGTCCTCCGACGGACAGCCGGCAATCTTCATCCAGGTGGTGACGTTGGTCGTACCGCTCGGCACGAAGACTTGAATCATTCCACGCCTCTCTCGATGACGGATCGATGTCTTCAAGGCACCCGATCGGTGCGACGAACGCTACTCGAAACTACTATCGGCACTCCGGCCCGATCGCTCCTCTTCCGCGAGTCGAATTCGAACATTGGAGATATTGGAGTCGCTCACGACATGCCGCGAGCCGAACTGGCCGCGCAAGGCGCCGCTCGGCAACCCCACACCATCGATACTTGTGAACAATTGAGGCACTTCATTGCCGCCCCATCGCACCCGCGAAATCTGGCCGCGGCTAACCGTGACCTCGATCTCGTGCGCGCGGAGTGCGGGGGTGGGGACCGACGCGGTCGCATCGACTTCCGCTTCAACGATTCTCGATTCGGATCGCAGCAGGAGTTCTTGCGAGAGTACGAGTCGATACGGGAACTCGGATCGGTCGCGTCCCACATTGCGATCCAGCATGATGGAATGAAACCGAAACGCGGGGGCCCCATCGTATTCCTCCTCATGGCAACCGAAGAACAAGCCGACTCCGCCGGTCCATTGATTCTGATAGATATCGAGCCGGAGCACGTAGCTGCCGAAGGAGAGCATGCCGGCGGTGTCGCAGTTGACGTAGAGCCGCCGGCTGTGTGGATCGAAGCGGTAATTCGAGTATTCCGAAGGACGCCAGAGAATTTCCTCGGGCGGCCGATTCAGCAAGGGATGCCAGACTCCGGTGGGGACTTCGTGTGGCTTGAAGTCTTCGAAGACGCCGACGCCGACGAGCGCCGATGGAACCGCGTCGCGACGGGGAGATGCGCTCTCGGGCGAAGTCGATTGCGCGTCGCCGGCCGACGCGAGTTCCGACTCGACATCGGGACGGATTGCCGAATAGAGAGACCAAAGGCCGATCCCGCCGGCCCCGACCACGATCAGCAGAACCAGCGGGAGTCCGATTCGCCTTTTCGAACGATCGCTTCGGGACGCGGGCCGGGCGGCCGCGACAGCGATCATGTCGCTCGCGGTCGAGCCTTCCAGGACGATCGTCTGCCGAAGTGCCCCGGAGTTGTCGGTCGCGCCCCGGTTGGCGACGGCTCGCCGCTCGCGGCATTCCGCCACCAAGGCCGCGAGCGCCGCACCGCGGGAAAACGGTGCCAGCGCCTGGGACACTTCCAAGGCGGACTGCGGCCGGTCCCGCGGGTCTCGCGCCAAGAGCTTCGCGACGAGCCGCGCCAGGTCGTCGGGAACATCGCTCCGGAACTGCTCGACGGGAGGCGGAGATTCCAGCACGCGGCGCATCAGCGACGCGTACGCCGGCTCGTCCCTCGATACGCGGAACGGCGGCCGTCCCGCGAGAAGGCGAAACAAGACGCACCCCAAGCCGTACAGGTCGCACCGATCATCGACCGACTCGGGAGACTCGATCTGCTCGGGAGCGAGGTAGTCGAGCGTTCCGATCACGCCGCTGGCGCCCGACAACGCGTCCGCCTCCGGCCCGGCGAGGCGAGCCAGTCCCAGGTCGCCGACCTTGACGGTCCCGTCCGAAGCGACCAGGAGATTCGAGGGCTTGACGTCGCGGTGGATGACGCCGTTGGCGTGCGCATGGGCGATTCCCGCCGCCGCCTGTCGAACGGCGTCGCAGGCGTCGTGGACGGCGAGCCGTCCCCGGCCTCGCACGATCGCCTCGAGGTCGCTGCCCTCGACGAGTTCCATCGCGAGATACAGCGTGCCCTCGATCTCGCCGGCATCATGTGCCAGCACGATATTGGCGTGTTGCAGCCCGCCGATGGCGCGCATTTCGCGGCGAAAGCGGGCGGCGAATCCTCCGTCGCACGAGCGCGCGGCGGGCAGCAACTTGATCGCCATCGGCCGCCCCAGCTCGGTGTGCATCGCCCGGTAGACGACTCCCATTCCTCCCGAGCCGATGACGGACAGCAGCCGATACCGGCCCAGTTCACGTGGAAGGCAGGGTTCTGCCGTGTTCGCGCTCAAGTTCCGGCGAGCGTCCGGGAAACGCCACCCCGGCGGCGTGCGGAGGAACTCTTCCACCAGCGACGCCGCCTCCGCGTCGCGCGATGAATTCGCGACGAGATCATTCCGCAGCACGTGCAACGTCGGATCGTCCGAAAGCGTTTCGAGCCGAAGCTCGCAATGCTCGCATGATACGACGTGCGCGACGATCGACTCGTCGCCAGAGGGGGCGAGTCGATCGGACAGGAAATCGACCAGGACGTCGCGCGTCGGGCACCCTCGCACCGGATCTCGACGTCGTGGCGATGTGAGCGAAGGCATGGATCGAAGTCGCGGCTGAAGCAGGGTTCGTGCGGATGGAACGGTTTCGCCACCTCGTCGGCGGGCCAGGCTCGAAGGTCGAAGCGACTGGGCCGGCGGCGCTCTCGCCGCGATCGGTTTGGTTTCGACTGCGGCAGTGCTCATCCAGTGTTCGATATGTTACAGGTCACATGCGGGAAACCCGCGGAGCCATCCGGAACGCCGCCGAGCGTTCAGTCAGGCCGCGACACGTCCGATCGGCGTTCTTGAACATCGGCTGTCGGATCGAAAGTCTTGTCGGGAAAATCGATGATGACGCTCGTGCCCATGCCCGGTTCACTGTCGACTTCGATTCGTCCGCCTGCCGCCGAAACGATCTCGCGAACCCGCGCCAGTCCCAACCCCGTCCCCGTGTCGGCCGACTTTGTGGTGAAGTAGGGGTCGAACGCCTTCGCTTTCGTCTCCTCACTCATTCCGCAACCGGTGTCGCTCACGATCAGCCGTGAAACGTCGACACGGGGCGTTTCCGACTCGGTCGTCGATTCCGGCATGCGGAGCCGTGCCCGGGCCGTTTCGATCGTCATCGTACCGAAGGATCCGATGGCGTCGCGAGCGTTCATCACCAGATTCATCAGAATCTGCTCCAGATCTTCGAGATCGACATCGATCGGTGGCAGCGTCGGATCCTGCCGAACTAGAAGATCGATGTTCTTCCCGACCAATCGGCCGAAAATCGGTTCCATCCGCGCGATGAGCGAGTTGAGGTCGGCGGCGGCCGGTTTCGCTGAGGGACCGCCTTTCGACGACAGCAGCCGCGCGACGAGCGCCCCCCCGCGACGACACGAAGCGGCGACGACGCGCAGCGCCTCTTGAACCGGGTGATGGCGTGAAAGTTGATCGCGTGCCCAATCGCATTCTCCTCCGATGATCGTGAGCACATTGTTGAGGTCGTGCGCGACCAATGCCGGGTTCGATCGCTTAGCGATCCAGTTCGGAACGCGGCATGCCCGCTCGACTGCCGCAATCAGGCTTTCCTTCCCATCGTCGCGGAAGGCGACGTAGACCGCCGCGCCGCGCCAAAGGGCCTCTACGGCCACCCGAGCCGTATCGACGCCGCCGACGCCGACGACCGGCAGATCCCGAAATTGCCTCAAGAGCGGCAGCATCGAAAGTGGAACGTGAGTCGCATCGCCGATCCAACACACGGCGGCATCCCAAGACGAGGATTCACTGTCTCTCAACAGTTCGTCGCGCGTGGGCGCACCACGAACCACGGAATTGTCTTCGGCCAGCCACTCCTCGATCTGGTTCGGCATCCGTGGCGCTGCCGGCACCAACAGCAGTCGCCGCGTGCATGGCTCGCCGGAGACCGATTGCAGAATGGCCATGCCCCCTCCGCCCGCAGCGGGTGAACCAGACCGATGTCTGGACCAGCTCGTCGATGCCGAACGCGATGGTCGGCAGCGCCGCCATCCATATCCATCGCAAGGCTTCCTCCCGTAACGACCGGCCGGCAAAGCCTCGACTACCATCCCATATCCGGGAAACGGGCGATCTTCCCGTCGATCCGAAATCGTTCTCGAAATAACCATCTTCGTGTGTCGGAATTGGATCAATCGTTGAAAATGCTCCAGTCGGAGGCCAGGAGGAGCATTTCCGCCTTGAGTCGCTGCAGGATTCGGAACTTCGCTTTGTACACCCATGCCACGTCGCGTCCCAGTCGCTCGGCGGCCTCGGAGGCGGGAACCTGTTGCTCCCAGACCATCTCGAACACCGCCCATTCGGGAGCCTTGAACTCGGGAGCCACGCGGGCGCGAGCGACCCGAAAAATCTGCTGATTCACTTCGTCCAGCCACACGGGGTCGGCGACGTGCCCGAGCCCGTCGAGAGCGGGCGAATCGTCTCCGCCTTGCTGATCCGGCTGGCGTCCGCGGTGGCGCACCTTCAGCATGGCACGGTGCGTGACGACTCCCAGCCAACTCCGAAACTTGCCCTTTCCCGGGTCGTACTCGAACGTCTTGATGGCCCCAGCCACGCTGGCCAACACGTCCTGAACGACGTCCCGCGCGTCCGATTCCTGCAATCCATGCCTTCTGCAATACCCGTAAATCACCGGTACGTACTGGGCCACGAACGTGTCCCACGCATCGGCGTCGGCCGCGTCGCGCATCCGCAGGAGCAGACTGGGATGGGTTGGATGGGGACGAATCCGCTCCGAACACCATGGGCATGACCTGAGAACAGTCTCCAATGCCGGCAACTCGCCCGACCCGCTCGACTTCGACGGTTTCGGCATCCTGCACCACGCCCTCCATCATCGTCAAGTAAACATCCGCAGTCGGAGTGTGATCAGGCACAGCCCAATTGAGCGGTCGTGCGACGGATGGATCTCTGGAGATCCTGGTGTCTTTGCTCGCGATCCGTGGCGGCTCATTTGGACGTCCGGCACCGCCGTCGATAGGGGCTTTCGGACTCCGCGCTGATCCGGATTTCCGCGCAGCCAAAGCGCAGCCAATACGTCGGACGTTGGCGGAAATGGCGGACGCTGGTGGACGGACCGCTCGCCCCAAGTCGCGACGGGTTGGACGTTTACGGGCTCTGCCGGACGCCTATTGAATACGAAAGTTCAGTTTGCAAATCCGCCATCCCCGGTTCGAATCCGGGCGGCGCCTTTCGACGCAAACCCGCGACCCTCAAACGGTTGCGGGTTTTCTTGTCGGCGGGGCCGGCCGCGAAATCATCGTTTTGCAGCCAAACTGCAGCCAATCGCGGACTTGTACGCCGATGGACGCCGGTGGATCGCGGTGGACGAGTTTTCTTGCCGCACGGCGGACTCTGCTGGACGCGAATGGACGCCAATGGGCAGCGTGAGCGCCCATGACGGGGTGGTCCGCACACATTCGCCGACGGCGGCGCTTCAATGGGGCCGCGGCCGATCGGCCGCGGAGATCTCGATTTGGTATATTCTGAGAGTTGGGGGCAGACACGCTGGAATTGCTTCCCGGACAGGAGACGTAACCGGCCACACGGACGACGGAAAGCCGATCGGGAGTCTGGTGCTTCCGGCCGCCACTTTGACGCTGCCCCGTGGCTCGCAGGCGCTGATCGATGTGCTTGGGGGGGCGCGCTACGCCGTGGTGGCGACCACGAGGCATCGGCCGTAGTCGCCGCGGTCTCGAGCAGAACGAGCGAGACCATCGACGACCCGCCAGCTCACGCCGTCTTGAACAACTTGTCCATCGCCTCGGCGGCGAGATGCTCCTGTGACGGCAGCGTGTGGGCGTAGATGTCGAGCGTCACCGACGCCCGCGAATGGCCCATCGTGTCGGAGACGACCTTGACCGGCACGCCGGCGGCCAGCGCCAGCGTTGCGTAGGTATGCCGCAGGTCGTGAAAGCGGATGATCGGGCAGTCGGCCTTGGCCAGGAGCCGCTTGAAGATCAGCAGGATCTTCGTGGAATAGAGACCGTCGCCGAGTGGGTTCGTGAACACGCGGGGCTGATCGGCCGGCATCTTTCCGCGGTGCGCACGGAGGGCGTCGATCGCCGCCTGCGGCAATCGGATCCGCCGAACGCTCTTGCGCGTCTTCGGCGGTCCCACCATGTACTTGCGGCGTTTGTAGAGCGTCCGGCGGACATTGAGGATTCCCTGGTCGAGGTCGACGTCGCTCCACTCGAGGCCGGCGAGTTCGCCTTGCCGCATGCCCGCCGTGATGGCCAGGACGAACAGCGCGTACAGCCGATGGTCCTTGGCGACCTTGAGGAACCGCTGCGCTTGCTCGTGCGTCAGCGTCATCATCTCCTTCGGCTGCGACCGCGGCTTCTCGACGACGTGGCAGACGTTGCGCGGGACGACGCCCTGTTTCAGCGCCGTGTTGAGAGCCATCTGCAACACCGCGAGCGCCATGTGCCGGTGCCGCGGACTCGGTCCCTTGTGTTCGAGGCGGGTCATCCACGTCTCGACGTGCGCCGGCGTCAGTTTCGCGAGGCCGATCCCGCCGACGTGGGGGTTCACGTGCAGCCGGGCGAGTTCCTCGTAACCCTGCCACGTCGTCGGCCGGACCCGCCGCTTGGCGGTCGTTTCGAGCCAGTGCCGCATCCACTGGGCGACGGTCATCTTGACCGCCTCGGTCAGCGTGCCGTCGAGCTTCTGTCCCTGCAGCTTGGCGAGCTTCTGCAGGACTTCGGCCTTCGTCGCACCGCTGATCGTGCGGCGTTTCCGTTCGCCCCGCTCGTTGTAGCCGACCGTGATCGTGGCGCACCACCGGCCTCCCCGCTGGTACACCCCGCCCTCTCCCCGTCCTCGTCTCTTGCGCGACATCGTTTGCCTTTCTCTGCTCGTCGTTTCCCGCGATCGCGGGAACGTCCCGCGACGACTCCACAGGAGCCAGGCTCGGCGCGAGGGATCAAGGCGGTTGCCGAACCATTCGGAGCGAATTCCCCGAATTGCCGGAGAGCTTGCCCACGGCCGGCGCATGACGGGCGGACTATGCGGGAAACGCTTCAGAATCGCGGACGACGAGCGACTCGCGGACGAGGCGCTCGAGCGCTTGGGGCGGGATCCGGCGGGCGCGGCCGATCTTCACGTAGGGGAGGGCACCGCGGTCCATCAGGTTGTACAGCGTGCTGCGGCCGAGCGCGAGGCGATCTGCCGCTTCGCGGACGGTGAGCAGGCGGGTCGGTTCATCCACGTTCGATCGGCAGCCATCGAATCGCAGTCGTTCCGGCGACGAATCCTCTGGGGAATGAATCAGCTGCATCGCTACTCCAAGTGACATGTGCCGACGTCGTCCAGCGGATGTTCCGCGGGCCAGAATGACGGCGACTCCGTGGACCCGTTCGTCGGAAGACGGCGGGATATCTACTTCAGGCAGACCATCACAGCCGAGTACTTCGTGAAGACGGAAGGGCGCGGGCGGACGGTCGACGAATGGAAGCAGCGCCCCGAGCAGCCGGACAACCACTGGCTCGACTGCCTCGTCGGCTGCGCCGTGGCGGCGTCGATCCAGGGGGCGAACCTCGACGCGCTCGGGACGACCACGCGACCGAAGCGGACGCGGATGACCTTGCAGGAGCTTGCCCGCCGATGAAGCGCGAACCACGCAAGACGCTGGCGGAATACGCAACTGACGCGAATGCCGCGACGGAACGCGAATGCCCAAACTGTGGCTGCCGCGATCTTCGACTCGTGCGGTCGAACCGCACCGCAGGCGCGAGCACTCGGACGAAGGAATGCCGGCATTGCGGCCGGCGGATCATGACCTCGGAACCTGAAGGGAGCGACAAAGAATGAAGGAAGCGACGCAAAGATCGGACGACCGCGGAATCGCCTGTCCGCATTGCGGTTCCCGGAAGTTCCGCGTAATTTACACCCGCAGAGCGTGGGGAGCGAAGCTCGTTCGCCGTCGCGAGTGCCGGGAATGCGGGAAGCGGATGACGACGTGGGAGCGGGCGATCGGGCGGGGATGAGTCCCGGGTGGATTTTGCCTTTTCCTTTCGCCGATTGCCCTCCTTGCTGGACAGGTGACGGCGAGGTTCCCCCCCAGGCGTGGATTGGCAGGAACACTGCTTGACCCGCCGATTGTGCCGGGTGTAATGGATTTCTTCTGAATGGGAGATCCCCTCGGGGACCATCTGCACGAGTCGGCCAAGTTCCGCGGACGTTATCATGGCAGAGTCGACGGCGTGATAGGCTGAAGCAACCTAACACGCCCGAATTGGCGGGAAGCGGGCGCAAAACATCGAGTCAAGCGGCTTGCGGCAAAAGGTCGTCGCCGTCTTGGCCACCGCGAGGTGATCGCTGTGGGCGCGGTTGGGAAACAGCCATTCTCTCGGCCGCAAATGGATGTGTCCGTCCATGAATAAACATGACATCAGGGGGAAGGGATGACTGACACTCACCGGCAAGAATCGGTCAATCCCACCGATGTGTTCCACTCTCAACCGGAATGGTGGCGGGTCACGCTCGCCAGCGTTGGCGATGCCGTGATCTGCACGGACAACAAGGGGCGGGTTGTGTTCGTCAACCCGGTTGCTGAATCCTTGACCGGCTGGCTGGTGCAAGAAGCGGTGGGCCAGCCGCTCGACAGCGTGTTCCGCATCATCAACGAACACAGCTGTCAGCGGGTCGAGAGTCCGACCTTGCGGGCCTTGCGGGAAGGCGTCGTGGTCGGATTGGGGAACCACAGCCTGATCATCAGCAAGGACGGCACGGAACGGCCCATTGAAGACAGTGCCGCCCCGATCCGCAATGACAAGGGCGAGGTTGCCGGGGTCGTGCTGGTCTTTCGAGACATCAGCGAGCGCCGCAGGGCGGAACAGGAATTAAAAAAGGCACTCGCTTATGCCGACGATATCATCGCCACTCTGCGGGAGCCGTTCGTGGTCCTTGACCAGTCCTTGCGGGTCAGATCGGCAAACCGCTCCTTCTACGGGTCATTTCAGGTCACGCAAGCAGAAACGGAGAACCGGCGCATTCACGATTTGGGCGATGGCCAGTGGAACATTCCCGCTTTGCGAACTTTGCTCGATCAAGTATTGTCGGAACGCGATCCCATCCACGATTACAAGGTGGAATACGACTTCCCGACCATCGGGCAGAGAACCATGCTTCTCAACGCCCGGCAATTCCCGCCAGAGGCGATAAATCCTGAGTTGATCTTGCTGGCCATTAGTGACATCACTGAAAGCAAGCAGGCGGAAGCTAAGCTGAAGCAGTCGGAGGTTCGCTTTCGGCGGCTCTTCGAGACGGCCAAAGATGGGATTCTCATTCTCGACGTCAACACCGGCCAGATCATCGACGCCAATCCGTTCATGTCGGAACTGCTGGACTACCCGCACGCTCACTTCTTGGATAAGGAACTGTGGCAGATCGGTGTGTTCGGCGACAAATCAGCCAACGAAGCCGCTGTTCGAGAACTGCAACAAGATGGCTACGTTCGCTATGACCACTTGCCGCTGCAAACCCGAGAGGGGCAAGAGGTAGCCGTCGAGTTCGTCAGCAACGTCTATGGAGAAGACGGGGAGGGATGGGTCGCTCAGTGCAACATTCGGGACATCACCGAACGCAGTCACTTGGAGGATCAGGTAAAGACACATGCGGTGGAATTGTCGGACCTGCACCGCCGCAAAGACGATTTCTTGGCGATGCTGTCCCACGAACTTCGCAATCCCCTTGCCCCACTCGCCAACGCCGTCCATCTACTCCGTCTGAAAGGGGCCGACGACGGTATCCAGCGAGAAGCGACGGAAATTATCGAGCGTCAAGTTGCGCAACTGTCCCGTCTCGTCGATGACCTGCTGGAAGTATCTCGCATCACCACCGGCAAGCTTCGGCTTCGCCAAGAGCGGGTCGTGGTGGGCGGCATTGTGGAACGTGCGGTGCAGTCAGCCCAGCCGCTGATCGAGAAATGCCAACACGAACTCACCATTTCGCAGTCCCATGAACCGATCTGGCTTTACGCCGACGCTACCCGGTTGGAACAGGTCGTCGTGAACCTGCTCACCAACGCCGCCAAGTACAGCAACGAACACGGTCACATCTGGCTCACCATTGAGCAGGAAGCCGATGAATGTGTGTTGCGAGTACGGGATACAGGCGTCGGCATCGATCCCGAACTCATGCCCCGCATCTTCGAGCTGTTCACACAGGCGGAACGCTCGTTGGACCGTTCACAAGGCGGGTTGGGAATCGGGCTGGCTCTGGTGCATCGGCTGGTGGAAATGCACGGAGGCCGGGTGGAGGTTCACAGTTCCTTGGGTCAAGGGAGCGAGTTCGTCGTGCGATTGCCAGTTGCGGGTGCTGAGGATGCGCCACAGCAGTCATCGCCTTCCGAAGAAACCGTCGAGCCGGGCGGACCATCCTTGCGGGTGTTGGTCGTGGACGACAACGTGGGTGCGGCCAAGATGCTGTCGATGCTGGTGAAAGCCGTAGGACATGACGTTCGGACCGCTCACGATGGACCGACCGGATTGCAGGCGGCGCTCGACTACCGACCGGACGTGGTACTGTTGGACATCGGCTTGCCCAAGATGAATGGCTATGAGGTAGCCAAGCACATTCGGAATGAGGCTGTTTTGGAAAATGTCGTTTTGGTCGCCATGACCGGGTATGGTCAAGACGAAGATCGAAAGCGTTCGCAGGAGGCGGGAATCAATCACCATTTGGTCAAGCCCGGCGCCTTCAAGGACGTGCAGGCGATTCTGGCCGCTGCGTCGGAGAAGGCGAAGTGACGCCCATGCCGCGTGATCAACAGTTTGAGAAGGCTCAGGCTTAGTACTACAGCGCTGGGTTGGGCAACCGGCACACGATATGGCACCGGCTTCTCGCGAGCAACCGCAACATTTTGTGCTGAATCGGCGACTCCGCGCTGTACTATTGGAAGGCCGCCTAAAAAAAGGCCTCCTCACCAGAATCTGTGGGTGGCTTTTGGAGCCGATGGGCGATTTCCGCTGCAAAACGCGGCGTTTTCTGGCCGCCACGGGGCTTTTGAATTCGAGTACGAGATTCCGAGCCGGATCGAACGCTGTACTTATGACCGTAAATACGGCGGGTTGAGAGCCCCGTTCGCCTCGCCGTCGCATCGCCTTCGCCCAAATCGAGGCGAT
>JBBDNT010000237.1:0-15347 GCA_040877445.1 Planctomycetaceae bacterium
GGGCGGGACCGGCTGGATCTGCAGGATGCCGTCGATGCGGTAGCGGACGGTGAGGCCCCGTTCGTGCGGCTCGATGTGCACGTCGCTGGCCCGCTGGGCGAGCGCCTCGACCAGCAGTTCGTTGACCAGCCGGATGACGGAGGCGGCCTGCGCCTCTTCGGCGAGTTCGCCCCCTTCGTGGGCGATGTCCTCCAGCAGTTCGACGTCCTCTTCGGACTGGCGGGCCACCAGTTCGTTGATGGTGTCGCCGCCGACGCCGAGGTTCTGCTTGATGAGTTGGATCACGTCGTCCCGGCGGGCCAGCACGGGGCGCAACTGAAAGCCGGAGAGTGAACTCAGCTCGTCGAGAGCTTCGAGATCGTAGGGGTCGCTCGTGGCGACCTCGACCGAGCCGTTCTGCCGCGCGAGGGGCAACAGCGAATGCCGGAAGATCGCCGTGGTGGGAAACCGCGCCAGCAGCTCGCGATCGACGTTGAAATCCTTGAGGTCGACGAACCGCATGCCGAGGTCGTCGGCGACGGCGCGAAGCACGTCGTCCTCGTCGACCATGCCCATTTCGACGAGCACCTGGTCCACGCGCTGGCCGTTGGCGCTCGCCAGCGCGGTTTCCAGTTGCTGGCGATCGATGAGGCCGCGTTTGACGAGAAGCTGTCCGACTTCCATGGGAGGAGTCACCGAAGAAACGAGATGTCGAGGAGGGTCGGCACGCGAGGGCGCCGGTCGGTCGCCTGGGCCGCCTTCGTTCGCGTCGACACGAACCGCGAGGTGGGCCAGGGGGAATGGCGGGGAGGTCGACGGTGGGAAATCAGCCGGGCGGGATGTCGAAGGTTCCTTGAAGTTCGAAATTCGCGATACGGGTCTTGACGTATTCTAGGACACGGCTCGGGGCGGACGGAAGGGCTCAGCGGCCTCCGCGCTGGCCTCCGCCTCTCTGTTGGCGCAGGCGTTCGAAGAAAGCGGCCCTTCGTGCGGCGTCGTCATCGCCGCGGGAGCGGGTCGATTGGTTTTCGCGGGAGTCGGTCGTCCGGTCGCGACGCGGCGTGACGCTCCGCCGCTGACCGGCCGCCGCCGGATCCGCCTGCTCGATCACGATCTGCGGGAACATGTCCTGCAGCATTTGCTCGACGAGGGGGGAAGCCGCCGGATCGACGCCGCTGACGACGCGCGAGCCGTGGTTCCGAGCCGCTCCCCCGGCGTTCGCCTCCATTCGCCGCACCAGAGATTCGATCTGCATCGACTGTGCGGCGCTCCCTCGGACGATCAGGTGCCGTCCTCCGGCGTCGGGCTGGATGGCGGGGGCGTCGTCGTTGTCGCCCCACAGCGCGCTCAGGGTCGTCGTCACGCCGAACGCGTCGATGCCGTTCAGCGGGATCAGGGTCAACGTGTCGCCCGCGGCCACGTCGTCCAGTTGCCGGACGTGCGCCTCGATTTCGCGGTGCTTGTCGGGAGTGGCCCAGACGTGGATCCGATCGAGATCATCGTCCTCGTTGACCACCATTCCGGGGTGCAGCACCTTGAGCGTCTGGGCGATGTCGCCGGTGTCCCCGTTGCGAACCTCGTATGCGACGAGATACGGCTGATTGGGCCGCCGCGTGGCTTGAAACGCCAGCCCCCGCTCGTCCGCGGGGATGTCGATCGCCTCGACGATTTTATCGAGGATCTTCATGTCGGCGGCGGTGGCCGTCACCAGCACGCTGTTGTTCCGCGCGTCGACCGAAACAGTGGCGGCCCGCCCCGAGTTGGCGAGCGCCGCGGTGGCCGGCGTCAACCCGCGGGCGTTGTCTCCACTGCCGCCGAAGGCCCGGCGAAACGCCTCGCGGGGGTCGGTGCGGCCGCGGCTGTCCCGGTTGTCGCGGTCGTCCCGGTCGTTGCCGCCGCGACCGCGGTCCCGGTCCCCCTGTCGCGAGTCGTTCATGTTCCCGACGCCCTGCTCCTGTCCCAGCAGTTCCCGAATCGTTTCCGCCGCGTCGGCGGCGAACACGTGCCGCAGCGCGAACGCCCGAAACGTCAGCTCGGCGGCCTCGACGGCGCGGGGGGGCGCGAGCAGTTCGCGGACGCGAATCAGGTTCTCGGCGATGTCGGTCACCACGACCGAATTCGCCGACGACAGCGGGAACACCGAGCCTTGCGGACCCATCAACGCGCGAACCTCTTCAGCCGCCTTGGCGGCCTCGCGATCTCCCAGCGGCAAGGAAACCCGCACGAGTTCCGTGCCGCCGCGCTGGGACAATTCCTCCGGCGAGACGGTTTGGATCAGGTTCGGGGGAATGCCGTCCTCGGTGTCGAACACCGTGAGAAAGCGATCGTGCCGGACCAGAATGTGCCCCTGTTGGAGCAGATAGCGATTCATCAAATCGAGCGCCTCGGTGGGCGAGTACCGCCGGTCGTCGTAGTAGGTGAAGTCCCCCGGCGGAACGTCCCGCACGTTGAGCGTCAGCCCGGCGGCGTCCGCGAACAGCTTGAGCACGTCGGTCCAGGGGGCGTTCTGGAAGTTGAACGACAACGTCCGCACCGGCATTTCCCCGTTCCCCGGCACTCCACCGCCCGATCCTGCTTCGACTGGGGTGGGTTCGACTGGGGTGGGTTCGACTGGGGTGGGTTCGGCGGCCGGCTGGCCGTTCGCCGCGGTCGCCCGGACGGAACTCGGGGCGAAGGAAGCGACCCGCACGATCCTCGGATCGCGCGGAGAACGATCGGCCTGCGCCCAGGCCTGCCCGACAAGACCGGCGCAGGCGGCTGCCGCGATGAGTGCGAATCGCTGAATAGGGTGGGCCCGGTGGTGCATAGGCGTGGCGTCGCGAGGCAGGAGGTTGCGGCGAGCGAGCAGCTGGGCGGGAGACATCATGGGGAGTGACCCACCAATATACGTTGATGGGTCGGATGAGTCCAGCCAGAGTCCTCACGACCGCCGCCGCCGATCCTGCGAGTCCCGATCGTCTCCTCCCATCGCTCGTGGCCTATTCGATCCATTCCCTTTGAGACACGTGCCGATCGACGAATCGCACCGGCTCAGCGTCCGCCGCGTCCACCGCGCTGCTGCCCTCCCCGTTGTTCCCCTCCGGCTCCGCCGCGCTGTCCCCAGCCGCCGGCCCCACCGCCGAAGCGGTTCAAGTTCGCTCCTCCCGCCTGCGGCGTCCGGGTGGTCGTGCCGCCGCGATTGTCGCCCGCGTTGAACCCGCCGCGCGTGGCGGTGCCGCGGCCCGTGGTTCCGCCGCGGGTCGCGGTCGTTCCGCGGCGAGTGGCGCCCGCAGCTTGCGAGGCGGGCGTCTGCACGGCCTCCTCGACTTGAACCTGCGGAAACAATTCGGCGATCATCCGCTCGACGACCGGCGAGACCGCGGAGTCGTACTCAGTGAACAGACGTGATCCATTGGGCTGGTGTCCGCCGCCGCCGTTGGCGGCCATCTGTTGCACCAAGGCGTCGATCTGCATCGCCTGCGACTGGCTGCCGCGGACGATCAGGTGTTGGCCGCTGGGATCGACCTGCACCGACGGGGCGGTCGCGGTGTCGTTGACGTACAACTCCTTGAAGGCCTGGGCGACACCGAAACCGTTGACCCCCCGCAACGGGACGAGCGTCAGCGACTCGCCCGCCATCGCGCCGTCGAACTGGCGAATCTGCGTGGTGATCTCCTGATGCTGTGACGCGGTCGCCACGACGTGAATCCGCTTCGAACTCGAATCGACGTTGCGGACGGTGCCCGGATGGAGCGTTTCGAGGGTTTCGGCCACCTTGGTCGGATCGGCCGAGGTCACGTCGTACACCTGCAGGAACGCCTGGCCGACCATGTCGCGGCCGGCGAAGCCCGGCTCGTTCCGGGGATCGATGTCGAGCGAGACGAGAATCTGTTCGGCGAGTTTCATGTCGGCGGACGTCGCCGTGACCAGCACGCTGTTCGTACCGGCGTGGGATTCCACGGTGGCGTTGCGGCTGGCCGGACTATCGGCGGGAGGGGGGCCTGAGTCGTTGCTGCTCCCGCCGCGATCACGATCGTTGTCGTCCCCGCCCCCCATCATCCGGCGGAAGAACTCGGCCCGCGGATCCTCTCCGCCGCCGCCGCGACTGCGATCGCCGCCGCGACCGCGATCTCCGAAGCGACTTCGGTCCGATGAACGTTCGCTCCCGCCGCCGAAATTGGGGGTGGTCGTGCTGATGCGAAACATCTTCCGCAGCAGCGTCGCCGCCTCGTCGGCGGGAATGTGCCGCAGGGGGAAGCGCTGGAACGTCAGTCCCGCCACCGGCCCCGCGATGCCCATGACGTTGCGGATGCGGATCAGGTTCTCGGCGATGTCGGTGACGACGATCGTGTTCCCCGTTTCCAGCAGCGTGACGACCCCCCCCTTGGTCAATTGCGACCGGACCGAGTTCAGCGCCTTGGTGGGATCGTGGTCTTTGATCGGCAGGTCGACGCGCACCAGGTCGTAGCGGCCGCGCTGCGACAACTCGTGCAGTTCGACCGTCTCGACGAGGTGGCTGGGCACGCCGCTCGCCAGGTTGACCACCGTCAGGAACCGATCCCGATCGTTCCTCAACAGCAGGAAATTCTCGGCGAACAGGTAGCGGTTCATCAGGTCGAGCGCCTCGGTCGGCGTGTAGTGTTGCCGGTCGAGGTAGGTGAAGTCGCCGGGGGGGACGTGCCGCATGTTGAGCGTTAGTCCGGCGGCTTCCGCGAACAGCTTCAGGACGTCGGTCCAGGGGGCGTTTCGGAAATTGAACGACAGCTTTCCCGCCGCGCCGTTGCCGGGCACCCGCTGGATCCCTGCCGACGCAGGCGCGTCCGCCATCGGTCGCGTCGCCGCGGGCGCTTCGGTCGGAGCGGGCA
Organism: Planctomycetaceae bacterium; assembly: GCA_040877445.1. Taxonomy (GTDB): domain Bacteria; phylum Planctomycetota; class Planctomycetia; order Planctomycetales; family Planctomycetaceae; genus JBBDNT01. The sequence goes on from JBBDNT010000237.1 coordinate 4,824, forward strand.
CGGGGGAGGCCGCGTCGCCGGCGCCCGCCTCGGGAGCGACGCCGCCCGGCTGGGCTTGGGCCAACTGGCGCGAATCGCCGCGCGAATAGGCGGCGACTTCCTCGATCGACGCCGCTGCGAACGAGGCGATGATCTTCACGTTCGGATCCCGCAGCGGAGGCCGCGGCGAGGATGACGACGGCGTCGGCGTCGCGGTGCGGGACGGAGTGGAGGACGCTGGCGATTGAGTCGGCGTCAAGGCGCCGCCCCGGCCGAACGTTCCCGACCGCGATCCGCGATCGCCAGTGCGACTCGGCGCCGCATCGCGGCCGGAACTCGCATCGCGACCGGCCGGCGCGGCCGGCGCGGCTTGCACCGTCCGCGCGGGCGCCTCGACCGGGGCGGATTGCGCCGCCGGGGCGTCTTGAAGTCGCTGCTCGAGGATCCGCCGCTGGTCGTCGTCGAGCAGTTGGAGAATTCGCTGTTCGGCGTCGGCTTGCGTCTCGGCGGTCTTCAACCGCAGCGCTTCGGCGATCTCGGTCGCTTTGAGAATCCGCTCGGCGCCGCGATATTGGGCCTTCTGCGCGCTGTCGAATTCCGAGACCAGCCGCTTCTGCTCCTCGATGATCGCTTCGATGCGGGGAAGTTGATCGCCGTTCAGCTTCAACTCCTCCTGCACGGACTTCCGCTGCAACAATTCGATCGGGGTGGCGGCGGCCGGCTCTTCGCTTTCCGAGCCGCCGCGCGACTGCCCGAGAAACCCTTCCACCAATTCCCGCAAATCCTGGGCGCGAACCGGGGCGGGCCAACCCAGGGCGACGACGAACGCGACGCCGGCTGCGACGGTCCGAAGCCGGACCACGGACGAGCGAAGGTCGAATCGGCGAGCGGTGGTTGGAAGCGAGGACATCGGCGTGCCGTCGTGGGAATGGGGTCGATGGGGACTGGAGGAAGCGGCGGCCACTTCCCCAATCGATCGACGACGATCGATGAATCGAATGAATTCGGTTCGCGGTGACCCGAAAAATCGCGTGGCCGGAGCGATGCGACCCGGCGCGAGCCGCATCGCCCCGAACCCCGCGAACGTGCCTCGGAGACGAGCGCGGATCATCGCCGGTCTCCTTGAGGCGCCGTAGCCACGTGGACTAGGTGTTGTTGCCGCGAGCGGCACGACCGCCACGACCGCGCGGGGCGGCCCCGTCCGCGCCGCCGCGACCGCGACGACCTCCCGGGAACAACTGGGCGCGATCCAGTTCGAACGCCGCTCCCTTGAGTTCGGCCAACTGGGCCTGCTGGGCGGTGGTCAGCACGTTGTTGAGCGCCGTCTCGGTGGCCTTGGTGATCTCTTCCTGCTTCGCCTGCCGCTCTTCGCGCTCGAGTTCGCGCAACTCGCCCATCGCCTCGCGCTGCGAAGCGAGCACGTCGGTGATCTTCGTCTTCTGCTCGTCCGACAGTCCCAGCTTCTCCTGGACTTTCGCGTCGGTCAGGGCGCGAACCCCCTGAAGCTGGACCAGAATCTGGTCGAGCCGGGTGTTCTGCTCGGCGGTCAGAATGGCGGCGAGCTTGCCGTCCAGTTCGGTCGCCGCCTTTTCGGCGGCTTCGCGCAATTCGGCCAGTCGGGCCGCCCGCTCGTCGGCGGACAGATCCTGCAAACCGCGGAAGCCCTCGCCGCCCCGTCCGCCCCGAGCCTCGCGCTGCGCGGTCGCGACTTCCGCGATCTTCGCGGTCTGATCTTCCGTGATCTTCAGTTCCGTCTTGACCTGCTCGGCCTGAAGCAGCGCGATCTTTCCGATCCCGCCGAATCCACCGAGTCCGCCCCGTCCCTGACGCCCCTGGCGGGGCTGCTGAGCGTCGGCGACCGAGCCGGCGATCAGCACGATGGCCGCCGCGAACACCAACGACATTCCCATCAACGACTTACGCAACATGGCTGCCTCTCCTTGAACCAAGAACAACGAAAAACGCTTTGGTCGAATTTCAAGCCGCCAAAGCCACACATCCCGGACTGGAAAACGTATCGACCCCGAACGGAACACACCCCTGAAGTCACGCTGGAACTCCCGATCGTTCCGCATCCGTGCGGACCCGCGGCGGAAATTGGTCGCCGCGCGCCGACGCATCGCCCTTCGGCGGCGAATCGAGTTCGCCGTCCCGATCACCGTCCGCACCGCCGTCCCGAACATCGTCCCTATTGTTTTTGTCCCCGCCTTCGTCGCCGTCTTCGTCGCCATCCCGGCCCCTGTCGCCGCGCGGCGACAGGGGGGGACGTCCGCGCGGCCCGATCCGCAATTCGCCAAGGAACGGCTCCCCCAACAGGCGCAGCCATTCGGCGTTCTGTTCCTGAGTGAGAACGCCCAACAGCCGCTGGTGCGCGGACTCTCGCGTAGCGGCGAAACGCTGGCGGGCCGAGGCGTCGCGCGGCCCGTCCTGGTCTCCGCCGCGATGGCTGCGGAAGATTTCCCGGAATTCGCGGGCCGCGGTCTCCAAGATTTCGTCGATCATGCGTTGCTGGGCGGTGGTCAGCCCAAGTTCCACCGCCAGCTTGGGGGAGCCGAAAGCCTGCGTTCCCTGCAACTGCAGCGCGATCTGCCGCAGCCGCGCCGATTGCGACGGCGTGAGGATTTCCGCGATCCGGGCCTGGTCTTCGCGGGCTCGTTCCTGGAACGACGCCTCCGCGGCAGCCCGCTCCTCTCGGGATCGATCTCGTCGCCCGCGGCGCGGTGGAAGCAGGTCTCGGAAGCTGTTCCGACGCTCCTCGGCCAACTTGTCGACCAGGGCGACTTGCTCTTCGGACAGGACGAGGTGCTCGCGAATCGACTCTTGCGCCAACAGGGACGGCTCGCCGATCCCTTGGAGCACGCCCAGCCAGCGATAGATCGCCAACAGCCCCAATTGAATGTCCGGATCGTCGGGGTGCTCGCGCGCCAATCGTTCGGTGATTTCCCGGGCCAACTCGTAGGCGACGTGCGCATCGGGCTTGGCGCCCATTTCGTTGAACAACTCGGCCAGCCGCCTCAGGCTGTCGGCAATCCATTGCTGGGCGGCGGGATCGTCTCCGGCGTGCTTGAGGAACTCCTGATGGAACAGGAGGGCCGTCTCGAGCATCTCGCGGCGGACTTCTTGCGCCTCCGGCGAGTCGATCTTCGCCAACCCCTCCGCCGCGACAAGGAGGTTGTTCACCGCGGCCCGCGCCTGCTCGAAATTGAACTCCGCCCGCGCCCGCTGCACCTCCGCGGCGGACAGGGCGGACTTCGTTTGCTCCTGCTCGATCGTCAGCAGCCGCTGCTTGTCGGCTAGATCGAGCAGCGCCGCCTCCCGGTCGCGGAGCGCCCCTTCCTTGCGCGACTGCTCGCGGGCGATCATCACGTTGCTGAACGCCAGCCCGATCACCGCCAGAACGAGCAGCGCCACCCCCGTGGCCACGGCGGCGCGGTGCCGGCGCATCCACTTCGCCGCCCGGTCCAGCAACGACGGTCGCCGGGCCAGCACCGGCTTGTCTTCGAGGAACCGCCGCAAATCCTCCGCCACCAGGCCCGCCGACAAGTAGCGTTCCTGCGGCTCGTGGGACAGCATCTTCAGCAGAATGTTCTGCAGATCGACAGGGATCAGCCGGTTCCAGCGGCGCGGCGGCGGCGGCTCGTCGAACGCGATCTGCCGCAACAACTCGCGGCGATCGCTTCCCCCCCACACCGGCCGTCCGGTCAGCAGTTCGTACAAAGTGGCGCCCAGCGAATAAATGTCGGCCCGGTGATCGATGATCGCCTTGTGGCCCAGCGCCTGTTCGGGACTCATGTACCGCAGCGTGCCGACCATGTCCCCCGTGCGGGTCAGGTTCGCATCGGCCTGATAGCGGGCGAGGCCGAAGTCGGTCACCCACAGGTGGGCGCGGGCGTCGATCAGCAGGTTGGCCGGCTTCACGTCCCGGTGGACGATGCCCAGACCGTGAGCATGGTCGAGCGCCTCGGCGGCCTGCACCCCCAGCATCGCCACCGAGCGGAAGAACCCCGGCCCGTGCAACGACTGCTGCGTCGAGAGTGTCGCATAGGTTCCGGTCGCGGTGCTGACGGGGCGATCGGACGAAGGCGACCGGCGATCCGGCGAGCCGGTCCGCGGAACCCCGTCGTCCGCCGACGCGCCGACCGCGCGATCGCTTGCAACGGCGTTCTTGTTCCGGCCATTGGACGCTCCGCCCGAGGCCCCGCCGGAGGCTTGGTCCGACGTTTCGCCGGTCGCCGACGAACCGTCTTTCGGCGCGTCGGCGTCCGGTGAATCTTCCGGTGAATGAAGGGCGCCGCCGTCGTCCGCCGCGGGATCGGCGGGCGCGTCCTCCGCCGGCTTCCGGAACGGTTGCAGCCAGGGGACCGTTCGCGTTCCCCCCGAAGCCAGTCGCGTCACGGCCTCCGAGACATTCGACAGCGGCGGCGCATTGGAATCGTCGCCGGTTCCGTCTCCGGAAAGTCGCCGCAGTTCGGCGATCACGTCCGCCAGGCTTTGCCCTTCGATGAACTGCATCGCGTAGTAGTAGACGCCGCGTTCGCAGCCCACCGAATAGACCGGGACGATGTTCGTATGGTGCAGATGCGCCGCTGCCTGCGCCTCGCGCTTGAACCGCTCGAGTTGCTTGGCGTCCATCGCGGCTGCGAAGGGGAGCACTTTGAGGGCGACCCGTCGGCCCAGCGAAATCTGCTCCGCCTCGTAGACGACCCCCATGCCTCCCCGGCCGACCTCGCGAAGCAGCCGGTAATCGCCCAGGCAGCCGGTCAGCGTTTCGGCCGAGACGTTGCCCACTGGCCGCGGCTCGGAATCCGAGAGAATTTCCGAACCGGACTGATGCATCAACCGCAGCGCGGGCAACAACTCGCGGAGCACGCCGGCCATTTTCGGGTGGCGGCGGACGTACTCGTCCACCTCCGGCCGCTCGCCCCGGGCGAGCCGCTCGGTGAATTCGTCGGCGACCTCGGCGGCGAGCGACTCGACGCTCGGGTCGTTCGCCAGTGCCGGATCGAGATGTCGATTGTCGTCGATCATTCCGTGAACTTGCCACAAACCTGGTCAGCGAAACCGGTCAGCGAATCTGGGACTCGGTCAATCCACTCTCCGCCAACAACTTCGACATCCGGACCAACGCCCGACCGTACCGTTTGCGGGCGGCCGCCTCTTCCACTTCCAGCAATTGAGCCGCCTCGCGGTGAGACAGCCCCTCGAAATGCCGCATCAACAGGATTTCGCGGTCGAGCTCGGGCAACTGCAAGACCGACTGCCGAACCCGCCGCGCCAACTCGCTTTTCCCCAACTCCTGACTGGGACTGATTCCGCTCGCCAGCAACTGGTCGGCGAGCTGGTCCGAAGACCGGCTCGCCAACGACGTTTCGCGATCGATCGACCGCCTCGACGCCTGCACGTGCTTTCGATGAGCCATCATGACGCGCTCGCAGGCCGTTTTTCGCAGCCAGAGCCGGAACGGCATGGGACGCCGCTCCAAGTAGTCCGGCAACCGGCGATACGCCTCCAAATGCGTTTCCTGAACGATGTCCGACGGATCGACCCGCGATCTCAGCTTGCCGTCCAGCCGGACTTCGACCACGCGCCGCAAAAAGGGACGATGCCGGGCGAACAGTTCGTCGAACGCCGCGGATTCGCCGCTTTCGAGGGATTCCAGCAACCGGCGGGTCGCCTCCGAGTCGGGTGCCGCCTCGCCCATCGCCTTCTCCTGGATGACTACCTGCCGCCCCCACGCGGTCCGTGACAAGGCCGAAACGCGGTTTCACCGGATCCCCGGACGGCGGCGAACAAGCTCCAGTGTACGGCCTTCCGCCGAAGCGCGGCAAGCAACGACGGACGCGGCCGCCGAGTTCCGCTCTTCGGACGAATCCGGGTTCGCATTTTTCACGGTGAGGTGGCAATCAGTCGCCCCCCGGCTTACCTTTTTGCAGGGCGGGAGTCGCCAAAGTCGCCGGTCATCGAGAACGCACTCCCTTCGGCCGATCCTTCGCGAGGGCAATACCCATGCACCGAATCGGGCGGTCGATTCGTACGCTTTGCGGGTTGTGGATCGTCGCCACCGCCGCGGCGCGGGTCGCGGCCGATGAGCCGCTGCCGCGCGTCCCTCCCGGTTTCCAAGTCGCCGAGTTCGCCCGCGAGCCGCACGTGCGGCATCCCGCGGCGCTGGCGTTCGACGAGCGGGGAAGGCCGTTCGTCGGCCAAGGACCGCAGTTCCGAATGCCCAAGCCGGAAACGCCCGGCGACACCGTCCGCATCCTGATCGATGCGGATGGCGACGGCCGCGTCGACGAAACGAAGACCTTCGCCGAGGGTTTCAACTGCATCCAAGCGCTGGCTTGGAAAGGGCGCGACCTGTGGGTCGCCAACGCTCCCGATCTCACGATCGTTCGCGACCTCGACGGCGACGACGCGGCCGACGAATACGTACTCATCCATACCGATCTTGGAAATCTCGAGCACGGTCTGCACGGGCTGAACTGGGGACCGGACGGCAAGCTGTACATGTCGAAGGGCAACTCGAAAGGGCTTGGTCGGCCGGGCCGCACCGCCCCCGAGCCGTTCCGCCGTCTGTGGGGCGTGAAATCGCCCGACGACGCGCCGGACTTCCCGCCGCCGCAGGTCTTTCGTCGCGGCGAATACCGGAGGAGCTATCACGATCCGGCCGACGATTGGGGCCGGGAAGGGGGCATTCTCCGTTGCGACGACGGCGGGAAGAACCTGGAAATCGTCTGCCGCGGTTTTCGGAACCCGTGGGACATCGCCTTCGACGACGGCTTCTGCTGGCTGGGGACCGACAACGACCAGACCGGAGGCGACAAGATCTTCATGCCGTTCCCCGGCGCGCATTTCGGCTGGGGGCACCCGTGGAGTTTTCACTGGAGCGGCGACGGGCACCTCCCCACGGTTCCCGCCAGCGGGCCGTTGTTCGAGGGTTCGGGGACCGGCCTGGTACACTGTGCCGCGGAGGGCTTTCCGGCCGATTTTCGAGGCGTATTCTTCATCAACGACTGGCTGCAGCGCACGACGTTCGTTTACCGGCCCCTATGGAACGGAGCGCTTCTGCAACCGGACGGCGGCAGGTGGGAACCATTCGTCACGGCGGGCGAGTCGCTGTATCGCCCCACCGACCTCGAACTCGGGCCGGACGGGGCGCTGTGGATTCTCGGTTGGAGTGGGGGCTACGGCGCGACGTTCGACCGCGACGGAAATCAGGACAATGCCGGAAGGGTCTATCGCGTCTGGCCGGACGGCGGACTCGTCCCGCGCGATTCCTGGAATGCGCCGCACCGGGCGAGGCCGCCATCGGAACGGACGATCGCGCAACTTCTCGCCGACCTCGGGCACGCCGTTCCCGCTTGGCGCGTCGCGGCTCAGGACGAACTCCTGCGGCGCGGTCCGATCGTGAAGCAACAGTTGATCGAGTCGCTCGAACCCGACGCAGCATCGAAAGCCCGGCGGACATGGGCCGCGTGGACTCTCGGACGGCTCGACCCGAATGACCGCGCCATCGACGACTGGTTCGCCGCGGTCGTCGCGGCGGCGGAGGATCGCGATATGAACTTGCGAATCCAGGCGATACGCATCCTGGCGCACCGCATTCGCGAGTTCGGGCGGGGGCGGGAACTTCCCGAGACCGTCGTCGCCGCGCTCCAGGACGACGAGCCGCGCATTCGCTTCGAGGCGGTGCTCGCCATCCGTCAGGCGCGGCAATCGCAACTCGTCGACGCGCTCGTCGAGCTGGCCGACCGCGAAAACGATCGCGTGACGTTTTACGCCTGCTGGAGCGCGCTCGCCGGACTCGCCGGCGAAGACGCGCTGCGCGCACTGTTGCACGACGAGCGCGCGGGCGTGCGGCGAGCCGCGCTCCTCGCGCTGGCCGACCGCGAGATGCTGCAAAAGTCCGACGCGCAGCCGCTGCGGCTCGATGTCGATCGAGACACGGCCGAAGTCGCCACGCTGTGGCTCGGCAAGAACGGCGGCGGCAACGTCCGGCCGGCGCTCGTGGTCGAGCCGGACGGATGCGAGTTCACCGACGTGATCGAAGTCGCGCTGCGCACGACGGAAAGCGGCGTCGAACTCCGCTACACGCTCGATGGAACGCCGCCGCACGCCGACTCGGTTCGCTACGCCGCGCCGCTGCGGCTCACGCAGAGCGCGCTGGTTCAGGCCGCGATGTTCCGCGATGGAAGGCGGATCGGCCCGATCGCCTCCGCCCGGTTCCACAAGCTCTCCGAGGAAGATTCGCTCGGGCGGCTCATCGTCGGGACGCCCAAGGCCGCGACCGGCGCCGCCTACCGCGTGCGGCATCTCGGACCGACGCCGAAGGACGAAGCCTACACCGACCGGGGCTATCACTTCACCGAGGTTCCCCGCGAACTGCTCGCGGCGACCTGGATTCAAGGCCCCAACGACGACGCCGACGCGCGCGACGAAGCGCTTCTGACATTCGTGCTTGCGGAGCAATCCGTCGTGTGGGTTGCCGTCGATCAGCGCATCCCCCATGTGCCGGATTGGCTCGCGGCCGCCGGGAAGGCGGGTTTCGAGGACTCCGGTTTCGAATTGGCGACGAGCGACGCGCGAATGCGGCTGTTCCGCCGCGAGTTCGCACCGGGCGTGGTGACCTTGGGGGCGAACCGCGACACGCCGGGGGGCGGCGGGCGGAGTCATTACATCGTGCTCGTCACTCCCACGCCGCTCGTCGTCCGCGATCCCCCGACGCGGATCGACGACGTGCTGGCCCTGTTGGAACATGCCGACGCCGAGCGGGGCCGCCGGCTGTTCTTCAGCCAGCGGTTCGCCTGCGCGCGATGTCACCGCGTCGACGAGCGGGGAAACGACTACGCGCCGGAACTGTCGGGCATCGGCTTGCGGGCGAAGCCTCGCGAGATCGTCGATTCGATCCTCGACCCCGACGCGACCATTACCGAGGGCTTCCTCACTCAGACCATCGTCACCGAATCGGGAAGGGCCTATTCCGGGATCGTCCTGGAAGAGTCCGGGCGCGCCCTCAAGCTCGTCGCGACCGACGGGACGGTGGTCGAGGTCGAACGCTCCGCGATCGAGGAACGACGGACTTCGAAGCAATCCGCGATGCCCGGCAATTTCGGCCAGTTCCTCGCCCCGGACCAGGCCGCCGATGTCGCCGCCTTCCTGATCAGCCGCAAGCGCCGCGTCGAGAAATGATCGCTTCCGAGCGACTCATCCGTGAAACCGCGCGAGCGGACGGGTGAACCTGCCCGAGAATGCCGGAAGCATGAGATCGCTCGGGGTGCAAGACGCATCGTCATTCCGCGTACTCGAATGGGACGCCACCGTGGGCGGAAGCGAAAAAATCAGGGCGAAGCACTGGACAGCAGGAACACTCGCGATTACGATAACAATGTATCGTATGAACTAAAAAACAAGATTCTGCCCACTGCCGACCGCCTACCGGACCCGAACCAATGCCTCTCGCCACGTTGCCCGAACTCTGGACCAACGCCCTGGATTCCGTCGTCGCCGAGGCGCTCGACGAAGCGGGCGTCGCCGCGCCCCCGGTCGACGCCATCGCGCTGGCCCGCGCATTGGGGGCGATCGTCGCCGTCGACGGCCGCCTGCGGGAGCGGGCCCGGCACAAGTCGCTGCGGGGCCGCGCCTCGGCGATCTTCCTCAAGCCGGACCCGCGGCCGGAGCGGCTGCAATGGGCCGCCGCCCACGAACTGGGCGAGATGCACGCCTGGAAGGTCTTCGGCAGGGCGACGATTCCGGACGAAGGGGAGCCCAGCCCCCGGCTCCGCGAGGGAGTCGCGAACCTGCTCGCGGCCCGGTTCCTGCTGCCCGGTACCTGGTTCCCGCGAGACGCCGACGCGCTCCGCGGCGACGTGCTGGAACTGAAGGCGATCTATCGCACCGCGAGCCACGAGTTGATCGCAATGCGGCTGCTCGATCTGCCATTGCCGACCGTCGTCACGATCTTCGACCAGGGGCGTTTGACGCGGAGGATGGCGAATCAGCCGGGGCGCTTGCCGCGTCCGCAGCCGCTGGAGCGGGAATGCCGTCAGGAAATCCGCCGCCGCGCGCGACCGGTGGAACTCTCCGACCGTCGGCTGCGGGTTCAGGGATGGCCGATCGACGAGCCGGGCTGGCGCCGCGAAATCCTGCGGACGATTCCCGCGGGGGACTGGGACGACGACGCGGCATCCGACGGGGAATTCGAGGAATGAGACGGATGCGGGTAGCCGCAGCCAGCGAACCGGACGCTCCGAGCGTCGTCGCTTCGTCGCGCGTCGATGATCGGATGAGGCGTCGCCGCGAATTCGGAACTTGAAACACTTTAGAACCTGTCCAAATTCCACTTCGCACCGTGAACGTTCCGGTATCGTTCGCCCTGGGAGTCTTTTCGACGCGAAGCTCCGTGAAGATCGGGAAAGCCTCACGCAAAGGCCCAGCGCGACGAAGCCGCAACCAAACGCCGAATGAGGGACAGAAAGCGACCGACCCGATGCCGAATCGGTCCGGCCACGATTCCCGGCGAGCCGACCGCCGCCTTAGACAGCGGCGGCA